>NZ_CP015118.1:5484082-5788753 GCF_002116905.1 Piscinibacter gummiphilus
GCGCGGTGGTGGCATCCGGGCCGGATGCCATGGCGGCCGTGGCGAACAGCGCGGCCACGAGGCCGGCCCGGACGTGTTGCATGTGGAGCTCCCTGGAGCGCGCGATGCTAGGGACCGCCGGGCGCGGGTGACATCCCTAACCCGGAGCTCCCGAGGCCGTCGCCATTGCCGTAGAGTCGGCGCCCATTCAGAACCACTGACCTGGGGAGGTCGCGTGATCGAAGGTCTCCGTTCCACGTTCGCGAGGGCACTGCTCTCTGCGTTCGCCTGCACCACCGCCCACGCGGCCGACACGCCCCCTCCGGCGAACATGTCCGTCGAGATCGCCTACCCGTCGCCCCAGGCCGCGCTGGAAGCGCTGCGCGCCAAGCCCGGCGTCACGGTGCGCGAGGAGAACGGCTGGTTCGTCCTCAAGGAGCCGGGCGGCGTCTCCTTCTGGTCCATCACCCAGTCGACACACCCGGCCCACCCGACGGCGGTCCGGCGAACCCTCGTGCAGGATGCCGAAGGCATCCGCATGGTGATGCGCGTGCAGTGCGGCGCACCGAAGGAGACCTGCGACCGGGTGGCGCATCAGTTCCAGCAGGGCGACGCCCGGCTCGTGGAACAGCTGCGGCGGGCCGCGAAGGGCCCGCAGGGCTGACCGCTCAGGCGCGGCGACGCGCCACGCCCGCGACGATGCCGAAGCCCGCCAGCATCAGCGCGAGGGCGCCGGGTTCGGGCACCGGCGCGGCCGTGTAGCTGAAGTCGTCCATCACGTAGAAGGCGTGCTGCCCGCTCGAGACGACGACCGTGTCGACCGCGCCGTCCCAGCCCGCGTCGAGGAAGGCCGGCGTGTCGGTCAGCGACAGCGTGGTCGAGCTGGCGACGAGGTTGCCCTCGAAGTACAGGTCGAAGCGCACGGCGGCTTCGGTGTAGCCGGCGAACCAGGCGCCGTCGAACACGGTGGGGGCGTTGAAGCGGATGGTGCTGGCGGTGTCGTCGCTGCCCCAGCCCATCGTCACGCGGCCCTGGCCGGAGTGGGCGGTGTACGGCGACATCCCGGTCGTCAGCACGGACCAGGTGGAACCCGACCAGTCCAGACCGCCGTACGAGGCGGGCACGGCGGTGTAGTCGTCGATGCCGGCGATGTCGTCGAAGGTCAGCACGGTGGCCGAGGCGAAGGGGGCGCAGAGCGCGAGCGCGGCAGCAACCGCGAGGTGGCGAATCATGGGAAATCCTCTCGAAATCATGGGATCGGTGGCGGACCGGCGGCAACGCGCCGGCCCGTGACCGGGTGTCAGGCGCGTTGGCCCAGGGCGGGGTCGCTGACCGTGTGGCGACCGGTCTCGACGCGGCCGGCGAAGCGCCGCACGTACTCGGGGTGGCCGGTGACCTTGACGCTGAAGTCGTACCAGCAGTCGCTGCCCGTGACGGGCAGGCGCACGGTCAGTTCGCCGCGGGCCGCGACCGTGTGGGTGCTGGTCGACGTCACGTAGGCGTTGGCACCGAGCGTGAACGTGCAGGGCGCCGTGCCGGCGTTGACGTAGCGCAGCACCAGCTCGCCGGTGCGGCCGTCGCAGGTCACGTGCACGTCGGGCCGCGGCTGGCCGGCTGCGGCGGCGCGCAGCGCGCTGCCGGTGAAGTGGCGGTGGAAGCCGTTGGGGCCCAGCACCCACAGGTCGTACGCGCCACCGAGCGCGGGCGTCCAGGTGTCCGACAGCGACTTGCCCGCCTCGACCGTGTACCGGCGCGGCACCGCGGCGAGGTTGTTGCGGTCGTAGACGTGGAACACCGCGGCCTGCCCGCCCGTGTTGCCGAAGGTCAGCGCCACGCGCGTGGCGGCGAGGCTGGCCGCGCCCGGCTGGATCTCGCACGTGGTCGACAGCTCGTACGGCAGCGCGCGCGACGGGCGCGTGCCCGCCGCCACCTGCGGCAGCTGCGGCGATGCCGGCGGCGTGATCTGCTTGAGGCCTTCCTGCTGCTTGCGCAATGCGTCGGCCTGGGCCTTGTCGCGGCGGCCGGTCAGCACCGGCAGCACTTCGGTGTTGGGCGTGGCGAAGTTGAACGCGCTGGTCAGGTCACCGCAGACGGCGCGGCGGAACGGGCTGATGTTCGGCTCCATCACCCCGAAGCGCGCCTCGAGGAAGCGCAGCACGGACGTGTGGTCGAACACCTGCGAGTTGACCCAACCGCCGCGGCTCCACGGCGAGATCACGTACATCGGCACGCGCGGTCCGGGGCCGTAGACGCGGCCGTCCGGCGCGGGCTGGCGCGTGCTGCCGGCCGGCTTCGGGTGGGTGTAGTACTCGGCGGCCAGCGCCCCTTCGGCGAGCGTCGTCTTGCCGGCGTAGCCGCCCTTGCCGTCCGGCGACGGGGCCGACGGCGACGGCACGTGGTCGAAGTAGCCGTCGTTCTCGTCGAAGTTCACGATGAGGACGGTCTTGCTCCAGACCTCCGGCACCGCGGTCAGCGCGTCCAGCACTTCCTGCAGGAACCACGCGCCCTGCACGGGGCTCGACGGGCCGGGGTGTTCGCAGTAGATCGACGGGGCGTTGAGCCACGAGACGCTCGGCAGCTTGCCCTCGCGGATGTCGCGGCGGAACGCGTCGAGGTAGGTTTCGGGCGTGGTGCCGGGCAGCGTGTTGGCGATGCCCTTGTAGAGCGGGTTGTTCGCGTTGTCGGTGGCGGCGTCGTACGCGTGGTACGGCACGGCCTGGCCGGTGTTGGTGTAGGGCTTGCCCGGCGAGCCGCCGCTGGAGACGGGGTAGCCCGACGCGATGTTCGCGCGCTTGAACTGGCGGAACGCTCCCAGCATGTTGTCGCCCCATTCATCGGGCATGTTCTGGTAGCTGATCCAGCTGATGCCGGCCTGTTCGAGGCGCTCGGCGTAGGTCGTCCACGTGTAGCCGGTGTTCACGCCGCTCGCGAGCCCGTCGATGGCGTCCCATTCGTTCGTCACGAACGCGGTGCCGGTGGGGACGGCGCCGTTGGTGCCGGTCAGGAAGAACGAGCGGTTGGCGTCGGTGCCGGTGTGCATCGCGCAGTGGTACGCGTCGCAGATCGTGAAGGCGTTGGCCAGCGCGTACTGGAACGGGATCTCGGCTTCCTTGAAGTAGCCCATCGAGATCTGGTTCTTGTAGCGCGGCCACTGGTCCATGCGGCCGTGGTCCCAGGCCTGCTGGCTGTCGTTCCAGTCGTGCGGCGTGCCGCTCGCGCGCTGCGCGTTGCCCACGTCGCCGTTCAGGTGGAACGGCAGGATGACCTGGCCAGCGGCGTTGCGCTGCTGCCAGACGTTGCGGCTGTCGGGCAGCGGGATCGGGAAGCGGTCGGCGAAGCCGCGCACACCCGGCAGCATGCCGAAGTAGTGGTCGAAGGCCCGGTTCTCCTGCATCAGGATCACGACGTGTTCGACGTCGCGGATGGTGCCGGTCGCGTTGTTCGCGGGGATGGCCAGCGCGCGCTGGATGGAGGGCGGGAAGGCGCCGAAGGCGGCGGCTGCGAAGCCGGCGGAGGCGCTGCCCCGCAGGAAGGTGCGTCGAGAAGTCATGGCTGTACTGCGGCAGGGTGAAGGTCACGCGCCGGAGCGCGCGGCGGCGCCGTTCGACGGGCGTCCGCAAGGTGCAGCAGTCTCGGCCGGGGGGGTGTCTTCGCCATGACCCGGGCGACGCACGGCATGGTCCGATCGGACCATGCCCGCAGGCTTCAGCCCGGGCGGCTCAGGGCGTGAGCGTGCCGAAGGCCCAGCCGACGGACAGCGAGGCGGTGGGGGTGCCCCGTCCGCCATCGCCCAGCGCCTGCAGGTAGCCGAGGCCGGCCTTCACGCGCAGCCGGTCCTTCGGCACGATCCCTTCCCACTGGGCCCAGACCTCGCCGCCGCCGACCGCACCGCCGCGCACGTCCACGCCGCCACCGCCCGCGGCACCCACGACCCCTTCGGCCCCCAGGCGCACGCCGTTCATCCGCGGCGTCTTCGCCCCGACGCCGACGAGGCCGTACGAGAAGGCCCCGGCCTGGCCCCAGGCGGCGCTGCCCGCCTGCGCGATGCCGTACCAGGTGGGGTCGAAGTCGCGGGTGAACGTGAGACCCAGTCCGGTCACGTCGTCCTGGGTGCCGTCCTTGAAGTGGAGCTTCTGGAAGTGCTGCGTGGAGAGGTACCAGGCCATCTCCTGCACGGTGCCCGTGAGCAACGCGTACGGGGCGCGTGCACGCGACGGGTTTTCCAGCGGGAACGACAGCGACAGCCGCACCTGCTCCGACTGGTAGTGCCCGTCCGGCGCGGTGAGGTACGACGCGTCGGCGCGCAGCGTCGGACCCCACGGCGTGATCCAGCGCAGCGTCGGCCCGGCGCGCAGCAGCCAGCCGCTGCCCGTGTCGATGTCACCACCGCCACCGAGGCCGGCCGAGGCCTGGACGCCGACGCGCAGGTTCTCGCTGAAGAGCCCCCAGTCGGCACCCGCATTGCCGAGGACTTCCATGTAGCCATCCCGGCCGCCACCGGCCGCGCCCGACGCCTCGACACCCCACCAGCGTCCCGGCGCCACGTAGCGGCGCAGGTCGGCGCCGGCCTTGTCGAGGCGGTCGGTCAACGGTGCGCCGCTGCGGCTGCGGCTGCCATGGCGGAAGTTGGCAGTGCCCGCGCTCAGCGCGAACTCGTCGAACTTGAGGCCGGTGCGCGCATCGGCCCGGCCGGGCAGGCCCGCGTCCGTGGGCAGGAAGCTGAAGAAGCTGTCGGACCGGCCGATCACGACGGTCCACTGGGTGTCGCGGATGTTGCCGCTCGGGAAGTTCACGTGAGCCACGCCCAGGCCCGCGTACATCGGCCCGA
Source organism: Piscinibacter gummiphilus (assembly GCF_002116905.1). NCBI lineage: Bacteria > Pseudomonadati > Pseudomonadota > Betaproteobacteria > Burkholderiales > Sphaerotilaceae > Rhizobacter > Rhizobacter gummiphilus. Next base: position 5,488,890 of record NZ_CP015118.1, read on the forward strand.
AGTTGCGGCGCACCGACAACTCGGGCCGCAGCATGAACCCGCCCCCGACATCCGCTCCCTTCGCACTGGCGCCGCCGCCCGCGCCGGCGTAGAGGCCGGCCGCGAGGTGCCACTGCGACGAGAACAGCCGCCAGCGCCGCTGCGCCGTGACCCCGAGGGAGAACATGCCGCCGTAGTCGCCCTGGGCCGCGGCGTACACCGACGGACCGAAGCCCCAGTCGGGGTTGACCGCGACCATGTAGGTGCCGCCCAGCAGCGCCGTGCGGTCGCCGTTGGGCATCACGATGGGGGTCCAGTTGAATTCGGCGGCCGCCTCGCGGCGTTCCGGGTAGGCCCAGGTCGGCGGTGCGGAGTCGGTCGTGGCGCCCATCGCCGCGGTGGCGGCGAGGGTCAGGAGGGACGGGGCGAAAGCGCGAGGGAAAGCTCGGCGAGGGAGTTGGCGTGGCATCGGGACGGCAGCGGCAGTGGCGCGCTGGACGCGCGGACAGACCGGCGGTTGTAGCACGCCGGCGCCGGCGGCCGGTTCAACCCGTCTTCAGGCGGAAGTGCCCCACGATCGCCGACAACTTCCGCGCCTGGCCGTCCAGGCTCTCGGCAGCGGCGGCCGACTGCTCGACGAGCGCGGCGTTCTGCTGCGTCATCTGGTCCAGCTCGACCATGGTGCCGTTGACGTCGCCGAGACCTTGCGATTGCACGCGGGCCGCGGCGGTGATCTCGCCGATCATGTCCGACACCTTGTGAACGGACCCGACGATCTCGGTCATCGTGCGGCCGGCATCGTCGACGAGACGGGCACCCACGTCCACCCTGTCGACACTCGCTCCGATCAAGGCCTTGATCTCCTTCGCGGCGTTGGCCGATCGGCTGGCGAGGCTTCGCACCTCGCTCGCGACCACGGCGAAGCCGCGGCCCTGCTCGCCGGCGCGCGCCGCTTCCACCGCGGCATTCAGCGCGAGGATGTTGGTCTGGAAGGCGATGCCGTCGATGACGCCGATGATGTCCGCGATCTTCTTCGAACTGGCCTGGATCTCGTTCATCGTCTTGACCACATCGCCCACCACCGCGCCGCCGCGCTCGGCCACCTGGGCCGCGGACGAGGCGAGCAGGTTGGCCTGGTGCGCGGCGTCGGCCGACTGGGACACGGTGCCGGTAAGCCGGGCCATCGAGGACGAGGCCTGCTGCAGGTTCGACGCCGTGCGTTCGGTGCGCTGGCTGAGGTCGAGGTTGCCGGTGGCGATCTCGCTGCTCGCCGTGGCGATGCCCTGCGTCGTGGCCTGGAGTTCCTCGACGGTGGCGCTCCATCGGGTGCGCATCGCTTCCAGGCGCTCCAGCAGCTGCCCGGTCTCATCGCGGCTGCCAGTGGCGCGGATGGCCTGCGACAAGTCGCCCTCGGCCATGCGGTCGGCCTCGCTCACGGCCAGGCGCAGCGGAACCTTCACGGAAGCGGTGATGCGCCACGCGGCCAGCACGGCGAACCCGATGGCGATCATCGAGGCCACCAGCACGACGGCGATGCCGCCGTCGGCGCGTCGCACCAGCATCGCCTGCTGCTCCGCCACCACGGTGGCGGTGCGGGCCTGCAGCGTGTCGATGTCCGCGAGCCACTTGTCCTGGGCCTTGTTCCAGGCGTCGAGGTTGACGCGCAGTTCCATGCGCATGAGCACCGAGATCTCCTGCACGGCATTCGGCGAGGACGCCTGCTTCACCGCGCGGTCGAACACCTCGGCGGCGGCCTTGCGGTCGTCCGCGAGCGCGCCGAGGAGCTGCTGCTCCTCCGCATCGGCCCCGGCCAGCAGGGCCTTCGACAAGGTGTCGTAGGTCGCGTAGGCCTGGGTGAGTTTCCGGAGCTCCTTCGCCAGGTCCTCGTCCGCGGTGAGGATGCCGATGTTGCGCATGGACATGGCCTGCTGGTTGACCTGCAGGCGCATCTGCACGAGGCGGTCGGTCTTGGGACGCAGGTGTTCCTCCATCAGCGTCACACGCTGCCGGGTGTCACGCATGCTGACGACCGCCACCAGGGCGACGACGGCGAGGAGGAAGACGATGACACCGAAGCCGACGGACAGGCGCCGGGAGATGCTGGAGGAGCGGGTGAGGAACAGTGACATGGAGGAGTTCCGCGGATCAGGCGGCCAGGCGGCGCCCCGGCGCAGTACCAGGACCTTTTCGGTTATCGGCACGGCGCCGGGATCCTGCCTCAGGGAAAACACCAGCGCGCACGGGCGCGGTGGAGGTGTCGGTTCTCATTGAGCGTGGACGTCATCGCCGTGCTGGATCAATGACTTGCAGTAACGCTCATCATCGAGTGTGGAACTGAGTTTTCAGTAAGCATGGAATTCTCCGAACCGCGTTTCTTTTAGCGTGGAATTTTCGCCGAAGTGCGTTGCCTGGGTGTCCTGGTTCAACAATCCGTCGCTGGAACTCATCGGCTACATCCCACCCGCGGAGGCTGAGGCAAACTACTCCAGGCAACTCGCCGGTCGAACCGTCGCGGTGGCGGCCTGACTTAATCCAACTGGCCTCCACCGAACCCGGGGCGATTCGCATTCGCAGCCTCAAGGCGCGGCCTCGACGTCGGGCAGAACCCACCGCTTCTCGAAGAACTCCTTCTTGGGTCCGTAGACGCGAAACATCAGTTCGAACCCCCGCGTGGGGTCGGTTGGAACCCAGCTCCGTTCCTTGCCTGCGGGGGCCGTCGGACCGAAGTAGACGTCGACCGAGCCGTCAGCGTTCCTCGGCATGTCGGCGATCTGGGAAGACCGGCTCGCGCGTGACATGCCCTTGATCAGCGCATGCGTCTCCCGGTCGTACGCCGTGACCGACCAGTACTGTTCGACCGGCGCGCCCGCCGGCACCCTGAGTCGGTACTGGCGCGAACCATGGAATGGCTGGCCTTCCTTGTCACGGATCGAGATCAGGTAGAACTGCGCAGTGCCTGGTCGTTTGATTGAGATGTAGCCGTAGGTGTAGAGGAGGCCTCGTGCATCCACAGGGTACTTGTCCTGTTCACCGTAGTTGCTGCCCTGTCCTTCGATGGCCTCCTGGTGGGTCGGGTTCGTCCAGTGGCTGCTCGCCGAAAAGAACGGCGCGAAGCCCTGGTCGTAGCGATGCACCAACGCCGCCTTGGCATCGGCTGCGCCGGCGAGCAAGGCTTTCTGCACCGCGTCATTCGGCGAGAACGGCTTGCCCTTCTCTATGCCCACTGTCCGCAGCACGTCGATCATCGCCCGGTCCCGCTCGATCCAAGGTTCGGCCTGCACCACGCGGTGCAGCGAACGGAAGAAAGAGAGGTCGTAGCGGATCGTGCTGTCGAATTCGATGTCCTTGACGTCAGAGATGACCGTGGCCGGCGGCTTCGACGCCTGTGCCAGCGGGTACACGCGGATGCGCCGCGCATAGGCAACCGCCTTCTGCACGTCCGCCTCGGCGTGGCTCGTCATGTTGACCCGGAGCAGGGCATACGTTGTGTGGGTGTCGGCCTTCAAGGGCGTGAAGCCCACGGGAACTTTCCCTGCATGACCAGGGGGCAAGATCACGAAACGGCCGCCCTTTCCCCTGTCGACGCCCAGCACGCCGACATCTTCGAGTGCGGTCTGCCACATGGTCATGGTATTGCCGGTCAGCGAGCCGCCAGCATCCGCCCTGGGGACCTCTAGAACTACCGGCCCGACCTGGCGAGTGTCGAAGAATGCCATCACGTAGAGCGTATCGGGATTGGGCGTCAGGGTCTGGTTGCGTGAATCCAGGGGACGTCCCCAGTAGATGAGCTGGTTCATCCGACCTGGTGTCTTGTCGAGCATCTGCTGCAACATCAGGTCCGTGTTCACTGCTGGCATGCCCCAGATCACGGCCTGCGACGCACGGGATCGGACGAGCGTGGCATTCGCTTCGTCCTCCGGAGGGAAAATTTGGGCCTGAGCAGCCGTCGTGACGCCTACGAAAAGGCAGATCGATAGCCCACGCATCATTGCACCTCCTCGAAGTCTCCGGGCTTCCAGCTGCCGTCGAACGCGGGCGCCTGCGGGCCGTAGATCCTGAAGTAGGCAAACCAACCCCGACCAGGTAGCGTCTTAATCCATCGACCTTCCTGTCCTCGCGGTGGCGTTGGCCCGAAGAAAAGGTCTGCAGATGTACCTGTCAGATCCTTGAGTTCAAACAGCGAACGCAGCGCAGCTTTCCCCTGATCGGTCTGCACTTGGCTGCGCGTCTGCGCGTCGTACACAGTCACCGACCAGAAGAGCTTTCCGGGCACGGGCAACGGCACCCGGAGCCGATATGACTTGCTGCCGTCGAGATAGGCTCCCTCGCGATCCCGCAGGCCCAACCAATACAGTGACCCCGCCGCGGGATCTCGCCGGAACATCGCCGGTGAGGCAGCAATGGCCTGGTAGAACCACTTGTCCCGCGCGTAGGTGTCGGTGTAGTCCGGCGTGTCGAAGCTGCCGTTCTCGAAGCGAAGAGCCGCCCACTGCCACGCGCGGTCTGGCCAAACCACACGGTCAGGACGACGGTCCGCGAATGACTCGACACGCATCTGGGCAGCGCCCTCTCGCGCCGCCTGTACGAGGATGCGCTTCATTCGCGCATCCGGTGTGAACGGTCGGCCCTTAGAGATTCCGAGTGCGGCGAGGTCGCCGTAGTGGGTCCGCAAGTTGGCAAGCGGGGGTTCCTGGTCCACCACTTGGTGCAGTGCCTCCCAAAAGCGAAGGTTGTCTTCGACGGCATTGGGCGTGGTGTCCTGAGGCTTCGGCGTCATGTCGATCCAGGTCGGCGGCGACCAAGGGGTCGACGGGTCGAGCGGATAGACCTTGATGCTCTGCAAGCGTGCGATGGCGCCCGGGACGTCCCCGTGTTCCGGCAGAGACCGCATGCCCGCGACCACGCGAAAGGATGTGGCCCTCGCCACGAAATATCCGGCAGGCACATCGCCCTGGTAGCCCGGCGGCAGCACCAAGTGTCTGCCGCCCTTGCCGCCGTCAGGCCCTGGAAGTCCCATGTCGGCGATCCACCGTTGGTGGATGTCCAGACCCGCCCCGAGCAAGGGTCCGGGCGGCACTTCAATAACTAGTGGGCCCGCGTGAAGGTCGAGGAGGATCCCGCCATACGGAGTGTCTGAATTGAGCGTATAGCCGACATGACGTGGCTTCGTATCCATGTAACCGAACACCTTGTTCGGCACCACACCGACTTTCAAAGTGCCGTCAAAGATGGCGGCTCCCGACACGGTCGGGAAAAAAGTGCGGTAGCTCTGAACGGCGCGGTTCAGGTCTGCAGCGTCGTGAGCGTGCTGCGCCGCCTCGTCGGTCGGATACCCGCCGTTGAAGCCGGCAAGCCCAGGTGTGGGGCCTTGCGCCCGTCCCACCGTCGCTCCGCACAGCGTGATTCCAACAAGCGCCAATGCACGGAATACTCGTTTCATGGCCAACTTCAAGAACCAAAGGGACCTCAGTGTGAGGTTGGGCATGTCTGGCCGCAATCGCCCTTTGGTGCAGAAGCAAGGTTGAACTGACCCGCAAGTGACCCGGCTTGAAGACGCTCGGGCAGCCCAATGTCCTAGCGCACGGATGCCGCCGGCGACGGCACCTCGGTGCGGGTCAGGGACATCCGACTTGATCTGCTTAGGATGCGGAGTGAGCCGCCTGCCTTGTCGACGGCCAATCATGCCGAAACCGGAACTCCGGCAGCTCAACAGGTTGCGGGCTGGCGCCCCGTCAAGTATAGACCTGCCGTTTCATTGAAGATGACACCCCGTCGGCTCACCAGCTGCGTTTCACCCCGATCCTCGCCGAGACGGCCGAGTACGACTGGTTGCCCCATTGCCAGCCCACGTTGCCCCAGCCGGTCCACCCCCGGTCTTGCATCACGTTGACGCCTAGCTTGATCTCGTAGCGGTCCTTCGGATACAGGTCCTTCATGGCGATCTCGTTGAAGGCGACGACGTTGTCGATGCGGTCGTGCCACCAGTTGAGCGTCAGGTACGGCTGCGTGCGGCGTCCGGATTCGTGGATCCAGGTGCGGTGGGTCCGAAGCCCGAGCCGACCGATCCAGCCGCTGCCTTCGGCACCGTCGATGCGGGTGCCGTTCGGTTCGTTGAAACCATCGGCCCGGCCGTGCACGTACACCAGCTGGGCCTGCGGTTCGAGGATCCAGTCGTTGTCCTCCTTCGGGCGGCCGGCGTAGCCCGCCTCGGCCGAGACGTTCACGACACGGGAGTCGTACTTCACGGCGCCGAGGCTGTCCCCGTCGACGCGGTTCTCGAACCAGCCGAGCAGGCCCCACAGGTCCGTGTACCAGCCGAGGCGCGAGGCATTGTTCTGGTACCACGTGCCGTAGGCGCCCACGTGGAACCCCTGGGTCGTGCCCTTCGCGCGGTTGGGATTGCCCCGCGCCGAGCCGTCCGTCCAGGCCTTGCCGTAACCAACCATCGCGCCCACGTGGAGCCGGTCGGTCTCGGAGGCCACGGACCAGTCGGCGACGTCGGCACCGACCTGCAGCATCAGCGATTTGCTCTCGACGTCGAACTCGCCGTCGCGGCTGGTGCTGTCGATGCGCTTGCCGACGAGCCGTGCCCACGCGGACCGGGGTTCGTCGTTCGCGGGGTCGAAGCCCTGGGACTCGATCCACTGCGGTTCGCCGAGCCGGTCGTGCAGGCTGTGGAGGAAGAGGCCGCCGGAGAGGCGCTGGTTCGACAGGTACGCGCCCACCTCGGGGCGGTACATGGGGTCGGGCGGCGGCGGGGGGGCCGGGGCGGGCGGCGGTGGAGGTGGCGGCGGGGGAGGAGGAGGAGGTGGTGGTGGCGGAGGAGGGGGTGGTGGAGGTGGTGGTGCAGGCTGCTCGGACCGGAGGTACCACGCCTCCCCGTTCGAGCCGTCCGCGCTCCCACGGTGCAACTGGTACTCGTACGGCCCCGCCACGACCCGGCCGTTCAGCGCGAACGCCGAAGTCCCGGTCGTGCCACCGTTCACCGCATCGACCACCATGATGCCGTTGCTCACCGTGTAGGCCCCGGCACCGCCCGCGTTCGTGATGCGCAGACCGGTCTGCCCGCCGGCGGTGCCGCCGTCGATCACCAGCTTGTCCGACGGCGAACCATCGGACGCGAGGACCGTGTTGAGCCCGATGACGGCGTTGCCGGTGCCGGTGTACTGGTTCACCGTCAGCGTCTTGAACGGCCCGGCCGACGAGGCCGGCGCACTGAACAGGATCTGGCTCGCGTTGTTGGCGAGCGTGGTGAGGTTCGAGTTGCCCGTCAGGTTCCACAGCGTGTTGCCGTTCAGCGCGACGTCGGAGACGCTGCCGGCCGCCGTGGTGGCCGAACCCGTCAGGATGGAGCCGGTGGCCACCACGTTCGAGCCGCCCACCGTGGCGAGGGGCACTTCCGTGAGGGACCGGTGCCGTCGCACGGGGTCGAGCCGCAACGGGTCCGGTCCCGGCACGGGGCTTTCGTCGGTCGGGTCCGGCACGCCGGTCAGCGGCGGTTCGGGCGCGGCCAGCGGCGGGAAGTCGGAGGATGGGCCGACGTGCAGCCACTGCCCGCTGCCGGAGACGCTCGTGCTCGTCAGCGTGACGTTGACTGCGCCGGTGAGCCCGATGGTCGGGCCGCTGGTGTTGGTGAGCGGCCCCCCGGAGAACTCGGCGGCGGACACCTGGGACGGACTGCCGATGGCGTACAGCGCCGCCGAAGCCGTGCCCGAGGCGCTGACGGTGGTGGCGGTGCCGATCACGCGTGCCCCGGCTTCCACCACGGCCCCGTGCGCACCCGGGCCGCGGGTGGAGACCGACGACTGGTCGAGGATCACGGACGCCGATGGGTTTCGCGCCAGCACGCCGTGGGCGCCCGCGCCGTCGGTGGAGACCACGCTGCGGGTCGCGGTCACAGTGGCGCCGGGCCCCGGGTCGGGCGCGGTGCTGCGGGTCACCCACACCGCGCGCAGGCCGACGGCCCCGTCGCCACGGGTGGACACCGTGGCGCGGTCCAGCGTGATGGTGGAGGGCGCGTTGTAGCTCTGCTGGGCCAGCACGCCGTGCGCCAGCGCCCCGCGTGTCTCGATGCCGATGTTGCTCGCGTCGATGGAGGCGACGAACCGGGTGCCGTCCTGCTCGACCACCGAGAACAGGCCGATCGAGCCCGCGCCCTCGGTGACGAGCGTGTTGCCCGACAGCGAGAGCGAACCCCCGTCGTCCGCGACACCGCCGATGGCGACCTGCCCGGTGGTGGTGACACGCGTGCCGTTCGCGACCAGCACGCCGCCCGGGTTCCGGGCCGCGAGGCCGATCGGGCGTCGGCCCTGGCCGTCGTCGTTGCCCGACGTGGTCACCGAACCACCCGTCAGCTCGACCCGGCCATCGAGGTCGGCGATCGCAGCCATCGCGTTGCCGTCGCCGGAGGTGGTGATGGCGGTGTTCGACAAGGTCACCGTCGCGCCGCCTCCCGCGGCCGTCACGGCGGTGGCATTGACACCTTGCGTGTTCACGGTGCCCCGCTCGACGGTCACCGCGGCGCCCGTCACGCTTCGGACTCCGTAGCCCGTGGCCACGGTGGTGCTCACGCCCACGTCCGTGAGGCCGATGCGGGAGCCCGCGCCCTCGGCGGAGATGGCGTTGCTGCCCGCCGACAGGACGCTGCCGCGCACGACTGTCGCCTCGCCGCCGCTCATGACGGTCACGCCGATGGAACGCGGGCCGCTGACGGAGACGGCCGTGTCAGTCAGGAAGACCTTCGAGCCGGCATCCTCCACCGAGGCCCCGTGCCCGAAGTTGCCGCCCGATGCGGTGATCGCGCTGCCCACGCCGTCCATCCGCACTGTCCCGCCGGTCACCGCTCGCACGCCGCCGGTCGGGTTCGACACGGTGCCCGCACCGGTGGTGACGAGCGTGCTGCCGGTGAGTGAAACCGACCCGCCGTTTTCGGCGCGGGCCGCGTTGGCCAGCGTCGCCGAGGTGCTGGCCGTGATGCCGGTCGCGTTGATCTGGCTGCCCGCGCCCGTCGCGATCAGCGCGTGGCTGCCGACCGGTGACGTGCCGGTGGTCTGGGCGCCCGACGTGGCGACCTGGGCGCCGTTGCCGAGCGTCACGTGCCCGCCGTCCTCGGCCGCGACACCGAACGCGCCGCGTGACGCGACCGAGACCGAGCCACCGGAGAAGCTCAGGCTGCTGCCGCTGCCGGACGCCAGCAGGCCCCGGTAGCCGGTGCCGTTGGTCTTTCCGTCGACGGTCACCTGCGTGTTGGTGAGCGTGATGGTGCCGCCCCCGAAGGCGCCCGCGCCCGTCACGCCCGCGGACGTGGTGGCCGTCGTCGGCCCGAGCGTGAGCGTCGCGCCGGTGGCGCGCACCTCGCTGCCAGCACCGGTCGCGCGCAGCCCCGTCTGCCCCGCGGCCTGCGCGGCGGTCGACGTGGTCCTGAGGGTGCTCCCGTCGAACGTGATGCGTCCGCCCGCCTCGGCGAGCGCCCCGGTGGTGTTGGCGTTGACGAGTTGGACCGTCGTGCCGCTGGCCGTCACCGTGCCCGCGGCGCCGGCCCGCAGGCCCACGGGGTTGGCCGTGTTCGCGGTGATGGTGGTTCCCGGCGTGACCGTGCAGGCCGAGCCGGTGGCGACGACCGGCGAGGGGCAGCCCTGCGCGGCTGCGTCCAGGGGCCCGCCGAAGAGCGCGGCCACGGCCGCCATCTGCAAGGCGTGTTGACTGAAACGGGGATCCCGACCCGTCTCGGCGATCCGCTCGCAGCGACGGGTCGGCAAGGCATTGGTTCTCATGCTCGCTCCCTTCTCGGCGTTCCGCACGCGGGGGAGTGGGTCCCCCGCGATGTGCCGACGGCCCCGTCGTCGAGGGCGGGGAGGCGGAGCTTAGCCCCCGGCGGAACGGGTTCCAATTGCCCTTTGGTGCAGGCGATTTACGTCGACTCCGTCACGGCCCGGGGCGAACAGGCGGTAAATCACACCCCAATCCGTTCGACCGGCACCGGGACCTTGAGGCAAGCTCCTGGGTCCTGCTCGTCCGTGATGCCGTTCTTGATCGTGTCGTTCGTTCCACCGCGCCTCTTATTCCGTTCGCTGCTGTTCTCGTGTGTCGTGCTGCTGGGCTGCGGCGGCGGCGGCGATGGCGGCGCTCCCGAGCCGGAGCGGCGCACCAGCGCGGTGTCACCCGCCTGCGAGGGCTGCGGCGCCGTGTCGCCGGACACCTACTCGGGCAGCGGCCTCGGCGTCTGGAGCCACCGGAACGATGGTGTGGTGGACACCGACGTGCCCGTCTACATTACCGGCGTCGGCGGCCGCGACGTGTCGCTCGTGTTCACGCGAGACACCACCACCACGTCCGTTGCATCGACCGGCGCCGTCGCGGCGACTCCCGCGCCTGCGGTGCGTTCCCTGGCCGAGGGTCCGGCGCCCGCCATCGGCACGCCGCGCACCTGGCGGCACAACGACAACTCCGACCGTTCGACGCGGCTTGCCGGTTCACGCCTCGCCAGGGACGGCACGCGGGTCGACCTGTGGGTGGAGGAGGGGCAGGCGGGTGACGGCAAGGTGTCCGCCGCCATCGTCGAATCGCTGCTGTCCGCCTATGCCGACACCCTCCACGACGCGCTGATCGAACTCGGGGGGCCGCTGTGGGGCCCCCACGTCTACGACGGCGGCATGCTGCCCGACGAGCCCCGCCCCGTCGACATCGTGCTGCTCGACTTCAAGGCCTCCGGCAACCAGCCGCGGGCCTACTTCTGGGCGCGCAACAACTACCTGAAGGCGTTCGCGCCCGACAGCAACGAGGCGCTGGCCGTTTTCCTGGACGCCGGCAGCACGTACGCGTCGGCGCGCGGACTCGCGTGGGCGCGCAGCAACCTAGCGCACGAGATGCTGCACCTGCAGAACTTCTACCGCCGCCAGGTGAGCTCGGCGTTCCGGGACACCTACCCCGTGTGGCTCGAGGAAATGACCGCGATGGTGTTCGAGGACATCGTCACGGCCCGGCTCGGCGGCACGTACAGCAGCCTCCGGGACGGCCGCCTGCCGAGCTACCTGGCCGGCAACGCGAACTGCGCCTGGATGAACTTCACGGCGGTCGAAGGAGGTTGCGACCCTTACGCAGCAACGGGCCTGTTCGGCGCCTACCTCTTGCGCCAGTTCGGCGTCGCTTGGTTCAGCGACGTGCTGCACCGCGGCGGGAACGACGGCATCACGGTGGTCGAAGGCGCGATGCGCGCCGTCGCACCCTCCAGCGACTTCGCCACGGCCTACCGGCGCTTCGCCGCGTCCGTGTCTTCGCTGGTGCAGTCCGCGTCGGCCCCTCCGGGCTACGGGTTCCCGGCTCGGCAGGACGCGCGGTGGGGCCTGGTGACCATCGAACCGCGCGACATGGCGCGCTACCGGATGGTTCCCGCGTCCCTGCCCGCGACGATTGCGGAATGGGGCAGCACGGTGCTCAAGCGTCAGCCGGATCGCGGCGTGTACTCGGACCTCGTCCGCGTTCCTCCGGGACTGACCCTCACCGTGGTGGTCCAGTAGGCGTCCCCCTCGGGCGCACGCCGCCAGCACGAACTCGCGATCTTCGAGGCTGTCGACAACGACTAGAACATGTTTCACCGCGGGGCGACTCTCAACCGACTACGGATGGGGGCATTGTCAAGTGAGTTTTCTCCCTCCGGTGTGGCTGCTGCCATTGCCCCCGCCATGCGGCCGTTCAACGCCAAGTGAGAAAAGCTCAGGACTTGGTGAGAACCGCCAACTGCCCACGCGCAGGGGCCGTGAGTTCCATTGTTAGTGAGAAAAATTCCAAACTCACTGAGAACCGACAGAGGGTCCCGCTGCAAACCCAGCACTTGAACCCACCCCATCCGGCCCAACTTCAGCAAGCTCTGGCCCGAAGCCAGCAGCCCGGGTCTTGCCAGCCGACCTCGGCTCCCTATAATCCGCTCTGCTAGCACTCGACCCGGTCGAGTGCCAACAGTGGTCCGAACCCCATCGATGCGGACTGCTGGAGATTCGTCAGTGATCGCCAACTAGCGATTTCTGCCCCGCAGAAGTTCGATACCGAGTCATCAAGGAGATGCTATGAAACTTCGTCCGTTGCACGACCGCGTGGTCGTCAAGCGCCTGGAACAAGAAACCAAGACCGCTTCCGGCATCGTGATCCCCGACGCCGCCGCTGAAAAGCCGGACCAGGGTGAAGTCATCGCCATCGGCACCGGCAAGCGCAACGACAAGGGCGAATTCGTCGCCCTGAGCGTCAAGGTCGGTGACCGCGTGCTGTTCGGCAAGTACAGCGGCCAGACCGTCAAGGTCGACGGCGACGAGCTGCTCGTGATGCGCGAAGAAGACCTCTTCGCCGTCGTCGAGAAGTAATCCCCCGCCCCCACAGAATTCGGAGAAATCAACATGGCAGCAAAAGACGTTGTCTTCGGCGGCGAAGCCCGCGCACGCATGGTCGAGGGCGTGAACATCCTCGCCAACGCCGTCAAGGTGACCCTGGGCCCGAAGGGCCGCAACGTGGTGCTCGAGCGTTCGTTCGGCGCCCCCACCGTCACGAAGGACGGTGTGTCGGTCGCGAAGGAAGTCGAGCTCAAGGACAAGCTCCAGAACATGGGCGCCCAGATGGTCAAGGAAGTCGCTTCCAAGACCAGCGACAACGCCGGTGACGGCACCACGACCGCCACGGTGCTGGCTCAAGCCATCGTCCGCGAAGGCATGAAGTACGTGGCCGCCGGCATGAACCCGATGGACCTGAAGCGCGGCATCGACAAGGCCGTCACGGCCCTGGTCGCCGAGCTGAAGAAGGCCTCGAAGGCCACCACCACGTCGAAGGAAATCGCTCAAGTCGGCTCGATCTCGGCCAACAGCGATGAATCCATCGGCAAGATCATCGCCGACGCGATGGACAAGGTGGGCAAGGAAGGCGTGATCACCGTCGAAGACGGCAAGTCGCTCGACAGCGAACTCGACGTCGTCGAAGGCATGCAGTTCGATCGCGGCTACCTGTCGCCGTACTTCATCAACAACCCGGAAAAGCAATCGGCGCTGCTGGACAACCCGTTTGTCCTGCTCTTCGACAAGAAGATCAGCAACATCCGTGACCTGCTGCCGGTGCTGGAGCAAGTGGCCAAGGCCGGCCGTCCGCTGCTGATCATCGCTGAAGAAGTCGAAGGCGAAGCGCTGGCGACCCTGGTGGTCAACACGATCCGCGGCATCCTGAAGGTTGTCGCCGTCAAGGCCCCTGGCTTCGGCGACCGCCGCAAGGCCATGCTCGAAGACATCGCCATCCTGACGGGCGGCAAGGTCATCGCCGAAGAAGTCGGCCTGACCCTCGAGAAGGTCACGCTGGCCGACCTCGGCCAGGCCAAGCGCGTCGAAGTGGGCAAGGAAAACACCACGATCATCGACGGTGCCGGCGCTGCTGCCGACATCGAAGCCCGCGTCAAGCAAGTGCGCGTGCAGATCGAGGAAGCCACGAGCGACTACGACCGTGAGAAGCTGCAAGAGCGCGTGGCCAAGCTGGCCGGCGGTGTTGCCGTGATCAAGGTCGGCGCTGCCACCGAAGTCGAAATGAAGGAAAAGAAGGCCCGCGTCGAAGACGCCCTGCACGCCACGCGTGCGGCGGTGGAAGAAGGCATCGTGGCCGGTGGTGGCGTGGCCCTGCTGCGCGCCAAGCAATCGGCTGGCGCCATCAAGGGTGACAACCCCGACCAGGAAGCCGGCATCAAGCTGGTCCTGCGCGCCATCGAAGCACCGCTGCGCGAGATCGTCGCCAACGCCGGTGGCGAAGCCAGCGTGGTCGTCAATGCCGTCCTGGGCGGCAAGGGCAACTACGGCTTCAACGCCGCCAACGACACGTACGGCGACATGATCGAAATGGGCATCCTGGATCCCACGAAGGTCACCCGCACGGCCCTGCAGAACGCGGCTTCGGTCGCTTCGCTGATGCTGACCACGGAAGCCATGGTCGCCGAGTCCCCGAAGGACGACGCTCCGGCCGCCGGCGGCATGGGCGGTGGCATGGGTGGCATGGGCGGCATGGGCATGGACATGTGATGTCCCGGCCGGACCCCTCCGGTCCGGCCAGTTGCCTCGCGCACATCGAAAAGGGCTGCTTCGGCAGCCCTTTTTTACGGGCCGAACACGGCGCATTTCGTCACCAACGCCTTTTTGCCACCGCCGCATAATGGCGTCGATGGCGACCGTAGTCCCCCCCCTGCTCCAATCCTTCGTCGACGCCGAACTCGGCCAGTCGGCCGACCTGATCGCCCGCACGCTCGCGACCATCCAGAGCCAGCTGCGCCAATCCGGCGACGGCATGCTGGCCGCAGCCGAGCGCCAGCACCACTTCGACCTCGCCCAGGCCCTGGCCCAGCACCAGGTCACGTTCCAGCGCCGCTTCGTCGACGCACTGCGCGATGCGGTCGTCGCGGAACTGAACCCCACGGACGACACCGCCAGCGGCATGTCCCTGGCCTCCAGCGGGCTGGGCGGCCTGCACCTGATGGACGAGACGCGGGTCGAGTCCGAGATCGGGCTCTCGCGCGCCATCCAGGAGATCGACACCGCCGCCGAATGGGAGCTGCGCGAACTGCAGACGTTCACGTCCACGCTGCGCGGCCAGGAACACGTCACCGCCGAGTCGAACCCGATGCGCCCCCGCGTCTACGCGAAGGCGCTGGCGGAGGCCTCGGAGGCCCTGCCCGTCCTGCCGGTGCAGCAGGCGCTGCTGCTGCGCCTGTCGGCCACGGCCATCGCCCCGCTGCTGAAGAAGGCCTGGGCCGCGGCCTCGTCGAGGCTGGAGCGCAAGGGGGTCACGCCCAGCATCTACCGCACCGTCGTGTTCGCCCCCGGCGTGGGCGTCAAGGCCCCGCCCGAGGTCAACGTGACCCAGCCCGGCGCGCTCGAAGCCCTTCGCCGCACGATGCCCGAAGGCCCGGCCACCACGGCGGCGCCCGGTGAACTCGACAACGCGCTGTCGCGGGTCGAGGCACTGCTGAGCCGCATGCCCACGGTGTCCGGCACCACGGCGCCGGCGCCGAAGCTGCTGGAGCACCGCGCATCGCTGCTGGCCAACACCGGCGCGTCGGTCGAGCGCCAGATCATCGAGCTGATCGCCCGCCTGTTCGAGGTGATCGTGTCCGACCCCGGGCTGAACCCCGTGCTGCGCTCGCAGCTGGGCCGGCTGCAGGTGCCGGCGCTGCGCATCGCGCTGAACGACCCCGACATGCTCGACCGCCACGAGCACCCGGTGTGGGTGTTCATGGCCCGCATCGTGAACGCCGCGTCCAGCTACCCGAACCCGGGCGACCCCCGCCTCGTGTCGCTGCTCGGGTGCACCGACAGCCTGATCGGCGACCTCACCGCCCGCCCGCGCCAGGACGCCGAGCAGTACGTGCGCGCGCTGTCCCAGCTCGACGCCTTCCTCGACGACCAGTTGCACCAGCAGCAGGACGCCGCCCGCTCGGCCATCGAGACGCTGCTGCGCGCGGAGCAGTCCGACCAGCTGCAACAGCAGATCTCGGCGCGCCTGTCGGAGCAGCTCGCGCCGGTGCGCACCACCCCGGTCATCCGCCGCTTCATCACGGGCGCCTGGGCCAAGGTGCTCGCCACGTCGATGCTGCAGCACGGCGACACGTCCGACATCACCTCCGGCTACGTGAAGGTGCTCGACGAACTCGTCTGGAGCCTCCAGCCGCCCGACCAGCCCCAGAGCCGCCAGCGGCTGCTGGCCGTGCTGCCCGGCATGCTGCAGAAGCTGCGCGCCGGCATGGCCGCCATCGACCTGCCCGCCGCCGAACGCCAGGCCGTGCTCGACGACCTCGTCACCGTGCACACCGAGGCGCTGCGCCCCGGCCCGCGTGCGGGTGCCACGCCGGAAGCGGCGCTGACGCCGGAAGAAATCGTGCGCCGCCTGCGCGAGGAAGTGACGGCACCGGATGACGACGGCCCGGGCTTCGGCGACTCGCTGATCGACCTGGCCTCCATGGACACGGTGCCCGCGGCGCTGATGACCGAGACCTCGCCGGTCTCCAAGGAAGACCCGGCCGACTGGGTGACCCAGGTGTCGCCAGGCACGCGCCAGCGCATCTTCCTGAACGGCCGCTGGACGCAGGCCCAGCTGCTGTGGCGCAGCCCGCGCGGCACGTACTTCGTCTACGCCGGCGAGGCGGCGGGCCGCACGCACTCCGTCACCCAGCGTGCGCTGGAGCGGCTGCGCAAGGCCGACCTCGTCGAGGACATCAGCGCGAACGCGCTGGTGCAGCGCGCCGTCGACGCCCTGTTGCGCCGCATCGACACGCCGGGCGCCTGAGCGCCGCCGGTCAGCGCGCCAGCGCCGTCTCGATCTCGGCCGCGATGCGGCCGGGCATCTCGTGCACGATCCAGTGGGTGGCGCCCGGGATGCGCACCACGGTGAGGTCGGGCACGAAGGCCTCGAGCCCGTCGAGCAGCGACGGCGGCAGCGCGCGGTCGGCCTCGCCCCACACCACGTGCACCGGCACCCGGATCGTCACGGCCTCGGGCGGGAACACCACGCTGCGCACTGCCGAGTCGGGCCCGGTGGGGGGGCGCAGCGGCGACGCCCGGTAGTAGTTCACCGGTCCTGTCAGCCCGACCGACCACACGGCGCGGTACTGCGCACGGACCTCGTCGGTGAGCCAGCCACCGCCCGGGTGGTCCGGGTCGGTGGCCCCGCTGCGGTCGAACAGGTGCCACAGCATCGCGAAATCGTCGGCGGCGAGCCGGTCTTCCGAACCCGGCTCGTTGAAGTCGTTCATGTAGGCGCTGGCCGCCTGCTGCACGGGGTTGCCCAGCAACTCACGCAGGAACACCGCGGGGTGCGGCGAATTGACGATGAACAGGCGCTCGACGAGGGCCGGGAACGCGGCGGTGAAGGTCCAGGCGACCGCACCACCCCAGTCGTGCGCGACCAGTGCGGCGAGCCGGCCTCCGAAGGCCCCGACGAGGGCCCGGATGTCGCCGATCAGGTGCTTGGCCCGGTAAGGCTCCACGCCGGCCGGGGTCGACGAGCGCTCGTAGCCCCGCAGATTCGGCGCCACGCAGCGGTAGCGGCCGGCGAAGTGTTCCAGCAGCGGGTCCCAGACGAACGCCGCCTCGGGGAAACCGTGCAGGAACATCAGCACCGGTGCGTCCTCCGGGCCGGTCACCCGGCAGCTGAGGGTGATGCCGTGGGGCAACGTGATGTCCTGGACGGTGATGGTCATGGCGTCGGGGTTTCCTCGGGGTGGGTCCACGCATGCAAGACCTGGGCGGCATCGCCGACCCCCGACTTGTAGAGCGCGGAGAAGAGCGACATGCTGACGTCGGCCTCGTCGGTGGACAACTCGCCCAGCACGTCCTGGGCGGCGGCCAGCGACTTGTCGGCGTCGCGGCGGTTGAGCTTGTCGGACTTGGTCAGCAGCACCAGCAGCTTGACCGAGCCATTGCCCACGCGCGGGGCCACGAACTCGAGCAGCTGGCGGTCGAGGTCGGTGAAGCCGAGCCGCGAATCCACCATCAGCACCACCCCGGCGAGCGACCGGCGCAGCTCCAAGTAGTCAGCCATCACTTTCTGCCATCTCAGCTTGGCGCCACGGGCCACGGCGGCGTAGCCGTAGCCGGGCAGGTCGGCGAACAGGGCGTCGGCCTGCAGCTTCGGGCCCAGCTCGAACAGGTTGATGTGCTGCGTGCGCCCGGGCGTCTTCGACGCGAAGGCGAGGCGCTTCTGCTGGGTGAGGGTGTTGATGGCGGTGGACTTGCCGGCGTTGGAGCGGCCCACGAACGCGATCTCGGGGAGCTCGGTGGCGGGCAGGTGTTCCAGCTGGCTGGCCGTGGTCAGGAACCGGGCGGTGTGGGTCCAGGCGAGTGCCGACTTCTCCGCGCTGGCGGCGTCGGCGACCGGGGGATTCGAATTGTTTTGCTCGGTCATGCGGGAGCCCAAAACTTGCATTGTAAAATCGCTGGGTTTTGCACAAGGAATCGCCTCACGCCATGAAGTCTTTTGCACCTGTGTTGTCCAGCCTCCTGTTGACCGCTTCGCTCACCGCGCCGGCAGTCGCCGCGGACCACGCACCCGCGAAGCCTGACCTGGCCAAGGGAGAGGCCATCTCCACGAACGTCTGCGCCGCGTGCCACGTGGCCGACAACACCCGGGGCGCCCCGGCGAACCCTCTGCTCAAGGGCCAGCACCCCGAGTACCTGGCCAAGCAGTTGCACGACTTCAAGGAAGACAAGCGCAAGAACGCCGTGATGAAGGGCTTCGCCTCCGCGCTGAGCGAAGACGACATCCGCAACGTCACCGCCTTCTACGCCAGCAAGGCCCCGTCGAATGGCACGGCCAAGAGCAAGGCCACCATCGCCCTCGGCGAGAAGATCTACCGCGGCGGCATCGCCGACCGTGGCGTGCCCGCCTGTTCGGGCTGTCATGGCCCCACCGGCAGCGGCCTGCCGTCGCAGTACCCGCGCCTGCGCGGCCAGCACGCCGACTACACCGTGGCCCAACTGCTTGCCTTCCGTGGCAACACCCGCACCAACAGCCCGCAGATGGTGGGCGTGGTCGCGAAGATGAACGACGCCGAGATCAAGGCCGTCGCCGACTACATCGCCGGGATGCGCTGAACTTCCCGCGGGTTGTCTGCTCCAAGAGGCCGGTCCGTTGACCGGCCTTTTTTGATGCGGCGGCCGCATCGCACGCCCCTGTTCTCCCGTTCCGCCTGAAGTCCATGGCCGCCTCCCCCTCCGGCATCCGCGTGCATTCCGGCTCGCGCCTCCTGCGCGACGCCATCGAGCTGCTGTCGTCGATGCGCTTCGCGATCTCGCTGCTGACGCTGATCTGCATCGCCTCCGTGATCGGCACCGTGGTGAAGCAGAACGAGCCCGCCGCGAACTACGTCAACCAGTTCGGGCCGTTCTGGTCGGAGTTGTTCGCCACGGTGGGCCTGACCCGGGTCTACAGCGTCTGGTGGTTCCTGCTGATCCTCGCGTTCCTGGTGCTGTCCACCACGCTGTGCATCCTGCGCAACACGCCGAAGATCCTCACCGACCTGCGCCAGTACAAGGAGCACGTGCGCGAGCAGAGCCTGCTGTCGTTCCACCACCGGGGCCAGGCCGACCTCGCCGAGACGCCCGAGCAGGCCTACGCCCGCGTCACGGGCGTGCTGGCCGGCGACGGCTGGCGCGCGAAGGTGCAGCAGCGGCACGAGGACGGCACCTGGCGCGGCACGATGATCGCGGCGCGCAAGGGCGCGGTGAACAAGCTCGGCTACATCGCGGCGCACTCGGCCATCGTGCTGATCTGCATCGGCGGCCTCCTCGACGGCGACCTGATCGTGCGCGTGCAGATGCTGCTGCAGGGCAAGACGGCGTACCACGGCAGCGGCCTCGTGAAGGACGTGCCCGCCGAACACCGCCTGGGCCCGGGCACCCTCACCTTCCGCGGCAACATGGAGGTGCCCGAGGGCGCCCGGCGCGGCACCGCGATCCTCACGCAGCAGGACGGTGTCGTGCTGCAGGACCTGCCATTCGACATCGAGCTGAAGAAGTTCGTCGTCGAGTACTACGAGACCGGCATGCCCAAGCTCTTCGCGAGCGACATCGTCGTGCACGACCGCGACACGGGCGAGGCGAAGGCCGTCACCGTGAAGGTCAACGAACCCGCGTTCCACCGCGGCGTGGCCATCTACCAGAGCAGCTTCGACGACGGCGGCTCGCGCCTGAAGCTGCGCGCCTTGCCGCTGCAGGCGGGCGTGAAGGGTTTCGACCTCGACGGCACGGTGGGCACATCCGGCACCTTGCCGCTCGTGGGCGTGGCCGACGGCGAGAAGCTGACGGTCGAGTTCACGGGCCTGCGCGCCATCAACGTCGAGAACCTGCAGGCCACCGGCAGCGGCACCGACGTGCGCAAGGTCGACCTCGTCGACAGCGTGCAGGCCCACCTGGGTTCCGGCGCGAAGGTGCGCCACCAGAAGGAGCTGCGCAACGTGGGCGCGTCGTTCAGCTACAAGCTGCGCGACGCGGCGGGCCAGGCGCGCGAGTTCAACAACTACATGGCGCCCGTGGACCTCGACGGCCAGCGCGTCTACCTGGCCGGCGTGCGCGACACGCCCGCCGAGAATTTCCGCTACCTGCGCATCCCCGTCGACGACCAGGACGGCATGGACCGCTGGCTGCACCTGCGTGCCGCGCTGCAGGACCCGGCCCGGCGCGAGGCCGCGGCGGCACGCTACGGCAAGCTGGCCACGCCCGCCGACAAGCCGGCGATGACGCCGCAGCTCGTGACCACGAGTCGCATCGCCCTCGACCTGTTCGCCGGTGCGATGCCGCCCGGCGACGGCGAGAAGCCGCTCGGCGGGCTGCCGGGCCTCTCGCGTTACCTCGAATCGAAGGTGCCCGAGGCCGAGCGCGCACGGGTGTCGGAAGTGATGCTGCGCGTGTTGAGCGGCAGCCTCTTCGAACTCGTCAACCTCGACCGCGAGGCCGCCGGGCAGAAGCCGCTGCCGGGCGACACCGCGACGCAGGCCTGGATGACGCAGGCCATGATGTCGGTGTCGGACAGCCAGTTCTATCCGGCCCCGGTGCTGCTCGAACTGATGGACTACACCCAGGTGCAGGCGAGCGTGTTCCAGGTGGCGCGCGCGCCCGGCAAGACGCTCGTGTACCTGGGCTGCGTGGCGCTGATCATCGGCGTGTTCGCGATGCTCTACGTGCGCGAGCGCCGGCTGTGGATCTGGCTGCAGCCCGCCGAGGGCGGCGGCACCCACGTGCGCACGGCGCTGTCGACCACCCGGCGCACGCTGGACGCCGACGCCGAATTCGAGACCTTGAAGTCGGCGCTGCTGACCCCGGCCGCAGGCAGGACCCCATGAACACGACCACCACCACCACGACCACCCTCGACTTCGGCCGCACCGGCTACTTCTCGGGCCGCAGTGTGTACGACTGGCTGTTCGCGCTGGCGGTGCTGGCCGGTGGCGCCTGGGCCTTCGCGCGGTACGGCGGGTCCATGGACATGTACGAGAAGCCCATCTTCGCGGCCACGCTGCCGTCGCTGGTGGCGCTCGGCTGGTTCTGGGGTCGCCTGCGCGGCCTGTCGCTCGGGGTCGCGGCCGCCGTGCTCGCCGCCATCGCGCTCTACCACCAGCACCTCGACGGCTTCGGCGCCGACCTGTCGAAGGCCGACAGCGTGTTCCTGCTGAAGTACTTCCTGTCGAGCCAGAGCGCCATTCTCTGGATGAGCGTGCTGACGTTCATGAGCACCGTCTTCTACTGGGTGGGCCTGCTCGCCCCGGGCGAGGACAACACCGCGCTGAAGCTCGGCTCGCGTTTCGCGTGGGCGGCCGTGGCGATGGCGCTCGTGGGCACGTTCGTGCGCTGGTTCGAGAGCCACCAGATCGCCCCGGACGTGGGCCACATCCCCGTCAGCAACCTGTACGAGGTGTTCGTGCTGTTCTGCTGGCTCACCACCACGTTCTACCTGTACTACGAGCAGCACTACCGCACCCGTGCGCTGGGCGCCTTCGTGATGCTCGTGATCAGCGCGGCCACCGGCTTCCTGCTCTGGTACACCGTGGTGCGCGAGGCGCACGAGATCCAGCCGCTGGTGCCGGCCCTGCAGAGCTGGTGGATGAAACTGCACGTGCCGGCGAACTTCATCGGCTACGGCACCTTCGCGCTGTCGGCCATGGTGGCCTTCGCGTACCTGGTCAAGCAATCGGCGGAACAGTCGCGCTGGTGGCAACTGGCCCCGCTGTTCCTGCTGGGCATGGTGCTGTGCCTGGAGCCGGTGGTGTTCCGCAAGAATCCCATCGAGGCGCTGAGCAGCTACTGGGCGGTCTACTTCGGGGTGGCCGCGCTGGTCACCGGCGGCATCCTGGCAGCCCGCCGCCGCATCGCGGCCCGGCTGCCGGCGCTGGAGGTGCTCGACGACGTCATGTACAAGGCCATCGCGGTCGGCTTCGCGTTCTTCACCATCGCCACCATCCTCGGCGCCTTCTGGGCCGCCGAGGCCTGGGGCGGGTACTGGAGCTGGGACCCGAAGGAGACCTGGGCGCTGATCGTCTGGCTGAACTACGCCGCCTGGCTGCACATGCGGCTGATGAAGGGCCTGCGCGGCCCGGTGGCCGCGTGGTGGGCCCTGGTCGGGCTGGCGGTGACCACGTTCGCCTTCCTGGGCGTCAACATGTTCCTGAGCGGGCTGCATTCGTACGGCGAACTTTGATGCCCGCTTTCATGCCGGCAGGGTCGGGACGGGTCTATAGTGCGTACATCGCAGCCCCCCACCGACCTGCACCATGCCTTACGTCCGACGTGGCCCCGACGGCCAGATCGACAGCCTGCACCGCCAGGGCGCCGAGGGCATGGAGTTCCTGCCCGACGGCCACGCCGAACTGATGGTGTTCCTGGGGCACACCGCCCCGGCCACGAGCGACTTCGGCCGTCTCGACGCCGACTTCGTGCGCGTGATCGAGGACGTGATCGACACGCTCATCGTCAAGAACATCATCAACATCACCGACCTGCCGGGCGAAGCCCAGGCCAAGCTGTTCGCGCGCAAGAACTTCCGCGAACGCATGTCGAAGAGCTCGCTGCGGCTGTTCGTCGACACCGGGTTCAACTCGCTGATCGACGACACCAACTTCGGCGAGTTCCGCTGACGGGTCCGGCCGCGGGGGTTCCGCCCCCGCGCCAGCGGAAACCGGGAACTGGCGGTAAGGTACGCGGGTCCCACACGGCCCGGATCGTCCGGCCGTCCCAAGGAGTTTCCTCATGCTGTTCCTCAAGGACCGCGGTTTCCAGCACCCCGCGGCGTCGGAGATCACCCCGCGCACGGTGTACGAGCAGCGGCGCCGCCTGCTGCAGCTGATGGCCGCCGGCAGCGGCGGCCTCGCGATGGCCGGCTGGGCCGCCCGCGACGCGATGGCGCAGATCCCCCGCCCGAACAAGCTGGCCGCCCTGCCCGGCGCGCGCAGCACGGTGCCCGGCGCCACCACGATGGAAAAGCTCACGGCCTACACGGACGTGACCACGTACAACAACTACTACGAGTTCGGCACCGACAAGAGCGACCCCGCCCGGGCCGCCGGTTCGCTCAAGACCCGCCCGTGGACCGTGGCCGTCGAGGGCGAGGTGAAGAAACCCCGCACGTTCGACATCGAGGAGCTGCTGAAGCTGGCCCCCATGGAGGAGCGCGTGTATCGGTTGCGCTGCGTTGAAGGCTGGTCCATGGTGATCCCCTGGGTGGGCTATTCGCTGTCCGAGCTGATCAAGCGCGTGGAGCCCACCGGCAACGCGAAGTTCGTCGAGTTCGTCACCCTGGCCGACAAGAAGCAGATGCCCGAGCTGGGCTCGCACGTGCTGTCGTGGCCCTACGTGGAGGGCCTGCGCCTGGACGAAGCCATGAACCCGCTGACGCTGCTGGCCTTCGGCCTGTACGGCGAGGTGCTGCCGAACCAGAACGGCGCCCCCATCCGCCTGGCCGTGCCCTGGAAGTACGGCTTCAAGAGCGGCAAGTCCATCGTGAAGATCCGCTTCACCGAGAAGCAGCCCGCCACGTCGTGGAACCACGCCGCCGCCTCCGAGTACGGTTTCTACTCGAACGTGAACCCCAACGTGGACCACCCGCGCTGGAGCCAGGCGAAGGAGCGCCGCATCGGCGAGGACGGCCTGTTCGCGAAGAAGCGCGCCACGCTGATGTTCAACGGCTACGAGGCCCAGGTGGGGCAGCTGTATGCCGGCATGGACCTGAAGAAGCTCTACTGACCCGCAGCTCCCCAGCACCCCACGTTCCGCGATGCCGTCCGCCGTTCCCCAGGCCGCACCCCCAGCCGCGGCCCCGGCCCGCCGCAAGCCCCTGTTGCTGCACCCCGCAGCCAAGGTGCTGCTGTTCGTGGCCGCGCTGCTGCCGCTGGCCTGGTACGTGTGGGGCGCCGTGGCGAACACGCTGGGCGCCAACCCCGCCGAGGCGCTGATCCGCGGCATGGGCGACTGGACCCTGCGCTTCCTGTGCCTGACGCTCGCGGTGACCCCGGTGCGGCAATGGACGAACACCCCGGCCCTCGCCCGCTTCCGCCGCATGCTGGGCCTGTTCGCGTTCTTCTACGGCTGCCTGCATTTCCTCTGCTACGCGTGGCTCGACAAGGACCTGCTGCTGTCCGACATCCTGCCCGACATCGCGAAGCGGCCGTTCATCCTCGTGGGCACGCTGTCGCTGCTGCTGATGCTGCCGCTGGCGGCCACGTCGTTCAACCGCGCCATCAAGGCGCTGGGGGCGCCACGCTGGCAGCGGCTGCACCGCCTCGTGTACGTCACCGTGCTGCTCGCGCTGCTGCACTTCTTCTGGATGCGGGCGGGCAAGAACAACTTCGCGGAGGTGGGTGTGTATGCGGCCATCGTGGCGGTGCTGCTGGGGTGGCGGGTGGTGAATGCACTGCGCCGGAAGCGCGCCACGGCTTGACATCAGGGAAGGCGGTCCGACGACTTCTCGCTCAGCTTTCCCTTGAGAAAAGTGAGCAGGACCCTGGGGCGGGTCTTGTCACCGTAGTGACCCCAGGCGTAACGCTGCTCATGGCCGTTGAACGTGAGGATGTCGGCCCGCAATTCGCCTTCACAGCCGAAGGCTCGCACGGCGGCGGCAAGATCAGTCTCGAACGGCTGCAGTTGATCGTAGGCCGCACGGGTGGGTTCGCAGGATGACGACGGCTTGTCCTCGGCCACTGAGAAGTAGCCACTGCGCATGAACAGCCCGAAGGGTGCCCTGAAAACCAACTCCATGCTGCGCCGGCCCTGCTGCAGGTCGGCCCACCGGTAGATCTTGTCCTCGGCGGTGGCGAGGGTCGGCGCCGGTTCGAAGCCCGGACAGCCGATGCGCTTGAGGGCCTCTTCCTGTGTCAGGTGGAGCACCAGCCCGTCGTACGTGGCCCGGTCGGGGAAACAGGCCGTGCGGTCATTCGTGGGCGGAGGAGATGGCGCGGCTTCGGCCGCGGCGACCTCGTCACCACCACCGCCACCACAGGCGGCCAACGTGGACACGGCGAGCAGGAAAACAGCAGTGACACTGCGGAACGAACGGGACATGACGAAGCCTTTGCGATGAGCCTTGGAAGACCTCCAGTCTCCCGCCGCCCCCGCCCCGTACTCCCTTCAGCCCCCCCGACTTTCCAGCTGCACCAGCAACAGATCCACCAGCGACAACACCTGCCCCCGATCCCGCACGTCCACCGCCACCACCGGACACACGACCCCGTGCCGCGCCGCCACGTCCGCGAACGCATCCAGCCCCGGCTCGTTGCCCGCGTGCATGCGCGCCACGCCGATCACGCAGCCCGTGCGCGCGATGAGGTCGAGGAAGTTCTCGAGGTAGATGGCGAGGTCGGCGAGTGGCGCCGGCCTCGCGTGGTCGACGAGCACGACGAGGCCCATCGCGCCGTCGGCGAGGGCCCGCCACGTGGGCTCGAACCGGCGCTGCCCCGGGGTGCCGTACAGGCGCAGCCGGTCGCCGTTGTCGAGCACCACGTCGCCATGGTCGACCGCAACGGGGACGCCATCGCCGTCCACGGCCTCGCTGACCAGCGGCACGCCCAGCAGCGAGGACACGGCGGTGGACTTGCCCACGCCGATGGTGCCGGTGAACAGAATGCGGTGTTCCTGGTTCATCGTGGCCCCTCGAGCCCGAGTTTCGAACGGATGCGGGAGAAGAGCCCCGCGTTGCCGGCTTCGTCGGCGTGTGGATCGTCGGGATCGATCAGCCATTGCGCCACACCGTTCGCATGCAGCACCGCGGCGAACGCATGGCACGTGGCCAGCGGGATGTTGGACTTGGCCGACAGTTCGTCGATGGCGAACGGCCGCGCGCCGAGCATCGTGGCGAGCCGCAGGTAGCGCAGGTCGGACCCGAGCAGCGCGTCGGGCGGCCAGCGCAGCAGTTGCAGGCGGCGGCCCGGTCCGGCCGCGACGGGGCGAGCCTCCCCCGTGTCCGAACGCCCCGGCCGCAACATGCCCTCGTCGAGCGCCAGCTGGCCGCTGACCCGGTCGAGCTGGCTCCACAGGTCGTCGGCCCGCAGCGGCAGCGCCACGTTCATGGCCGCCGCGCCCGCGGGCAGGTCGCCGGTGAAGCCCACCGGCACGATCACGAGGTGCACGGGGTCGGCATCCACCGCGGTCCAGCGGTCACGCGTGCGGCCCGCCAGCAGGCGCACCATCGAGCGCACGACGAGGCCGTCGCGTTCGGAGAACCCGACGAGGCGGAAGCGCCGGTCGACCGCGCGGGAAGCTGCGGACGCCATCGGTCAGACCACCGTGTCCCAGGGTTTCGACAGTCGCATCGCGCCGTTGATGATGCCCACCATCGAGTACGTCTGCGGGAAGTTGCCCCACAGCTCGCCGGTGTCGGGCTTCAGGTCTTCCGACAGCAGGCCCACGTGGTTGCGCCGCGAGAGCAGCGTCTCGAAGATCTCGCGCGCCTGCTCGACACGGCCGATGCGCGCGAGCGCGTCGATGCGCCAGAACGAGCAGACGTTGAACGCGGTCTCGGGCCGGCCGAAGTCGTCGGGCGCCTCGTAGCGGCGCATGAACGGACCGTCGCACAGCGTGGCCTCGAGCGCGTCGACGGTGGCGACGAACCGCGGGTCCTTCGGATCGATGAACCCCACCTCGGCCATCAGCAGCACGCTGGCGTCGAGGTCGCGGCCGCCGAAGCTCTCGACGAAGGCCTTGCGTTCCTCGTTCCACGAGGCCTCGAGGATGCGGCGGCGAATCACCGCGGCGCGGTCGGCCCACAGTGTGTGGCGGTCCCGCAGGCCCAGCGTGGTGGCGATCTTCGCGAGGCGGTCGCACGCGGCCCAGCACATCAGCGACGACGACGTGTGCACGCGCGAGCGCGTGCGCAGCTCCCACATGCCGGCGTCGGGCTGGTCGTGCAGCTGCCACGCGCGCTCGCCCATGGGCTCGAGCGCGGCGAAGTCGTCGACGTCGGCACGGCGGAACAGGCGGTGGTCGTGGAAGGCCTGAGCCGCGCCGAGCACGATGTTGCCGTACACGTCGTGCTGGAAATGTTCGTAGGCCTGGTTGCCCACGCGCACCGGACCCATGCCGCGGTAACCGCCGAGGTTCGCGAGTTCGCGCTCGACGAGCCCCTCCTCCAGCCCCACGCCATAGAGCGGCTGCACGTGGCCACCGTCCGCACTGCGCACCACGTCGTGCACCCAGCGAAGGTAGTCCTCCATCGTGCCCACCTCGGACAGGCTGTTGAGCGCACGCACCACGAAGAACGCATCGCGCAGCCAGCAGTAGCGGTAGTCCCAGTTGCGCTGGCTGTTCGGGGCCTCGGGGATGCTGGTGGTCATGGCCGCCACGATGGCGCCCGTGTCGCCGTACTGGCACAGCTTGAGCGTGATGGCCGCACGGATCACGGCCTCCTGCCATTCGAGCGGCAGCGCGAGGCGGCGCGTCCACTCGCGCCAGTACAGCGCGGTCTGTTCCTCGAAGTCGCGTGCGGTTTCGCCGATGCCGCTCGAGATGGTCTCGTCGGGCCCCAGCAGCATGCTGATGGGGCCGTGCAGCGAGAACCAGGTTTCATCGAGCACGTACGTGAGCGGCGCGTCGGTGCTCAGCCGCAGCGTGCCGGAAGGCGACACGTAGCGCACGTGGTTGCTGCCGCGCGTGAGCGTGGGGGCGACGGTGCCCCATTCGCTGCGCGGCCGCACGATGAGCCGCACGCGCGGCCGCCCGCTCAGCGGACGGATGCGGCGCACGAGCTGCGCGGGATGGAACATGCGCTCGCGCACCCAGAAGCGCGGCGCGAAGTCGGTGACCTCGATGCCGTGGCCCGCCGCATCGAAGAGGCGCGTGCGCACGACGGCCGTGCCGGGTTCGTAGAACTGCTCGCTGCGCACGGCGCCTTCGAGTTCCACCGCGAGCGTGCCGTCGTGGCCCACGCCCTCGCCCGAATCGAGCAGCGCGTGGAAGACGGGATCGCTGTCGAAGCGCGGCATGCAGCACCACACGATGCGTGCGTACCGGTCGACCAGCGCGCCGATGGCGCAGTTGCCGATGAGCGCGAGATCGAGCGTGGCATCGCGCTTCAGAAAGGGGTTGTCAGTTGCAGGTCCACTCACAGCGACTCCTTTGTTTGTAGGGCTTGTCCGACACGAGAAACCGCCGATTCGACACAGCGGCCCACTGTACATTCGTCCGCATGGATTTGTGTGATGCGAGTCCATTCCCCTTCGCTTCAAAGACCTCGGTAACGGTCCCTGCTGCGGGCCTTCCGTCAAGCCAATGAACTCTCTGAGACTGCAGCTTCGCTTCCTCCTGCCGCTCGTGCTCACGTTGATCGCGACGGCCTATCTCGTGCTACCGCTGATGGACCGCCTGACGCTCAGATGGTTCTCGCGCGACCTGAACCTGAGGGGCTCGCTGGTCGCGAGCGCGCTGTCCGACTCCATTGCCGAGAACCGCCAGGACTTCAAGACACGCCGCCTGCAGACGCTCATCGATCGCGCCGCGCAGGACGAACGCCTCGTGGGCATCGGCCTGTGTTCCATCGAGGGCGAGGTGGTGCGCCGCACGGCCGGCTTCCCGACCGACCTCACATGCGAGAAGGCCCGCGAGATCGCCGGCAAGAACGAATCGCAGCTCAAGCTCGAGGGCGGTTCGGTGCAGGTGGGCATGCACCCGATCAACGGCGACAACGGCCGCATGGCCGACCTCGTGATCCTGCACGACCTGAGCTTCCTCGAACGTCGCAGCCAGGACACCCAGAAGTACCTCATCATCCTGATCGCGAGCCTCGGCCTCGCGATGACCCTCATCACCGTGGTCGTCGCGCAGCTCAGCTGGCGCGGCTGGATGGCCGGCGCCCGCGCGCTGCTGCGCGGCGAAGGCGTGCTGATGCCGATGTCGCCCACGTCGCCGGCCGCGGCCGCGCCGCCCGAGCTCGCGCCGCTCGCGGCCGACCTGCGCGCGCGCCTGCGCGACCTGGAGGACGAGTACCGCCGCGCGCAGGGACCCGACGCCGAATGGAACCCCGAGCGGCTGCGCACGCTGCTGCGCACCACGCTGCGCGGCGACCAGGTCATCGTGGTCTCCAACCGCGAGCCCTACATCCACGAGAAGGGCCCGGACGGCGTGATCGTCAAGCGCCCGGCCAGCGGCCTCGTGACCGCGGTGGAGCCCGTGATGCGCGCGTGTTCCGGCACGTGGATCGCCCACGGCAGCGGCAGCGCCGACCACGACGTGGTGGACAGCAACGACCGCGTGATGGTGCCGCCGGGCCACGACGAGTACGTGCTGCGCCGCCTGTGGCTCACGCCCGAAGAGGAGCAGGGCTTCTACTACGGCTTCTCGAACGAGGGGCTCTGGCCGCTGTGCCACGTGGCCCACGTGCGCCCGGTCTTCCGCGAGGCCGACTGGAACCGCTACCGCGAAGTCAACCAGCGGTTCGCCGACGCGGTGGTGGCCGAGGCCGTGGTGGAGGACCCGGTGGTGCTCGTGCAGGACTACCACTTCGCGCTGCTGCCCGCGATGATCCGCAAGAAGCTGCCGCGCGCCACCATCCTGACCTTCTGGCACATCCCGTGGCCCAACCCCGAGTCGTTCGGCATCTGCCCGTGGCGCCGCGAGATCCTGGAAGGCATGCTCGGCAGCACCATCCTCGGCTTCCACACGCGCTTCCACTGCAAGAACTTCATCGAGACGGTGGACCGCTACCTCGAGGCGCGCATCGAACACGAACACTCCACCATCTCGTTCCACGACGACGACACGCTGGTCGAGAGCTACCCCATCTCGATCGAGTGGCCCTCCGACCGCGAGGTCGCCACCTGGGCGCCGGTGGACGTGTGCCGCCGCAACGTGCGCGAACGCTTCGGCTACGGCCCGGACCACTACATCGCCGTGGGCGTGGACCGCTTCGACTACACGAAGGGCATCCTCGAGCGGCTGCATGCCGTGGAACGTCTGCTCGAGAAACACCCCAAGTGGGTCGGTCGCTTCTCGTTCATCCAGGTGGCCGCACCCTCGCGCAGCTCGCTGGAGGAGTACCGCTCGTTCCAGGACCGCATCCAGCAGGTCACCGAACGCATCAACAAGCGCTTCGGCTCGGAGGGCTACCTGCCGGTGCACCTGCTGGCCGAGCACCACGAACACGCGGCGTTGATCGAGCTGTACCGGGCCGCGGAGATCTGCGTGGTCACGAGCCTGCACGACGGCATGAACCTCGTCTGCAAGGAGTTCGTGGCGGCGCGCGACGACGAGCTGGGCGTGCTGATCCTCAGCCGCTTCGCGGGCGCGGCGCGCGAGATGCCGGAGGCGCTGATCGTCAACCCGTACCACGTCGAGGAGTGCGCGGACGCGCTCGAACAGGGCCTCGCGATGCCGGCCGCCGAGCAGCGTGAACGCATGGCCAGCCTGCGCGCGAGCGTGCGCGAGTTCAACGTCTACCGCTGGGCCGGCCGCATGCTGGCCGACGGCGGCCGCTCACGCCTGCGCGACCGCATCCAGGCGCGCCTGAAGCGCCACCAGCGCGCCTGAACCGCAGGGACGACCTCGTGATGAAACACCTCTTCACCCCGCCCGGCGAGCAGGCACTGCACACGGTGATGGCGCTGCGCCCGCTGCTCGCGTTCGACTTCGACGGCACGCTCGCGCCCATCGTGGCACGGCCCGACGACGCCCGCGTGTCGGCCGCCATCGCGCAACAGCTGCGCCAGCTCGCCACCATGTGCCCCGTCGCCATCGTCACCGGCCGCAGCGTGGCCGACGTGGCCCAGCGCCTCGGCTTCGATCCGCACTTCATCGTGGGCAACCACGGCGCGGAGGACCCGCTCGACACGGCGCCACCCCACACCAGCCCGTCGCTCGACGCGCTGCGACTGCGCCTCGCGGCGGCCGGGCCCGCGCTGGCCGCGGCCGGCGTCTCCATCGAAGACAAGCGCTTCTCGCTCGCGCTGCACTACCGCCTCGCCCGCGACCGCGATGCGGCCCAGGTCGCCATCGACCAGTTGCTCGTGTCGCTGGAACCCGGCCTCGAAACCTTCGGCGGCAAGTGTGTCGTCAACGTGGTCGACACCACGGCGCCCGACAAGGGCGACGCGGTGGTGAAGCTCGTCGAGCGCACCGGCGCGGACGCCGCGGTGTTCGTGGGCGACGACGTCAACGACGAGTCGGTGTTCGTGCGCGCGCCGCCGCACTGGCTCACGGTGCGCATCGGCCGTGACGACCCGCGGTCCCGCGCGGCCTACTTCCTCGACGGGCACGCCGAGGTGGCGCTGTTCCTCGGGATGATGCTCAACGCGCTGTCCACACCCTAGGGGTCTGGGCGGCAGAGGGAAGGGCTCGCGCCGCCCAGACTCCTAGCGCGGCACCCGCTCCAGCTGCAGCTGGGCCAGCGCCGGGTACAGCGGCGGGCTCAGCAGCTTCGACACCAGGCTCGCGAGCAGCGCGCAGGCCATCAGGCTCAGCACCATGCCGTGGCCGTCGACCATCTCCATCACGATGATGAAAGCGGTCAGCGGGGCCTGCGTCACGGCGGCGAGGAAGCCCGCCATGCCGAGCGCGATCAGCGCCGGCGCCTCGCGCGCGCCGGTCAGCCAGGCCACGTCGTTGCCCAGCGCCGCGCCGATCGACAGCGACGGCGCGAAGATGCCGCCGGGCACGCCGCTCCACGCCGTGATCCAGGTGGCCAGGAACTTGAAGAGCACGTAGACCGCCGGCGTGCCCGGCTCGCCCTCGAGCATCGCGCGGGTGGGCTCGTACCCGCCGCCGTACGTCGCGCCGGCCGTGACGATGCCGATCACGGCGACCGCCAGCCCGCACAGCGCGGCGAACAGCACCGGCCGGCGCGCGCGCAGGCGGCTGGCGCGGTCGGTGCCGCCGGACAGCGACGTGACCATCAGCCGCGCGAACAGGCCGCCTGCGAGGCCGCTCAGCGCCGCCACGAGCAGGCCCGGCCCCAGCAGCGAGAGGTGCAACTCGGGCACGCGAATGACGCCGAAGTAGGTGGAGTTGCCGTAGATCGACACGGCCATCAGGCCCGCGAGCACGATGGCCGCGACCAGCAGCCCGCTGCTGCGCTGCTCGGGCCGCCGGGACAGCTCCTCGATGGCGAACATCACCCCGGCCAGCGGGGTGTTGAAGGCCGCGGCGATGCCGGCCGCGCCGCCGGCCACGAGCAGGCCGTGCGCGGTGACCGTGGAACGTTCGGGCAGCCACCGGCGCAGGTGGTGCATCACGCCGGCCGCGATCTGCACCGAGGGACCTTCGCGCCCCAGCGACAAGCCCGCGAGCAGCCCCCACGAGGTCGCGAGCATCTTGAACACGGTGAGCTTCACCGACACGAAGAGCCCGTGGTGCGTGGGCGGCACGGCCGGCTCGAGTGCGGCCATCACCTGCGGGATGCCGGAGCCCGAGGCGCCCGGCGCGAAACGCCGCGTGAGGTAGACGATCAGCGCGGCCGAGAGGGGCGTCCACAGCAGCGGCGACCACCAGGCCAGCGACGTCAGGTGCTGGAACAGGTCCAGCGACCGCTCGGCCATCCACGTGAAGGCGACCACCACGAGCCCGGCCAGCGCGGCGAATGCCAGCACGAGGCCCCGCGTGACCCAAGGGCGCCAGTCGGAGAACTCCTGACGGACGTTGGCAACGGGATCGTGGGGTTCGTTCATGGTCGAGGCAGGGTGAGAGGCACGGCCGGCTCCAGCAAGTCCCGCGCCCGCGTCAGCCGGCCTTGGGCTTGGGCGCGGTGTTCTGGCACCGCAGTGGCAGGTAGCGGGCCGGGACGTCGGTGACGTCGTCGCCCTGCGCTGTCATGTTGCCGGGCACCGGCGCGGCCGCGCACAGCCACACGAGCGGCACCTGCGGATAGCCCTCGACGAAGGCGGGCCGCCACGAAAGCCGCTTGCCCTTCAGCGCCGCATCGGCCGCGTTGCCGAACACCAGCACCAGCGCCCCGTCCGCCACGGCCACCGACGACAGGTGGTTGCTGACGATCTTGTCCGGCGGAGGCAGGCCCGCTTCGACGTTGTCGGCGGGAAAGGTTTTCGTGGCCACGTACCGCGCGTCGATGGCGCCGCGGGCGAAGGCCAGGCCGTCGAGGGCATCGGCCACCTGCTTGCGCACGATGCGGTCCCGGTACGACGGGATCGCCATCATCGACAGGATCGCGATCACGACGACCACGACCATCAGTTCGAGCAGCGTGAAACCGCGGGGGGCGGCGTTCGGGCGATTCATCCATCGGCACTGTACCGGCATTCCCCACCGCCGCCGCAGGGCTTTGGCGCCAGCATATGATGATCATCATAATTCGGTCCGGACCAACGCCATGAACGAGACCCCATCCCGCAAGGAACAGACGCACGACCGCATTGTGACAACCGCGTCGCAGGCCATCCGCCGCAAGGGCTACGGCGGCATCGGCGTGGCCGACATCATGAAGGAGGCGGGACTCACCCACGGCGGCTTCTACGCCCACTTCGCCTCGAAGACCGACCTGCTCGCCGAGGTGGCCGACCGCACGGGCGCCGAGAGTCTGGCGCGCCTCGGCCGCATCGCCGACCGCGCGCCGGAGGGCGAATCGCTGGCGGCCATCGTCGACGCCTACCTCTCCGACAAACACGTCGAATCCCCGGAGACGGGGTGCCCGGTCGGCGCGCTCGGCTCGGAGCTGGCCCGCCAGGAAGCCCCGGTGCGCCGGGCCGCCACCCGGCGCATGAAAGAGGTGATCGACCTGCTCGGCCGCCAGTTGCCCGGCTGGGCCGAGGGGGCGGACCGCGCCCAGGCCCTGGCCACCTACTGCACCCTCGTGGGCGCGCTCACCATCGCTCGCGCGGTGGACGACCCGGCCTTCTCCCGCGCCGTGCGCGACGCGGCCCGCGACCTGATCCTGGGGCCGCGCGATTGAGCGCGGCACCATCGATGACGATCATCATATTCTTTGCCTGAAAAGGACCCCTCGCCATGAAGATCAAAGACTCCGTCGCATTCGTCACCGGCGCCAACCGCGGGCTCGGCGCCGCCTTCGCCAAGGCGCTGCTCGCGGCCGGCGCGAAGAAGGTCTACGCCGCCGCGCGGGACCCCGCATCGGTCGACATCCCCGGCGTGCAGCCCGTGCGCCTGGACGTCACCCGCCCCGGCGAAGTGCTGGCCGCGGCGCGGGACTTCCGCGACGTCACGCTGGTCATCAACAACGCCGGCATCTCCAACGGCGGCGGGCTGCTGAACGGCCAGGCGAGCCTCGACGCCTTCCGTGTCGAGTTCGAGGTGAACACCTTCGGCCTGCTGGCGGTGAGCCAGGCGTTCGCGCCGCACCTCGCCGCCAACGGCGGTGGCGCCATCGTCAACGTGCTGTCGGCGCTGAGCTGGGCCACGCTGCCCGGCACAGGCAGCTACTCGGCCACGAAGGCCGCGTCGTGGGCCCTGACGAACGGCCTGCGCCAGGACCTGAAGGCCCAGGGCACGCAGGTCGTCGCCCTGCACGTCGGGTTCATGGACACCGACATGACGGCGAAGATCAACGCGCCCAAGTCGCGCCCCGAGGACGTCGTGGCCCAGGTGATCGCCGCCGTCGAGGCGGGTGAGTCGGAGGTGCTGGCCGACGCCATCTCGCACCAGGTGAAGCAGGGCCTGTCGGCCGGCGCGTACCTGGCCCCCGCCACGCGCGGATGAACGCGCCCGCGACCCCGGCGGCCCAGGCCGCCCGCGCGCGGGCGGACCTGCTGCTGCGCGGGCCCGTCGGGCCCACGCTGCTGAAGCTCGCGGTGCCCAACCTCGTGGTCATGCTCGCGCAGGCCGCGGCCAACTTCCTCGAGAGCTACTACGTCGGGCTCATCGGGGTCGATGCGCTGGCCGGGGCCGCGCTCGTGTTCCCGGTCGTCATGCTGATGCAGATGATGTCCGCGGGCGGCATCGGCGGCGGCATCTCCTCGGCCATCGCGCGGGCGCTCGGCGCCGGCGACCACGAACGCGCCGAGTCCCTCGTGATGCATTCGGTGGTGATCGCGCTGGGCTTCGGCGTGGTGTTCACGCTGTGTGCGCTGCTGGGCGGCCCGTGGCTGTACGCGGCGATGGGCGGGCGGGACGCCGGGCTGTCGGCGGCACTCACGTATTCCAACGCGATCTTCTGCGGCGCGACGCTGCTGTGGCTGCTCAACGCCTTCGCGAGCGTGCTGCGCGGCAGCGGCAACATGCGGCTGCCGGCGCTCGTGCTCGCGGGCGGCGTAGGGGTGCTGCTGGTCGTCTCGCCCGTGCTGATCTTCGGCGCGGGCCCGCTGCCCGGACTGGGCATCGCGGGTGCGGGCTTCGCCCTGGTGCTGTACTACCTGCTCGGCTGCCTCGTGCTCGGTCGCAGCCTGCTGCGCGGCGACGGGGGCGTGCGGCTGCGCTTCGGCCAGCCCCTGCGGCGCGACCACTTCGCCGACATCCTCGGCGTGGGCGGCGTCGCCATCGTCAACAACGTCAACACGAACCTGTCGGTGGTGGCGGCCACGGCACTCGTCGCGCCACTGGGCATCCCCGTGCTCGCCGGCTTCGGGCTCGGCATCCGCCTGGAGTACCTGCAGGTGCCGCTGGTGTTCGGCATCGGCACGGGCATGGTCGCGATGATCGGCATGAACGTGGGCGCGGGGCAACTCGCCCGCGCACGGCAGATCGCATGGACCGGCGCGCTGATGGCCGCCGCCGTCACCGAGGTGGTGGGCCTCGCCGCCGCATTGTTCCCGCGCGCCTGGCTCGGTCTCTTCACGCACGACCCCGCCGCCATCGAGGCGGGCGCGGCCTACCTGCGCCATGTCGCCCCGGCCTACGGGCTCTTCGGGCTGGGCCTCGCGCTGTACTTCGCGTCGCAGGGCGCTCGGCGCATGGGCTGGTCCACGCTCGCGAGTTCGGTGCGGCTGCTGGTGATCGCCGCCCTCGGCCACCTCGTGGTGACCCGCATGGGGGGTGGCTTGAACGGCCTGCTCACCGTGATGGTCGTGGCGCTCGCCGCGTTCGCCGCCATCGCATGCGTGCCGTGGGTCCGCCGCGTGCCGGAGGAACGCCCCTCCCCGACCCCATCCGTCCTGAAACCCGGAGAAGCCCGATGACCGCTCCCCTCTACCTCGACGACATCCACATCGGAGACCGATTCACCACCGGCGAACACACGCTCGACGAAACGCAGATCATCGCGTTCGCGCAGCAGTTCGACCCGCAGCCCTTCCACCTCGACCACGAGGCGGCAAAGGACTCGCTGTTCGGCGGCCTGGCCGCCAGCGGCTGGCATACCGCGTCCATCTCGATGCGGCTGATGGTCACGACCGGCATGCGCGTGCAGGGCGGCAACATCGGCGCGGGCTGCGAGCTGCAGTGGCCGCGCCCCACGCGGCCGGGCGACGTGCTTCACGTGGAGACCGAGGTGATCGACGTGCGCCCGTCGGCCACGCGCCCCGACCGTGGCATCGCCACGCTGCGCAGCGAGACGAAGAACCAGCGCGGCGAGGTCGTACAGGTCCTCGTGTCGAAGATGGTGATGCCGAGAAGGCCGGCCTAGGCGACGACGCTGCGGTAGGGCCAGAGCAGCCGCGTGTACGCGGCCTCGGCCCGCTCCAGCGAATGTTCGCTCTTCGAGAGCCGCTGGGCGTACATGAAGCTCATCATCAGCCCGAAGATCTCGAAGACGAGCTGTTCGGGGTCGGTGTCGGGCCGCAGGTGCTTGAGCGCCACGGCCTGGCGGATGGTGCGTTCGAGCGCCGACTGCCACAGCACGAAGCCCTTCACGAGGCGCGCGCGCAACGGCAGGTGCACGGGGTCGACCTCGAAGGTGCAGTGGCCGTACATGGAGCCGATCAGCACGTGCATGTCGGCGCCACCCGTGATCCACAGGTGCATCATCTTGTCGAGCCGCGGCAGGCCGGGCTCGGCGGTCATCGCGGGTTCGAACACGGTGCGGCGGAAGAACGCCTCGTACTCGTCGAGCACCATGTTCTTCAGCGCGTCGATGGACCCGACGCGCAGGGCGACACCGCCCTTGCTGATGTTCAGTTCCTTCGCGACGCTGGTGAGCGACACGTTCTGGAGGCCCTGCTGACGGGCAATGAGGAAGCCCGCGGCCACGATGGCCGCCAGGGTCTGTTCGCTCTTTTCGCTGCGCTTACGGTTCATGGAACGAACACGGTTCATCTCTGTGTCATGGAGTATACGAACGCGGGGGCTTCTGGCGTGTTTCTGCCCGGTTTCGCACACTTGAGGGTCGTTCCGCGACCACACGGACTCACCCCCGCCACCGCGCTCCGCTTCATGAAATGAAGGCGTTCTGCGACACCGCCTTCAATGCGGTCGAGTCCGAGGGAAAACCCGATTCGACACAAGTGAACGTCAGTTCATCTTCGTGCGGCACGCCGGAATCCACCGGCGGCAACCCCAGACCGTCACGGAGACAAACACCATGAAACTGCTGATCCAGCTGGCCGCCGCGTGCGGCGCCCTCGTGCTGTCCGCGGCCGCCGCCGCGCAGGCCAACCCGTACCAGAAGGGTCCGGACCCCACCGTCTCGGGCCTCGAAGCCGCACGCGGCCCGTTCGCCGTGGGCCAGACCCGCATCAGCAGCACCGTCTCCGGCTTCGGCGGCGGCACGCTGCACTACCCCACCGCGGCCGGCAGCTACGGGCTGATCGCCGTGGCGCCGCCGTTCATCGCGCAGTCCTCGTCGATCGGCTGGCTCGGCCCGCGCATCGCGTCGCACGGCTTCGTCGTCGTGATGATCGACGTCAACAGCACGCTCGACTTCCCCGAGAGCCGCTCGCGCCAGCAGCTCGCCGCGATCCAGTACGCCATCCAGCAGAGCAGCCGGGCCACGAGCCCGGTCTACAACAAGGTGGACGCCACGCGCATCGGCGTGTCCGGCCACTCGATGGGCGGCGGCGCCACGCTGCTGACGGCCCGCAACGCCCCGACCAACATCAA
The DNA here is from genome assembly GCF_002116905.1 of Piscinibacter gummiphilus. Taxonomy (NCBI): domain Bacteria; kingdom Pseudomonadati; phylum Pseudomonadota; class Betaproteobacteria; order Burkholderiales; family Sphaerotilaceae; genus Rhizobacter; species Rhizobacter gummiphilus. The sequence continues at coordinate 5,526,782 of NZ_CP015118.1, forward strand.
GGGTGCCTTCCCGCTCACGCCGTGGAGCAGCGACAAGAACTTCCGCAGCCTGAGCGTGCCGGCCGGCATCCTCGCGTGCGAGTCGGACACCGTGGCGGCCAACAGCAGCCATTCGAGCGTGTTCTACAACAGCACGCCGTCGAGCACGCCGAAGGCGTACTACGAGCTGCGCGGCGAGAGCCATTTCTGCCCGCAGTCGGTCTCCAACAACCCGGTCATCGGGAAGTACGCGGTGGCCTGGTTCAAGCGCTTCGTCGACAACGACGAACGCTACGCGCCGTTCCTCAGCGGCGCGCTGCCCCAGGCCGACCTCGGCAACCGCCGGTTCTCCGAACTGCGCACGAACGGGCTCTGACAGACAGACCCAGGTTGCGTGAAAACCCTCTGAACGAAAACTGAACAACGGTTCATCGTTCGTCTGCCGCCGGACAAGGACGGGCCACGACGCCCTCCGCCGGCGGCCACCCCGGCCGTCGGCCGGGGCGCCCCAGACCAGGAGACAGAGATGAAGACCTTGTTCCAGGCCGCCGTGCTGTGCGGCGCGATGCTGGCGTCCGCCACCGCCTTCGCCCAGACCAACCCGTACCAGAAGGGCCCTGCCCCTACCGTCGCCAACCTCGAGGCCGCGCGCGGCTCGTTCGCGGTGAGCTCCACCTCGATCAGCAGCCTGAGCGCCACGGGCTTCGGCGGCGGCTCGCTGCACTACCCCACCGCCGCCGGCACCTACGGCCTGATCGCCGTGGCCCCACCCTACCTCGCACAGTCGTCGTCCATCGCCTGGCTGGGCCCGCGCCTCGCATCGCACGGCTTCGTCGTCGTGATGATCGACGTCAACAGCACGCTCGACTTCCCTGAAAGCCGCTCGCGCCAGCAGCTCGCCGCGATCGACTACGCCATCGCCCAGAACGCCCGCCGCACGAGCCCCATCTACGGCAAGGTCGACACCACCCGCCGCGGCGTCACCGGCCACTCGATGGGCGGCGGCGCGTCCATCCTCACGGCGCGCAACTCCCCGGCCAACATCAAGGGCGCCTTCCCGCTCACGCCGTGGAGCAGCGACAAGAACTTCTCGAACCTGCAGGTGCCCACCGGCTACCTCGCGTGCCAGGACGACACGGTGGCGGGCAACGCCGACCACTCGCTGAACTTCTACAACCGCATGCCGGCCAGCACGCCCAAGGGCTACTACGAGCTGCGCGGCGAGACCCACTTCTGCCCGCAGAGCACCACCAACAACCCGGTCATCGGCAAGTACCTGGTGGCGTGGATGAAGCGCTTCGTCGACAACGACACCCGCTTCTCGCCGTTCCTGTCGGGCGCGCTGCCGAACGCCGACCTGTCGTCGGGCCGCTTCTCGGTGCTGCGCACGAGCGGGCTCTGATGGACTGACCGGCCCCGGAGGGCCGGCGCGAGGGGCGCCTTCCGCGAGGACGGCGCCCCTTTTTTCACGCACGACCGTGGGTCGCGTTCGTCCTCAAGGCACCGCGTCAGGGTCCTCGAACGCCAGCCCTTCGGCCGCCATCCACTCGCCCGCGGCACGGAAGGCCGCGACCGATGCCGGCACACCGGCGTACGGCGCGACGTGCAGCAACACCTCGCGCAACTCGGCGAGCGTCGCGCCGTTGTTTATCGCCCCGCGCAGGTGGCCCTTGAGCTCGTTCGTGTGGCCGAGCGCGGCGAGCATCGCCACCGTGCAGAGGCTGCGCTGCTTCAGCTCGATCACGCCGCGCTGCCACGTCGCACCCCACGCATGGTCGTTGACCAGCTGCTGCAGCGGCTGAGTGAACGGCGTGGCGGACGACAGCGCGCGGTCGACGAAGGCGTCGCCCATCACCTGGCGGCGGCGGGATTCGCCCGGGCTGCGGGCGGGAGGGGTGGAGTGGTCGGCCATGGGGTCTCGCTCGTGAAGGGAAAAGGGGGATGCCGAACGATAGCCCAAGCCCTTCGGAGCCCCTTCGGAACCTGGAACCGGTCTCAGGGTATGTCCCGAAGCGCCGTTGAGGGGCGCACCTCATATTGCCGCACAGCCCATCATGAACACGACCACCCGAGCCACCCTCAACGACGTCGCCCGTGAAGCGGGCGTGAGCCTCGCCACCGTCGACCGCGTGCTGAACAAGCGCCCCGGCGTACACGCGCGCACGGTGAACCGCGTGGCCGACGCCGTCGCGCGCCTCGGCTACCGCCCCGACCCGTCGGCCGCCCGGCTTGCCCGGCCGAAGCCGCACCGCGTGTGTTTCGTGCTGCCCGCGGGCAACAACAGCTTCGTCGCGATGCTGCGCGACCAGGTCACCGACAACCTCGGCTGGGCGAGCGACCACCGCGTCACGCTCGAGATCGCCGCCGTCGACGTGTTCGACCCGGCCGAACTGGCCGAAGGGCTGCGGTCGACGAAGGGCAACTTCGACACCGTCGTGGTCGTCGCCCACGACCATCCGCTCGTGCGCGCGGCCATCGACGAACTCGTCGACGCGGGGATGGGCGTCGTCACGCTCGTGTCCGACGCGCCGTCATCGCGCCGCCACCGCTACGTGGGCATCGACAACGTCGCCGCGGGCCGCACCGCCGCCACGCTGATGGGCCGCTTCCTCGCGGGCCGCCCGGGCGAGGTGGGGGTGGTGGCCGGCAGCCTCGCGCTGCGCGACCACGCCGAACGCTGGTTCGGCTTCGGCCAGGTCATGGCCTCGGAGTTCCTGCACCTGAAGGTGCTGCCGCCGCTCGAAGGCAAGGACGACTCGCTGCGCACCGAGCCCCTGATGCGCGAGCTGCTCGCGGCGCACCCGCGGCTGATCGGCCTCTACAGCCTCGGCGCCGGCAACCGCGGCATCGCCGCCGCGCTGCGCGAAGCCGACCGCGCGCGCGACGTGGTGTTCGTGGCCCACGAGCTCACGCCGTACGCGCGGCGCGAGCTGCTGTCCGGCACGATGGACGCCGTCATCAACCAGGACGCCGGCCACGAAGTGCGCTCGGCGCTGCGCCAGGCGCTGTCGCGCCTGACCCGCGAGCCTGTGCTCTCCGACCAGGAGCGCATCCGCATCGACATCTACGTCAAGGACAACCTGCCCTGACGGCCGCCACCCCGCGTCTCTCTCCTCCACAAAAGGAACGACCATGGCCACCACCCTGAAGGGCCCCGGCATCTACCTGGCCCAGTTCGCGAGCGATACCGCACCGTTCGACTCCTGGTCCGCCATCACGCGGTGGGCCGGCGAAAAGGGGTTCGAGGGGGTGCAGATCCCCTCGTGGGACGGCCGCATCTTCGACCTGCGCCGCGCCGCCGAATCGAAGACCTACTGCGACGAGGTGGCGGGCGTGGCGCGCGAGAACGGCGTCGCGATCACCGAACTCGGCACGCACCTCCAGGGCCAGCTCGTGGCCGTGCACCCCGCCTACGACGAGGCCTTCGATGCCTTCGCACCGGACGCCGTCAAGGGCAACCCGAAAGCCCGCCAGGCCTGGGCCGTGGAGCAGATGCTGCTGTCGGCGAAGGCGTCCTTCCACCTCGGCCTCACGAGCAACGTCAGCTTCCCCGGCGCCCTCGCGTGGCCGTACCTGTACCCGTGGCCGCAGCGCCCCGCCGGCCTGATCGACACCGCGTTCGACGAACTCGCCCGCCGCTGGCGACCCATCTTCGACGCGTTCGACGAGGCCGGCTGCCACGTGTGCTTCGAGCTGCACCCCGGCGAGGACCTGTTCGACGGCACCACCTTCGAGATGTTCCTCGAACGCGTGGACAACCACCCGCGCTGCTGCATCAACTACGACCCGTCGCACTTCGTGCTGCAGCAGCTCGATTACCTCGCGTTCATCGACATCTACCACTCGCGCATCCAGTCGCTGCACATCAAGGACGCCGAGTTCCGCCCCACCGGCCGCCAGGGTGTGTACTCCGGCTACAGCCCCTGGGTGGAACGCGCGGGGCGCTTCCGCTCGCTGGGCGACGGACAGGTGGACTTCGGGGCCATCTTCTCGAAGATGGCCCAGTACGACTACCCCGGCTGGGCGGTGCTCGAGTGGGAGTGCTGCCTCAAGCACCCGGAGGACGGCGCGGCGGAAGGCGCGGCCTTCATCCGCGACCACATCATCCGCGTGACCGGGAAGGCGTTCGACGACTTCGCCGGCTCGAAACAAGACCCGGCGCAGCTGCGCCGCATGCTGGGACTCTGACCCATGGCCACGACCTTCCCTCCCCGCGTGCGGCTCGGCATGGTGGGCGGCGGCGAAGGCGCCTTCATCGGCGCCGTGCACCGCATCGCCGCCCGGCTCGACGACCACTACACCCTCGTCGCGGGCGCGCTGTCGTCCACCGCCGAGAAGTCGCTGCGCTCGGGCGCCGCGATCGGCCTCGAACGCACCTACCCCGACTACGAGACGATGGCGCGCGAAGAGGCCGCACGCCCCGACGGCATCGAGGCCGTCGCCATCGTCACGCCGAACGACCAGCACGCGCCGGCCGCCGAGGCGTTCCTGAAGGCCGGCATCCACGTGATCTGCGACAAGCCCGTCACCACCACGCTGAAGGATGCGAAGCGCCTGAAGGCGCTGGCGCAGAAGCACGGGCGCCTCTTCGCCGTCACTCACAACTACACCGGCTACCCGATGGTGCGCCACGCGCGCCGGCTCGTGGCCGACGGTGCGCTCGGCACGCTGAGGGTCGTGCAGGTCGAGTACGCGCAGGAGTGGCTCACCGAGCGGCTCGAGTCCACCGGCCAGAAGCAGGCCGGCTGGCGCTCCGATCCGAAACGTTCGGGCGCCGGCGGCTGCATCGGCGACATCGGCACGCACGCCTACAACCTCGCCGACTTCATCACCGGCCTGACCGTGGAGTCGCTGAGCGCGGAGGTCAGTTCGTTCGTGAAGGGCCGCGTGCTCGACGACAACGTGCAGGTGCAACTGCGCTACGCCGGCGGCGCGCGCGGCTCGCTGTGGGCCAGCCAGGTGGCCCCGGGCAACGAGAACGGCCTGCGCATCCGCGTGTACGGCAGCAAGGCCGGCCTCGAATGGATGCAGGAACATCCGAACCAGCTGCGCTTCTCGCCGTTCGGCCAGCCCACGCAGGTCATCTCGCGCGGCACCCCCGCGGCCAGCCCGGACGCGGCCCGCGTGAGCCGCGTGCCGTCGGGCCACCCCGAGGGCTACCTCGAAGGCTTCGCGAACCTCTACACCGAGATCGCCGCGGCCATCCGCGCCGCGCGCCCGGGGAAGCGGCAGCGGCTCGACAAGGCCGTCACGTTCCCCACGATCGACGACGGCATCAAGGGCATGGTGTTCATCGAGACGGCGCTGAAGTCGTCGGCCAAGGACGGGCGCTGGACGAAGCTCTGATCCCGCCATGAGCCTGCACGTCCGCTTCAACGGCATCGTCAAGGACTTCGGTCCGGTGCGCGTGCTGCACGGCGTCAGCTTCGACCTGGAGCCCGGCCACGTGTACGGCCTGCTGGGCGAAAACGGCGCGGGCAAGTCCACGCTGATGAAGATCCTCTCGGGCTACGAGCAGGCGAGCGGCGGCGAACTCGCGGTGGCCTCGTCCCCCTGCCGGTTCAAGGACTCGCGCGAGGCCGAGGCCGCGGGCATCGTGCTGATCCACCAGGAGTTCAACCTCGCGGAAGACCTCACCGTGGCCCAGAACGTGTTCCTCGGCCGCGAACTCCACACCCTCGGCTGGCTCGACGACACGGCGATGCGCGCGGCCACCCGCGAGGCGCTCGCCGAGGTGGGGCTGCACATCGCCGCCGACACCCCCGTGCGCGACCTGATCGTGGCCGAGAAACAGCTGGTCGAGATCGCCAAGGCGCTGTCGCGCCACGCGCGGCTGCTGGTGATGGACGAACCCACGGCCACGCTGACCCCCTCCGAGACCGAACGCCTCTTCGGCCTGATCCGCCGCCTGCGCGAGCAGGGCACCACCATCGTCTACATCTCGCACAAGCTCGACGAGGTGGAGCGCATCACCGACGAGGTGCTGGTGATGCGCGACGGCCGCTTCGTCACCCGTGCGCCCACGTCCACCCTCACCCGCCAGCAGATGGCGAACCTGATGGTGGGCCGCGAGCTGGTCGACATGTTCCCGCCGCGCGAGCCGGTGGCCGACGCCCCGCCGCTGCTGCGCGTGCGCGGCCTCTCGGTGCCGGGCTGGGCGCACGACGTCGCCTTCGACGTGCGGCCCGGCGAGGTGCTCGGCTTCGCCGGCCTCGTGGGCGCCGGCCGCACCGAACTCTTCGAGGGGTTGCTCGGCTTGCGGCCACGGTCCGGCGGCGAGGTCGAACTCGCAGGCCGCCCCGTGCGTTTCGACAACCCGCGCCAGGCCGCGTCGATGGGCCTCACATACCTGAGCGAGGACCGCAAGGGCAAGGGCCTGCACCTGCGCCTGTCGCTGTCGGACAACCTCACCCTGATGGACCTCGACCGGCACGCCCGTCCGTGGCTCGACCTCGCCTCCGAACGGCGCGCGCTCGACCAGGCCATCGCGGGCCACGGCATCCGCACGCGCGACCCGGAGGCGCCGGCCTCGAGCCTGTCGGGCGGCAACCAGCAGAAGCTCGCGATCGCCAAGGTGCTTCAGCCCGACCCGCGCGTCGTGGTGCTCGACGAACCCACGCGCGGCGTCGACGTGGGCGCCAAGCGCGACATCTACTTCCTGATCCAGCGGCTCGCGGCGGAAGGCCGCGGGGTCGTCGTCGTGTCGTCCGAACTGATCGAGCTGATCGGCCTGTGCCACCGCGTGGTGGTGATGCGCGGCGGCCGGGTGTCGGCCACGCTCGACGCGGACCACCTCACCGAAGAGGAACTCATCGCCCATGCCACAGGCACCCACTAGCGAACTCGCCCCGGTCGCCGACCGCCCGCGCCGCGGGTCGTGGCGCCGCCATGCCGCCGGGCTCGGGCCGGTGCTGGGCCTCGTGCTGCTGTGTTTCGCGGGCACGCTGCTGAACCCCGACTTCGCCACGTGGGACAACGCGATGAACGTGCTCACGCGCACCGCGTTCATCGGCATCATCGCGGTGGGCATGTGTTTCGTCATCACGGCCGGCGGCATCGACCTGTCGGTGGGTTCGATGGCGGCGCTGATCGCGGGCAGCGTGATCCTGCTGATGAACGCGCTGATCCCGCACGTCGCGTCGCCCGTGGCCATCGTCGCGCTGGGCATGCTGTCGGCGCTCGCGCTCGGCGCGGTGTTCGGCTGGGCCCACGGCATCCTGATCACCAAGGGCCGCATCGAACCGTTCATCGTCACGCTGGGCACGCTGGGCATCTTCCGCGCGTTCCTGACGTGGTTCGCCAACGGTGGTGCCATCACGCTCGACGGCAAGCTGTCGGAGGTCTACAGCCCCGTGTACTACGGCAGCGCGCTCGGCGTGCCGCTGCCCATCTGGGTGTTCGCGCTGGTGGCGGTGGCCGGCCTCGCGATCCTCAACCGCACGCGCTACGGCCGCTACGTGCAGGCCATCGGGTCGAACGAGCAGGTGGCGCGCTACGCCGCCGTGGCCGTGGACCGCGTGAAGATCCTCACCTACGTGGGACTCGGCGTGTGCGTGGGCATCGCCACGCTGCTGTACGTGCCGCGCCTCGGTTCCGCCTCGCCCACCACCGGGCTGCTGTGGGAGCTGGAGGCCATCGCCGCGGTGATCGTCGGCGGCACGGCGCTCAAGGGCGGCGAGGGCCGCATCGTGGGCACCGTGGTGGGCGCGGTGCTGCTCTCGGTCATCAGCAACATCCTCAACCTCACGAACATCATCAGCGTGTACCTCAACGCGGCGGTGCAGGGCATCGTCATCATCGCGGTGGCCTTCCTGCAGCGCGGACGGCGCTGAACCCGGTATCCCTCGGCGGCCGGGGCTCGGCCGCGAACATCCTCAGGAGATTGACGTGAACGTTCGATTCCTCTCCCGTGTTGCACTGGCCGCCATCGGCCTGTTCGCCGCCGCCGGCTGTTTCGCGCAAGGCAATCCGAAGACCACGATGGGCGTGTCGATCCCGTCGGCCACCCACGGCTGGGCCGGCGGTGTCGTCTACTGGGCCAACCGCACGAAGGCCGAACTCGAGAAGCAGTACCCCGAGATGAAGGTCATCGTGAAGACCGCCGGGTCGGCCAGCGAACAGGCCAACCAGGTGCAGGACCTGCAGACGGTCAACAAGATCGACACGCTCGTGATCCTGCCGTTCGAGTCCGCGCCGCTCACGCAGCCGGTGGCGCAGGTCAAGGGCAAGGGCGTGTTCGTCACCGTCGTCGACCGCGGCCTCACCGACACCAGCGCGCAGAACGCGTACGTCGCCGGCGACAACCCGGGCTTCGGCAAGGTGGCCGGCGAGTACGTCGCCAAGGCGCTCGGCGGCAAGGGCAACGTCGTGATTCTGCGGGGCATCCCGACCGTGATCGACAACCAGCGCGTGGACGCGTTCAACGCCGTGATGAAGGCGAACCCGGGCATCAAGGTGCTCGACGCCAAACACGGCAACTGGAACCGCGACGACGCCTTCAAGGTGATGCAGGACTACCTCACGCGCTTCAAGCAGATCGACGCGGTGTGGGCGTCCGACGACGACATGGCGGTCGGCGTGCAGAAGGCCATCGAGCAGGCGAAGCGAACCGACATCAAGCTCGTGCTCGGTGGCGCCGGGTCGAAGGACTACGTGAAGAAGGTCCTCGACGGCGACAAGGTCGTCACCGCCGACGTGACCTACTCGCCGAGCATGATCGCCGACGCGATGAAGCTCACCGCGGACGCGCGGGTGAAGGGCACGGCGATGCCTGCGACGACGATCATTCCGTCGGTGCTGATCACGAAGGAGAACGCGGCGAAGTACCACTTCCCCGATTCGCCGTTCTAAAGGCCCCCCCAGTCGGCTGGCGCCTCCTGCCCCCAGGGGGCGCCACGGGTCGCCCGGGAAACCCGGGCTCGCGTGTTGCTTGATCGGTCGGCGGCTTCGCGCGCCTCCGTCGGGATGACGGGCGTGGGTTGTGCTACAAACGCGCCGGTTCACCGACCGGTCCGCGCTTTCCATGCCCACCACCCCGACGAAACCCCGCCCGGCCCGCAAGGCCGTGGTCCCCGCCGCCGAAGGCACCCGCCGCCACCGCCAGATCGCCGACAAGCGGGCCGCCATCCTCGGCGCCGCGCTGGGCCTGTTCTCGCGCTTCGGGCTGCACGGCACCACCATCGACCAGGTGGCCGCCGCGGCCGACGTGTCGAAGACGAACCTCTTCTACTACTTCGCGAACAAGGAAGCGCTGTACGTGGCCGTGCTGCGCGACCTGCTCGACGTGTGGCTCGAACCGCTGCGCGCCTTCGCGGCGGACCAGGACCCGCACGAGGCCCTGGCCGGCTACATCCGCAGCAAGCTCGCGTTCTCGCGCGACCGGCCCGAAGCCTCGCGGCTGTTCTGCCTCGAGGTCATCCAGGGCGCCCCGCTGCTGCGCGACGAACTCGCCAACGCGTTGCGCGCGCTGGTGGACGAGAAGGCCGGTGTGATCCGCACGTGGGTCGACGGCGGCCGCCTCGCCCCGGTGGACCCGCACCACCTCGTCTTCGCACTGTGGGCGGTGACCCAGCACTACGCCGATTTCGCCACGCAGGTGGAACTGCTGACCGGCCGCACGCTCGCCGACCCCGACTTCTTCGAGGAGACGGTGGCGAACGTGCAGCGCATCGTGCTGCAGGGCGCGGAACCGCGCGCCTGACGGCGGACGCTCAGGGGGCCAGCCGCAGCTCGTGGTAGGCCCGGCCGAAGTACACGAGCGCATGCGGCTCCGCGTGCGCCGCCAGCGACTGCACCTCGCAGAACAGCACATCGTGTGTGCCGACCTCGGTGCGGCGCACCACGCGGCAGTCGAACGACACGGCCGCGTCGTCGAGCACCGGCGCGCCGGTCGACTCGGCGTGCCACGCCACGCCGGCGAAGCGTTCCGCCATCGGCGTCTTGCCGCCGAAGAGGCCCGAGACCGCCTGCTGCCCCGCCCCCAGCGCGTTCACGCACAGCGCGTCGTTCGCGGCGAACACCGGGTACACCGAGGCGCCCCGGTTCAGGCACACGAGCAGCGTGGGCGGGTCGTCGGTCACGCTGCACACCGCGGTGGCGGTGAAGCCCGCGCGGCCGGCCGGACCGTCGGTGGTGACGATGTTGACGGCCGCCCCCAGGCGGGCCATCGCGTCGCGGAAGTCGGTCTTGTCCATCGTCACACCTCGCCAGTCACCGCGACCTCGGACAGGAACGCGATCAGCTGCGCGTTGAACACGTCCGCCTCCGTCACGGTGTGCGCATGGCCACCGTGGGGAACGGCCTGCAGCGTCGCACCGGGCAGGCCCTCGGCGAGGCGCTGCGACCGCGTCCAGGGCACCAGCACGTCGTCCATCGCCGCGGCCACCAGCACGGGCGCGGTGACCTCGCCGAGGCGCGCATCGACGTCGAACGCCCGCAGCGCACCGATGCGCGCGCGCATCGTGGCCTCGCCGGGGAAGTGCGCGAAGGCGTGGTCCACCTCGGCCTGCACACGCGAGGCGTTCGCGGCGGCCCAGGCCGCGGGGTACAGGAAGATCGGCTGCGCCTCCACGTAGGCGCGCGGGCCCACGGCGCCCAGCAGCGCCAGCCGCGCGTCGAAGCAGCGCGCCGAATGCGGGTTCGGCGCCGACCAGGCGTTGACGAGCACCAGGCTGTCGACCCGCTCCGGCGCATCGAGCGCGAGCTGCAGGCCCACGAGGCCGCCGAGCGCGTGGCCCATCAGGTGGCACGACGCCGTGCCGCTGGCGTCGAGCACCTCGACCACGTCGCGGGCCATGTGGGCGATGGTGTACGGCGCGGGCAGCGTGTCGGCGCTGCGGCCCGTGCCGCGCTGGTCGTACGCGATCACGCGGTAGCCGGCGGCCAGCAGCGCCGGCAGCTGCGGCTGCCAGAACGCGGCCGCGCCGCCGAGGCCGGAGGACAGCAGCACGGTGGGCGCGCCGTCCGGCCCATGCACGTCGAAGCGGACCGTCGCCATGGTCAGGCCTTCTTGCCGACGTGGGCGATGGACGCGATCTCGACGAGCGCGTCGGGTTTCACGAGGCCGCACTGGATGCAGTAGCGCGCCGGCTTCACGCCGGGGAAGAACTCGGCGTACACCGCGTTGATCTTCCCGTAGTCGGCCCAGTCCTTCAGCATGATCATGTTGAAGGTGACGTCGTCCATCGTGCCGCCGGCGGCCTCGACGACCCCCTTGATGATGGTCAGCACGTGTCGCGTCTGCGCGGTGGCGTCGCCCACGTGCACGACGTTGTTGTCCTTGTCGAACGGCAGCGTGCCGGACACGTACAGCACGCCGTCGGCGAGGGTGCCGGGCACGAACGGGGCGATGGGGACGCCGGTGCCCGGCGGGATGATGGCGGTCTTGGGCATGCGAGTTCTCCGGAGGAAGGTAGGGAGCGATCAGGCCGCGACGGTGCGGCGGAAGTCGGCGACGGTGGACACCCACCCGAAGAAGGTCTCGACGTTGTAGACCGAGGCCTTCTGGATGGCGGGGCCGCCCAGTTCGTGGGTGGCGTCCTCCAGCATCACGGCGAAGTACTCGAGGTGGAACGCGTCGCGCAGCGACGACTCCACGCACACGTTCGTCGCGATGCCGGTGAACACGAGGTTGCGGATGCCGCGCGCGCGCAGCGTGCTGTCGAGGGTGCTGTTGAAGAACCCGCTGTAGCGCGTCTTCGGCACCACGATGTCTCCCGGCGCGGGCTTCAGCGCGTCGACCAGTTCGTAGTCCCAGCCGCCCTCCGCCAGGAACTTGCCCGACAGCTCGGGCCGGCGGCGCATGGTCTTCAGCGCGTTCGACTTGTGCCAGTTCGGCGAGCCGGGACCGCCGGCCTTCACGTAGTCGGGGTCCCAGCCGTTCTGCAGGAACACCACGAGGATGCCGGCGCGGCGCGCCGCCTCGACGGTGGCCACGATGTTGTCGATCACCCCCTTCGCGCCGGAGATGTCGAAGCCCGCGGTGTCGACGTAGCCGCCTTCGGTGGCGTAGGCGTTCTGCATGTCGACGACCACCAGCGCGGTGTTCGCGGCATGGAACGCGAGCGGCTCGGGCCGCGCCGGCAGCACGAGCGGTGCGGGAGCGCCCGGCGCGTTCGGCACGCCCGCGGGCACGGTGGAGGTGAGCGTGGTGTTCGTCTTCATGCGGCGGCCAGCTCCGGCTTGGTGACACGCGACGGCACCTGGGCCTCGACGTGCGCGCGGCTCGCCATCAGCGGCTGGATGCGCGAGCCGAAGGCCTCGACGCCCGCGACGAAGTCGTCGAAGGTCAGCAGCACACCCTCGGTGCCCGGCACCTCGGCCATCTCGTCGAGCAACTTCGCCACGGTGGCGTACGAGCCCACGAGCGTGCCCATGTTGATGTTCACCGCGGACGTGGGGTCGGCCATCTGGCGCACGTTGGTGTCCGAGCCCGACTTGGTGTCGACCGCACTCTGCTGGCCGAGCCAGGCGATGGCCTCCTGGTCGGCGCCCGCCTTGTAGTGCTCCCACTTGGCGCGGGCCGCCTCGTCGGTCTCGTCGGCGATCACCATCACGAGCACGTAGGTGCTGACGTCGCGGCCCGTGGCGGCCGTGGCCTCGATCAGCTTTTCCGCCGCCGGCGCGAAGGCCTTCGGCGTGTTCACGCCCTTGCCGAAGCAGAAGTTGTAGTCGGCGTACTTCGCGGAGAACGCCATGCCGGCATCGCTCTGGCCCGCGCAGATCACCTTCATCGGCGCCTGCGGCATCGGGCTCACGCGGCAGTCGTCCATCTGGAAGTGTTCGCCCTTGAAGTCGGACTTCCCCGTGGTCCAGAGGTCACGCAGCACCTGCACGTACTCCGAGAGGTACTGGTAGCGCGTGCCGAAGAACTGGTCGCCCGGCCACAGGCCCATCTGCGAATACTCGGGCCGCTGCCAGCCCGTCACGAGGTTCACGCCGAAGCGGCCGCCCGAGATGGAGTCGATGGTGGAGGCCATGCGCGCGACGATGGCCGGCGGCATCGTGAGCGTCGCGGCGGTGGCGAAGAGCTGGATGCGCGACGTGACCGCGGCCAGGCCCGCCATCAGCGTGAACGACTCCAGGTTGTGGTCCCAGAACTCCGTCTTGCCGCCGAACCCGCGCAGCTTGATCATCGACAGCGCGAAGTCGAAGCCGTGGGCCTCGGCCTTCACGACGATCTCCTTGTTCAGCTCGAACGTCGGCCGGTACTGCGGCGCGTTCTCGGAGATCAGCCAGCCGTTGTTGCCGATGGGAATGAATACGCCGACCTTCATGGGAAGCACCTCGAAAGGGTGGGGGCGCCCGGTGCACCCCCTTCGACGGAGCCCTTCTGCACGGGGCGTGCCAGCCGAAATTCCGCTTAAAAATCAACGACTTGCCAGAAAGTGCCCTCTGTTTGCAGACCATTTGATCCACTTTGGATCACCAAGTCTGGTGCACCGTCCCCCTGCCGGTGCACCCGCCACAAATGAAACGTGGGCGAAGCGCGGTTGATACAGGGGCTGCGGAGACTCCGGTCCACGTTCAACCCTCTCCCGACCCTCCATGAAACAGACCGACCTGCTCCTTCCGTCCGTGCTCTTCGCGGCGCTGCTCGGCGCCGCCACGCTGGTGTTCGCCGTCGACGAACCCCGCACCGAGGTGTTCGCATCCCCCGCCCTGGTGAGCACCCTGGTGGGTGGGGTCAGTCCCCACCTCTTGATGGCGCCGTGACGCGCATTCGCTGCTATCTTCCGGGGGACCGTATCCGGCACCCGGCATGACGACGCACCCGTTCCTTCGCACCCTGACCGGCAAGATCCTCCTCCGACTGGCGGGCGGCGGGGCCGTGGTGCTGCTGCTGACGAGCGTGTTCGGCACCTACGTGCTCTACCGCCAGGCCGAGGAGCAGGCGCTGCAGCGGCTCGCGGACATGGTGGTGGAGCGCGCCCGGCTGGCCCAGCACGTGCTGCACCACACGGCCGAGACGGTGAACCCGCTCGGCGCCACCCCGGTGGAGGCCTGGACGCCGTACCAGAGCGCCGACTTCCTGATCCGCATGCTGCCGCCCCCCTCCGGCATGGGCCGCCACATGCTGTTCATGGGCGACGGGCAACTCATCGCCGACAGCACGCTCGGCGACGCCGTCTGGAAGGACGTGGGCCGCTACCCGCTGAGCCGCCTCGGCGGCGACCTGCCCGACGCCCTGATGGCCGCCGCGTCGGACGCCTACGGCGACGTGCGCACCGGCTTCAGCCCGCGCAGCGACGTGTACTTCGCCGTCGCCCGCATCGAACGCGCCGGCTGGTACATCGCCACCGCGGTGCCGGGCGCGTCCATCCGCGCGCAGGCCTGGGCGCCGGCGCTGTGGGCGTTCGGCCTGGGCCTCCTCGTGCTGCTGGGCCTGCTGCTGATCTTCTCGCGCGTGCTGCGCCGCCACGTGGCCGCGCCGCTGGGCGTGCTGACGCTCGCGGCCGAGCGGCTGTCGGCCGGCGACACCAGCGTGCGCCTGCCCGAAAGCCGCGACGACGAACTCGGCCGCCTCGGCGCCGCGTTCAACCACATGGCCGGCAACGTCGCGGAACGCGATGCCGCGCTGCGCGAGGACAAGCGCCAGATCGAGATGGCCCTCACCTCGCTGCGCATGACCGAGGAACGCTGGCGCGCGATGACGGACAACGCGTCCGACTTCATCGCCGTGGTCAACGAACAGGGCGTGTTCCGCTACGTCAGCCCGCCCGTCGAACGCATGCTGGGCTTCACGCCCGAGGAGATGGTGGGCCGCGGCGCGCTGTCGCTGCTGCACCCCGACGACCTCGACCGCATCCGCCCCCGCCTCGCCAACCCCACCGGCATCCCGTCGCAGTTCCGCTACCGGCACAAGGACAACCGCTGGCGCGTGCTCGAAGCCGTGGGCCGCAACCTGCGCGACCACCCCGCCGTGCTGGGCCTCGTGCTCAACGTGCGCGACGTCACCGAGACGGCCCATGCCGAGGAGGAACTGGCCCGCCAGCGCGATTCGCTGCACCAGAGCGAGAAGCTCTCGGCCCTCGGCGGCCTGCTGGCCGGCGTGGCGCACGAGCTGAACAACCCGCTCGCGGTGGTGGTGGGCCGTGCGAGCCAGCTCGAGTCCGATGCCGAGAGCATGGCCGACCGCAACACGGCCGCGAAGATCCGCCAGGCCGCCGAACGCTGCGCGCGCATCGTCAAGACCTTCCTCGCGATGGCGCGCCGCCAGGAGTCGGTGCGCGAGCCGGTGGACCTGAACAAGGTCATCAACGACGCGCTCGACGTGCTGACCTACACGCTGCGCAGCGGCGGCGTGACCCTCGACCTCCAGCTGGCGCCGAACCTGCCGCCGGTGCTGGCCGATGCCGACCAGCTGGGCCAGGTCTTCATGAACCTGTTCACCAACGCCCACCAGGCGATGGCCTCGCGGCCGGGAACGCGGGTGCTGAAGATCGCCAGCCACGCGGTGCCCGACCAGGCGAAGGTGCAGGTGACCGTCACCGACTCGGGCCCCGGCATCTCGCCGGAGCTGCGCAGCCGCATCTTCGAACCGTTCTTCACCACGAAGGCCGTCGGCGAAGGCACGGGCGTGGGCCTGTCGGTGAGCCTCGGCATCGTGCAGTCGCACAACGGCACGCTGCGCCTCGGCGACGCCGACGGCGACGGCGCGTGTTTCGTGCTGTCGCTGCCGGCCCTGCGCTCGATGGCGCCCCGCCCCAACGGGTCCGCCACCACGGCTTCGGCCCACGACCCGCGGCATGGCGCGCGCATCCTCGTGGTCGACGACGAGGTGGACATCGCCGAGATCCTCCGCGACATCCTGACGCCCGCCGGCCACCGCATCACGCTGACCCACAACGGCCTCGACGCGCTGCGCCGACTCGACGCCGAGCCGTTCGACCTGGTGCTCACCGACCTGAAGATGCCGGGCCTCGACGGGCCCGCGCTGTACGCGGAGCTGTCGCGCCGGCATCCGCACCTCGCGCACCGCGTGATCGCCATCACCGGCGACACGCTGGGCTCCACCGCGCGCGAGTTCGTGCGCACGAGCCAGGTGCCGGTGATCGACAAACCCTTCGAGCCCAACGACGTGCTGACGCGGGTCGCCGCGCAGCTGGCGGTGCCCGTCGGCTGACGCCCCTGTCCTTTGGTGCAGGGGACACACGGCCCGCCCCGATTCGGCATATGCTGCATCGAGCGGCCGGAACGGCCGTGCCGAGGAGACACCCCATGTCTGTCCAACGCCCCGTCTTTCTCGCGGCCGCCGCCGCGGCGCTGCTGGCCGCCTGCCAGTCCTATTCGCCGGGCGGCTTCCAGCCGGGCGCCACGGCGGTCCAGGTCCGCGAGAGCATGGGCGTGCCCACCGGCACCTACCCGCTGCCCGACGGCGGCGTGCGCTACGAGTACGCCCGCGGCCCGTGGGGCAAGCACACGTACATGATCGACTTCGACGCGCAGGCGCGCCTCGTCCGTTCGGAACAGGTGCTCACCGAAAACAACTTCGCGAAGATCCGCCCCGGCCAGACGCGCGACCAGGTGCTCTTCGCCATCGGCCACCCGTCGGACGTGAAGCAGGTGCGCTACCAGAACCAGACGGTGTGGTCGTACCGCTACGACGCGATCTTCTGCATCTGGTTCCAGGTCAGCCTGAGCCCCGAGGGGCAGGTGCTGGAGGTCGGCAACGGGCCCGACCCGGCGTGCGACCGGGACAACGAGCGGCCCTGAGGGGCGCTCGTCGTGCGCCCCTGAGTCACGCCCGCGCCAGCACCGGCTTGAGCGCCGCCCCCGTGTGGCTGCGCTTGTTGCGCGCCAGCGCCTCCGGGCCGCATTCGGCCACGATGGTGCCGCCACGCACGCCGCCCTCGGGGCCCAGGTCGATGACCCAGTCGGCCTCGGCGATCACGTCGAGGTCGTGCTCGATCACGACGACGCTGTGGCCGCCGTCGACCAGCCGGTGCAGCACGCGGATGAGCTTCTCGACGTCGGCCATGTGCAGGCCCACCGTCGGTTCGTCCAGCACGTACAGCGTGTGCGGCGCCTTCTGCCCGCGGCGGCCCACCTCGTCGCGCACCTTCGTCAGTTCGCTCACGAGCTTGATGCGCTGCGCCTCGCCGCCGCTCAGCGTCGGCGACGGCTGGCCCAGCGTCAGGTAGCCGAGCCCCACGTCCTTCAGCAGCTGCAGCGGGTGGGCGATGGACGGCATGCTGCCGAAGAACTCGACGGCCTCGTCGACCTCCATGCGCAGCACGTCGCCGATGCTCTTGCCGCGCCACGTCACCGCGAGCGTCTCGGCGTTGAAGCGCTGGCCGTGGCACACGTCGCACGGCACCTTCACGTCGGGCAGGAAACTCATCTCGATGGTGCGCATGCCCTGGCCTTCGCAGGCCGGGCAGCGGCCTTCGCCGGTGTTGAAGCTGAAGCGGTTCGGCGCGTAGCCGCGGGCGCGCGATTCGAGCGTGTCGGCGAAGAGCTTGCGGATGGTGTCCCAGAAGCCGATGTAGGTGGCTGGGCACGAGCGCGGCGTCTTGCCGATCGGGGTCTGGTCCACCTCCAGCACACGGTCCACCTGCTGCCAGCCCTCGATGGACTCGCAGCCGGCCCAGCTCGGCTTGCCGCCGCGCGTGTTGATGAACGTGAGGTTCGCGAGCAGCACGTCGCGTGCGAGCGTCGACTTGCCGGAACCGCTGACGCCCGTCACCGCCACGAGGCGCTTGAGCGGCACGTCCACGGTCACGTCGCGCAGGTTGTGCAGCGCGGCGCCCGTCACCGTCAGCACCGGGCCGTCGGCGACGGCGCGGCGCTGCTGGATCGGGTGCACGAGCGGCTTCGCGAGCGAGCGGCCCGTCACCGAATCGGGGTGGCTCGCGAGTTCGCTCACCGTGCCCTGTGCCACCAGAGTGCCACCGCGTTTGCCGGCGCCCGGGCCGATGTCGATGATGTGGTCGGCCCGGCGGATGGTGTCCTCGTCGTGTTCGACAACCACGAGCGTGTTGCCCTTGTCCCCGAGCTTGTGCAGCGCGTTCAGCAGGATCTGGTTGTCGCGCGGGTGCAGGCCGATCGTGGGTTCGTCGAGCACGTAGCAGACGCCCTGCAGGTTGCTGCCGAGTTGCGCGGCCAAGCGGATGCGCTGCGCCTCGCCGCCGCTCAGCGTGGGCGCGGCGCGGTCGAGCGTCAGGTAGCCGAGGCCCACCTCCTCGAGGAACTCGAGGCGGCTGCGGATCTCGGTGATCACGTCGCGGGCGATCTCGGCGTCGCGCCCGGTCAGGTCGAGCGACTCGACCCACTTGCGGCAGTCGGCCACGGACCACTGGGCGATCCACGCGATCGAGTGGTCCTCGAACTTCACTGCGCGTGACACGGCGTTGAGGCGCGTGCCGCCACAGTCGGGGCAGGCCTCGTCGCCCATGCCCTCGACCTCGGGCTCCTCCGACGGGAAGCTCTGCTCGCGGCCCTTGTTGTCCTCGTCGCGCACGGAGTCGTCGAACGCCTTGCGCTGCTCGCGCGTGAGCGCGAGGCCCGTGCCCACGCAGGTGGTGCACCAGCCGTGTTTGCTGTTGTAGCTGAACATGCGCGGGTCCAGCTCGGGGTAGCTCGTGGCACACACCGGGCAGGCGCGTTTGGTCGAGAACACCTTCACCTGGCCGATCTTGCGCGTGGGCGTGCCCGCGAGCATCGCGCCGCGCAGCGCGCCGAGCGGGCTCAGCAGGTGCATCACGCCCTTGCCGAGGTCGAGCGCGGTGGCCAGCAGCGAACGCAGCTGCGCCTCGTTGCCGGCCTCGACCACGAGGTCGCCCACCGGCAGCTCGACGGTGTGTTCCTTGAAGCGGTCGAGCTTGGGCCACGGCTCCACCTTCACGAACTCGCCGTCCACGCGCAGGTGCGTGTAGCCGCGGGCCTTGGCCCACTTCGCGAGGTCGGTGTAGAGGCCCTTGCGGTTGATCACGAGCGGCGCGAGCAGCCCGACGTGCTGGCCCTTGTGGTGCTTGAGGATCTGTGCCGCGATGCTCTCGGCGCTCTGCGGCATCACCGGCGAACCGTCGTTGACGCAGTGCTGGATGCCGAGCTTCACGTACAGCAGCCGCAGGAAGTGCCACACCTCGGTGGTGGTGGCCACCGTGCTCTTGCGCCCGCCGCGGCTCAGCCGCTGCTCGATGGCGACGGTGGGCGGGATGCCGTACACGGCGTCGACCTCCGGCCGCCCGGCCGGCTGCACGATGCTGCGGGCGTAGGCGTTGAGCGACTCGAGGTAGCGGCGCTGGCCCTCGTTGAACAGGATGTCGAACGCGAGCGTCGACTTGCCCGAACCCGACACCCCCGTCACCACGCTGAACTTGCCGCGCGGGATCTCGACGTCGAGCGACTTCAGGTTGTGTTCGCGCGCGTTGACGATGCGGATGGCCTCGCTGTGGTCGCGCGCCTCGCGCACCACCTGCTGCAGCGGGCGCCCCTCCTCCACCGCGTGGCCGTTGAGGCCCAACTGGCGGTCGTACTCGGCCAGCGCCCGGCCGGTGTGGGACGTGGGATGCAGCTTCACGTCTTCCGGCGTGCCGGTGCACACGACCAGGCCGCCGGCATCACCGCCTTCGGGGCCCAGGTCGATCAGCCAGTCGGCCGCGCGGATCACGTCGAGGTTGTGTTCGATCACGACGAGCGAGTGGCCGGCGTCCAGGAGCTTGCGGAACGCGCGCATCAGCTTCGCGATGTCGTCGAAGTGCAGGCCGGTGGTGGGTTCGTCGAACAGGAACAGCGTGCCCTTCTTCGCGACCGCCTGGCGGCTCGCGGTGGCGCTCTGCGCCGCCTCGGCGAGGAAGCCGGCGAGCTTCAGGCGCTGGGCCTCGCCGCCGCTCAGCGTGGGCACGGGCTGGCCGAGCTTCACGTACTCGAGGCCCACGTCGATGATGGGCTGCAGCACGCGCAGCACCTCGCGGTCGTGCGCGAACAGCTGCACCGCCTCGCTCACCGTGAGTTCGAGCACGTCGGCCACGTTCAGCTCGCGCACCACGTCGCCGGCCAGGCGCCGGTCGATCTTCACCTCGAGCAGCTCGGGGCGGAAGCGCTTGCCGTCGCAGTCGGGGCAGCGCAGGTACACGTCGCTCAGGAACTGCATCTCGACGTGCTCGAAGCCCGAGCCGCCGCAGGTGGGGCAGCGGCCGTCGCCCGCGTTGAAGCTGAACATGCCCGCGCCGTAGCCGCGCTGCTGCGCGAGCGGGGCCTGGGCGAACAGCTTGCGGATCTCGTCGAACGCGCCCACGTAGCTGGCCGGGTTCGAGCGGGCCGTCTTGCCGATGGGCGACTGGTCCACGAACACCGCGTCGGTGAGCCAGTCGGCCCCGAGCAGCGCGTCGTGTTCACCCGGCGTCTCGGTGGCCTTGCCGAAGTGGCGCTGCAGCGCGGGGAACAGCACGTCCTGCATCAGCGTGCTCTTGCCGGAGCCGGACACGCCGGTCACGCACACGAGGTGCTGCAGCGGGAACTCGACGGTGACGTCCTTCAGGTTGTGGTCGCGCGCGCCCTGCAGGATGAGCTTGGGCGTGGCTTCGTTGACGAGCCGGCGAAGCCCCAAGCCCACCTGCTTGCGCGCGCCGAGGTATTCGCCGGTCAGCGTGTCGGCCTGGCGGATGGCCGACGGCGTGCCGTCGAACACGATGGTGCCGCCGCGTTCGCCCGGGCCCGGACCCATGTCGATCAGCCGGTCGGCGGCCAGCATCACGGCGGGGTCGTGTTCGACGACCACGAGCGTGTTGCCCGCGTCGCGCAGCCGGTGCATCGCCTCGACGATGCGGTTCATGTCGCGCGGGTGCAGGCCGATGCTGGGCTCGTCGAGCACGAACATCGTGTTGACGAGCGACGTGCCGAGTGCCGTGGTCAGGTTGATGCGCTGCACCTCGCCGCCACTCAGCGTGCGGCTCTGGCGGTCGAGCGTGAGGTAGCCGATGCCCACGTCGTTCAGGTACTTGAGCCGCGTGCGGATCTCGTCGAGCAGCAGCTTGAGCGCGTCGTCGAGCAGCGAGCTGGGCAGCACGATGTTCGCGAAGAAGCGCTGGATGCGCTCGATGGGCACCAGCATCAGGTCGTGCACCGTGAGGCCCGGCAGCGCCTCGAGCTGCTCGCGGGACCACTTCACGCCGTTCGGCATGAACCGCTTCGACGGCGGCAGTGCGGCGTCCGCGTCCTCCTTGGAGCCGAGGCGCCACAGCAGCGATTCGGTCTTCAGGCGCGCGCCGTCGCAGGTGGGGCACGTCGTGTAGCTGCGGTACTTCGACAGCAGCACACGGATGTGCATCTTGTACGCCTTCGACTCGAGGTACTCGAAGAAGCGCGCGACACCGTACCACTGCTTCTGCCACTTGCCGTTCCACTGCGGCGAGCCCTTGATGACCCAGTCCTTCTGCGCGTCGGTCAGCTGCGACCACGGCGTGTCGCGCGGGATGCCGGCCTCGCCGGCGTAGCGCATCAGGTCGTCCTGGTTCTCCTGCCACGCGGGCGTCTGCAGCGTCTTGATGGCGCCGCCGCGCAGCGTCTTGCGCGGGTCGGGGATCACGAGGCCGTAGTCGACGCCGATCACGCGGCCGAAGCCGCGGCACGTCTCGCACGCGCCCATCGCCGAGTTGAACGAGAACAGCGCGGGCTGCGGGTCGGTGTAGCGCAGGTCGCTCTCGGGGCAGTGCAGCCCGGTGGAGTAGCGCCACAGCACCGGCTCACCGTCCTCGGCGAGCACGTAGACGTTGACACGGCCGCTGCCGCGCTTGAGCGCCGTCTCGATGGCCTCGACGGCACGCACCTTCTCGGTCCCCTGCAGGCGGAAGCGGTCGGCCACCACGTCGAGCAGCTTGCGCGGCCCGGTGGGCGAGGCGATCTCGCGTTCGGCCTGCACGCGGGTGAAGCCGCTGGCGGAGAGCCACTGCGTCACCTCGTCGGCGCTGGTGTTCGCCGGCAGCTCCACCGGGAACGTGATGGCCAGGCGCGGATCGCCCTCGGCCGTGCGGGCCATCAGCTCGGTGTAGATGGTCTCGGGCGTGTCGTGGCGCACGCGCTGCGCGGTCTCGCGGTCGAACAGCTCGGCGGCGCGGGCGTACAGCAGCTTCAGGTGGTCGTTCAGCTCCGTCATCGTGCCGACCGTGCTGCGCGACGTGCGCACCGGGTTGGTCTGGTCGATCGCGATGGCGGGCGGCACGCCGTCGACCCGCTCGACCGCCGGGCGGTCCATGCGGTCGAGGAACTGGCGGGCGTAGGCACTGAAGGTCTCGACGTAGCGCCGCTGGCCTTCGGCGTAGAGCGTGTCGAACACGAGGCTCGACTTGCCCGAGCCGCTGGGGCCGGTCACCACGGTCATCTCGCCGGTGCGGATGTCGAGGTCGAGGTTCTTCAGGTTGTGCTGGCGGGCGCCGCGGATGCGGATGAGGCCGGAGGACATGCGGGGGAGACCTGCTGCGGGGAGGAGGCGGAGATTCTAGGAGGGGGCTGCTGACAGCTTCTGGCGGAAGGCCATTGGCCTGCCGTTTCAACTGGACACAAAAACGTACGTAAAAACCCGTATCGGCGCCTTTAGGCTTCGCCCCCATCACACCGATAAAAACAGCATGGACAAGAAGCTGGTACGTTGGGGGGTTGGGGTGATGCTCGCGATGGTGGCTTCGGCCGGCCATGCGCTGGTCTTCGCCATCAACGAAGGGGTGACCTACCGGGTCACGAACGAGGAGATCGCCGCGCGGTACGCCGCCATCGCGACCGACCTCGGCAAGCTGCTGCGCCAGCCCGTCACCATCGAGCCGGTGGGGCCGTACCCGCTGCTGCGCAAGGGGCTGGCCGCGAAGTCGTACGACCTCGCGATGGTGCACCCCGCGCACCTGTCCATCCAGGCCATCAAGTCGTCCGGCTACAAGCTCGTGGCCGTCACGAAGGGGTACGAGGCGTACACCGCCAACTTCCTGATCAACCCCGATTCGCCGCTGAAGTCCCTCACCGAACTGAAGGACAAGAAGATCGGCGCCCCGGACGAGGACTCCATCACCTCGTGGATGGTGCGCGCCACGCTGCGCGACGCGCTGGGCGGCGCCGACAAGGTGAGCTACATCTACACCCGCTACCAGGACGCCGTGCCGTTCATGGTGGAGAACAAGTTCACCCCGACGGCGGCCACCGCGGCCGGGGCCGTGATCAAGGGCTGGCAGGCCAAGGGCGGCAAGGTGCTCGCCAAGTCGCGCCCGGTGCCCATCAAGCACATCATCGCGAGCCCGAGCCTCACGCCGGAGCAGGTCGAGAAGGTGCGCGACTACCTCGTCAACCTCGACACCACCGAGGAAGGCAAGAAGAAGCTCGAGACCACGAAGTACAAGGGTTTCGCCACGTACGACGAGCAGCAGATGCTCGCCATCGGCACGTGGCTGGGCCTCTGACCGGAACCGCCTTTTGAACCCGCCATCAGGGAATCCACAGGCTCGCACCGTCACATGACCCAACCATAATTCGCCGTTCCACCCCCGCACACAACGAGGCCGATCCCAAGTCGTACGGCCCGCGCTCAGGAGGATTCAAGTGACGTCCACACTCAAGGACCTGCTCGCCACCGGCTCCGATGCCGGCATCGCCATTTCCGCGCCCGACCGCCCGGCGCTCACCTACGCCGCGCTGCGCGAGCTGATCGCCAGCACGCTCGCGAGCCTCAACGCCCTGGGCGTGGGCCGCAACGACCGCGTGGCCATCGTGCTGAACAACGGCCCCGAGATGGCCACGTGCTACATGGCGGCAGCCTCCGGCACCACCAGCGCACCGCTCAACCCCGCCTACCGGGCCGACGAGTTCGAGTTCTACCTCTCCGACCTGAACGCCAAGGTGCTGATCGTCGAGTCGGGCAGCACCTCGCCCGCCATCGCCGTGGCGAAGAAGCTCGGCGTGCGCGTGGTCGACCTGGTGGTGCCGCCCGGTGCTCCGGCCGGCGCCTTCACGCTGGCCCCGCGGGAACCGGCACAGGCTTCGGCGCCCGCGAAGGGCGGCTTCTCGGAAGCCGGCGACATCGGCATGGTGCTGCACACGTCCGGCACCACCTCGCGGCCGAAGATCGTGCCGCTGTCGGTGGGCAACCTGTGCGCGTCGGCGGGCAACATCCGCGGCACGCTGCGGCTGACCGCGAGCGACACCGGCCTGAACATCATGCCGCTGTTCCACATCCACGGCCTGATCGCCGGCGTGCTCGCGCCGCTGTCGGCGGGCTCGCAGGTGTTCTGCACGCCGGGGTTCAACGCGCTGAAGTTCTTCGGGTGGATGGACGAGGCGAAACCCACCTGGTACACGGCCGTGCCCACGATGCACCAGGCCATCATCGGCCGCGCCAAGGGCAACGCCGACGTGATCGCGCGCAACCCGCTGCGGTTCCTGCGCTCGTCGTCGTCGTCGATGCCGCCGCAGGTGATCCGCGAACTCGAAGAGATCTTCGAGGCCCCGCTGATCGAGGCCTACGGCATGACCGAGGCCACGCACCAGATGGCCTCGAACCCGCTGCCGCCGCAGGCCCGCAAGCCCGGTTCGGTGGGCCTGCCCGCCGGCCCGGAGGTGCAGATCATGGGCGAGGACGGCCAGCTGCTCGGCGCGGGCGAGATCGGCGAGATCGTCATCCGCGGCCCGAACGTCACGGCCGGCTACGAGAACAACCCCAAGGCGAACGCCGAGGGTTTCCTGAACGGCTGGTTCCGCACCGGCGACCAGGGCACGAAGGACAGCGACGGCTACATCAGCCTCACCGGCCGCCTGAAGGAGATCATCAACCGCGGCGGCGAGAAGATCAGCCCGCGCGAGGTCGATGAAATCCTGATGGACCACGCCGCGGTGTCGCAGGTGGTGTGTTTCGCCATGCCCCACCCGAAGCTCGGCGAGGAAGTCGCCGCCGTGGTGGTGCTGAAGGAAGGCGTGGCCGCCACCGAACGCGAACTCCAGGACTTCGTCGGCCAGCGTGCCGCCGAGTTCAAGGTGCCGAAGAAGATCCTGTTCATGGACGAGATCCCGAAGGGCGCGACCGGCAAGCTGCAGCGCATCGGCCTCGCCCAGAAGCTCGGTCTCTGATCTGAATTTCACCGCTCGGCCACGAGGTGCCCGTCCAGAGGCGCCCGGATCGATGCGTCCCCGCTCGACCACTGTCATCACACTCAGGAGAGGAAAACCATGAGAAGCCGCCGTTCGACCGCGGGCCCGCTGGCCGCAGCCTTCTTCGCCGGCGCGATGCTGGCTCCCGCCGCGTTCGCCTGGGAGCCCAGCAAGCCCATCGAGTTCGTCGTGCCGGCCGGCACCGGCGGCGGTGCGGACCAGATGGCCCGCTTCATCCAGGGCGTGGCCGCGAAGAACAAGCTCACGTCGCAGCCCATCGTGGTCGTCAACAAGTCCGGCGGCGCCGGCGCCGAGGGTTTCCTCGACGTGAAGGGCGACAAGGGCAACCCCCACAAGATCGTCATCACGCTGTCGAACCTGTTCACCACGCCGCTCGCCACCGGCGTGCCGTTCAACTGGCGCGACCTGACACCGGTGCAGATGCTGGCGCTCGACCAGTTCGTGCTGTGGGTCAACGAGGAGTCGCCGTACAAGACGGCCAAGGCCTACCTCGACGCCGCGAAGGCGCAGCCGGACAACACGCTGAAGATGGGCGGCACCGGCTCGAAGCAGGAAGACCAGATCATCACGATGCTGCTTCAGAAGGTGGCCGGCAAGAAGATCACCTACGTGCCGTTCAAGGGAGGCGGCGACGTGGCCGTGCAGCTCGTCGGCAAACACGTCGACTCCACCGTCAACAACCCGATCGAGGCCGAGTCCCACTGGCGCGCGGGCAAGCTGCGTGCGCTCTGCGTGATGGACAAGGACAAGCTGCCGTACGCGGCCAGGCTGACAGCCACGCAGTCCTGGAACGACGTGCCCACCTGCACGTCGGCCGGCCTGCCGGTCGACTACCTGATGCTGCGCGGCATCTTCATGCCGCCCGACGTCACGCCCGACCAGGTGGCCTACTACCTCGACCTCTTCAAGAAGATCCGTGCCTTGCCCGAGTGGAAGGAGTTCATGGAAAAGGGCGCGTTCAAGCAGACCGCCCTGACCGGCCCCGACTACGTCGCCTGGCTCGGCCGCAACGAGCAGCTCCACCGAGAGCTGATGAAGGAAGCCGGCTTCATCGCCAAGTGACGACGACGACGATGACGTGACGACCGGGCCGCCGCGGCGGCCGATGGAGGCACACATGGAAGAGAACCCTGGGCCGCAGGATGCGGCCGGCCCGTCGGTCGGCAGCCGCTGGCCGGAGGCCATCGTCTCGGCGCTGCTGGTGGGCGTGGCGGTGCTCGTGATCACCGACAGCCTGCGGGTGGGCAACGGCTGGGCCGACGACGGCCCGCAGTCGGGCTACTTCCCGTTCTACATCGGGCTGATCCTGCTCGCGTCGAGCGGGTCGGTGCTGATCGGAACGCTGCTGAAGTGGCGTGGCGAGAACCCCGTGTTCGCCGAACGCACCCAGCTCGCGAGCGTGCTCGCGGTGCTGGTGCCGATGGGGGTCTACGTGGGCGGCATCGCGTGGCTGGGCATCTACGTGGCGTCGTTCCTGCTGATCGCCTACTTCATGAGGCGCCACGGCAAGTACGGCTGGACCGCGACCGGTGCGGTGTCGGTTGCGGTGCCGCTGGTGGTGTACGCGGTGTTCGAACGCTGGTTCCTCGTGCTGCTGCCGAAGGGTCCGCTCGAGTCGTTGCTGGGGGTATGACATGAGCCCCCACGTTCATTTCATTCACTGCCCCCCGAGGGGGCGCCTATTGCCCTTCGGGCGGCCGGGCGGGCAATAGCATGGACGAGATCGGCAACCTCCTCCACGGCTTCAGCGTCGCGCTGACCCTGCCCAACCTCGGCTTCATGCTGGTGGGCATCACGCTCGGTGTGCTGATCGGCGTGCTGCCCGGGCTGGGCGGCGCGAACGGCATCGCGATCCTGCTGCCGCTCACGCTGTCGATGAACCCCACGACGGCGATCATCATGCTGTCGTGCATCTACTGGGGCGCGCTCTTCGGCGGCGCCATCACGTCGATCCTGTTCAACATCCCCGGCGAACCGTGGTCGGTGGCCACCACCTTCGACGGCTACCCGATGGCCCAGCAGGGCCGCGCGGCGCAGGCCCTCACCGCGGCCTTCACGTCGTCGTTCGTGGGGGCGCTGTTCGCGGTGGTGCTCATCACCTTCCTCGCGCCGCTGCTCGCGAAGTTCGCGATCCGCTTCGGTCCCGCCGAGTTCTTCGCGGTGCAGCTGCTGACGTTCTGCAGCTTCGTGGGCATGAGCAAGGAGCCGCCCGCGAAGGTGATCGCCGCGATGATGCTCGGCTTCGCGCTCGCCGCGGTGGGCATGGACAGCGTCACCGGCCAGCTGCGCATGACCTACGGCTACCCGCCGCTGCTCAAGGGCTTCGACTTCCTGATCGCGGTGATCGGCCTCTTCGGCATCGGCGAGATCCTGCTGACGATGGAGGAAGGACTCGCGTTCAAGGGCAAACACGCGAAGATCGACCCGAAGGTGGTGTGGTCCACGTGGAAGACGCTGCCGCGGCACTGGCTCACGTTCCTGCGCTCCACCGCCATCGGCTGCTGGATGGGCATCACGCCCGGCGGCGCCACGCCGGCCTCGTTCATGAGCTACGGCATCGCGCGGCGCATGTCGAAGGAGCCCGACTCCTTCGGCAAGGGCCAGATCGAGGGTGTGCTCGCGCCCGAGACGGCGGCGCATGCGGCCGGCACGTCCGCGCTGCTGCCCATGCTGACGCTGGGCATCCCGGGCTCGCCCACCGCGGCGGTGCTGCTGGGCGGGCTGCTGATCTGGGGCCTGCAGCCGGGGCCCATGCTGTTCGTCGAGCAGAAGGACTTCGTCTGGGGCCTGATCGCGTCGATGTACCTCGGCAACATCGTGGGCCTGTTCGTCGTGCTGACCACGGTGCCGTTCTGGGCCGCGATGCTGCGCATCCCGTTCTCGGTCATCGCCCCGGTCATCGTGGTGATCTGCGCGATCGGCGCGTACACGGTCCACAGTTCCATGTTCGACGTGGTGCTGATGCTGGTGTTCGGCGTGCTCGGCTACCTGTTCAAGAAGTTGCGCTACCCTCTGGCACCGCTCGTGCTCGCCCTGGTGCTGGGTGACATGGCGGAGGCGAGCTTCCGGCAGTCGATGCTGATCTCGCAGGGCAGCCTGTCGATCTTCTGGAGCAACGGGCTGGTCGGCGGCATCGTGGGGCTCGCACTGGTGATGTTGTGCTGGCCCCTGCTCGGCACCGTGAAATCGTGGCTGCAGCGCCCGCCGCCCGCAGCCCCTGCAGAAGGAAACGCATCATGAAGATCGCGGTGGTCGGGGCCGGCGCCATCGGTGGCTACCTCGGCGCGAAACTGGCCCTGGCGGGCGAGGACGTGACGTTCATCGCCCGCAACCGCAACCTGGCGGCCATCAACGCGAACGGCTTCCGCCTGATCGCCGAAGACGGCACGGAACACGTCGCCCGCAACGTGCGCGCCGTCGAGAAGATGGCCGACGCCGGGCGCCAGGACGCCGTGCTGCTCACGCTGAAGGCCCACCAGGTGAAGGACGTGCTGCCCGAGCTGCGCGCGCTGTTCGGCCCGGACACGATGGTGGTCACGATGATCAACGGCGTGCCCTGGTGGTACTTCCACAAGCTGCCCGGCCCCTACGAAGGCCAGCACCTCGAGAGCGTGGACCCGGGCGGCGTGATCGCCTCGTTCATCGAACCCGAGCGCATCATCGGCAGCGTGGTGTACCCCGCCGCCGAGCTGGTCGAACCCGGCGTCGTGCGCGTGATCGAGGGCAACCGCTTCACGCTCGGCGAACCCGACGGCACCCGCAGCCCGCGCATCGAGCAGCTGGCCGGCGCGATGATGAAGGCCGGGTTCAAGTCGCCGGTGTCGAAGGACATCCGCGGCGAGATCTGGGTCAAGCTGTGGGGCAACCTGTGCCTGAACCCGCTCAGCGCGCTGACCCACGCCACGCTGGAAGACATCTGCCGCTTCCCCGCGTCGCGCGAACTCGTGGCCACGATGATGCGCGAAGGCCAGCAGGTGGGCGAGAAGCTCGGCGTGGAGTTCAAGATCTCCATCGACAAGCGCATCGCCGGCGCCGAGGCCGTGGGCGCCCACAAGACCTCGATGCTGCAGGACGTGGAACACGGCCGAGCGCTCGAACTCGAGGCGCTGGTGGGCAGCGTGGTGGAGCTGGGGCGCATCACCGGTGTGCCCACGCCCACCGTCGCCACCGTCTACGGCATCACGCAGCTGCTGGCGGCCACGCTGGCGGCCCAGCGCGGCAAGCTCGTCGTTCAGCCCGCGTAGACGTTCGACAGCACGCCGATGCCGTCGATCTCCACCTCGACGGCGGTGCCCGGTTTCATGGGCAGCGCGCCCACCGACGTGCCGCACAGGATCACGTCGCCGGGGTGCAGCGTCATGTCGAACGAGATGCGCGACACCAGTTCGGCGGGCGGGAAGGTCATGTCCGCCAGCGGGTAGTTCTGGCGCTCCCGGCCGCCCACGCGCGTGCGCACCGAGGCGCTGGCCACGTCCAGGTCCGTCTCGATCACCGGGCCGAACACGCCGAAGGTGTCGAAGCTCTTCGCGCGGGTCCACTGCGGGAAGCTCGGGTCGCGCGTGAGCAGTTCGAGCGCGGTCACGTCGTTCGCGCAGGTGTAGCCGAAGATGCACGACGGGGCGTCGGCCACGGACACGGCCGAGGCGGTGCGGCCGATCACGATGGCGAGTTCACCCTCGTACATCACCCGCCCGTCGTACGCCGCAGGCTGGCGGATGCCCTGCCCGTGCGCCGCGAAGCTGCTGGCCGCCTTCAGGAAGTACAGCGGCTCGGCCGGACGGCCCCAGCCGTTCTTCTCGGCCGCGGCGTTGAAGTTGTTCCAGAGGCCGATCATCTTGCCCGGCAGGCAGGGGATGAGCCACTCGATCTCGGCGACCGGCAGCCGCTCGCCCGTGGGTTCGGGCGATGCGAACAGGTCGCCGGTGAAGACCTCCACCTGGTCGCCGTCCAGGCGACCCAGGGCCTCGCGTCCACCGTGGCGGAACCGCATCCATTTCATCCGTGTCTCCCAGGGAGTTCTCGAAGCGGGTCGATTCTGCCCGGTCAGCGCCGGGAAACCGCTCCGTGAAAGCGCTCACTTCGGCGCGCAGTGGCCGCAGTGGATCCCGGCGTTCGCCGGGATGACGGTGCATGGGGGCTCAAAACAAGCACCGTGACGGGCCGAGCCCGTCACGGTGATTGCTGCCATGCGGCCACTGGGCCTGTCCACGACGCCCTTTCTCCCTGAGCAACGCCAGTCTGCTCGTCCAGCGACAGGCTCACAACTGTCAACTCTTGCAGGTGACAAATCGTGACAGGGAGGACTGGAAATGGAACGCCCGTTCAGCGACGGGCGGCGCGGATCTGCCGCATCTGGGGCGACACCTCGGTGGCGGCCCCGTCGAAGGGGATCGAGGTGGCTCCCACGCGGCGCAGGACCTTGGCCACGTAGGCGAGGGTCTCGGCGTACGGCGGCACGCCGCGGTAGCGGTTCACGGCCCCCTCGCCGGCGTTGTAGGCGGCGGCCACCAGAGCCACGTCGCCCTCGAAGTACGCCAGCAGCCAGCGCAGGTAGGACACGCCGCCGCGGATGTTCTGCGCCGGGTCGTACGGGCGCGAGACGTTGAAGCGGGCCGCCGTCTCGGGAATCAGCTGCATCAGCCCCTTCGCGTTTTTCGGGGACAGCGCGGCGGTGTTGAAGTTCGACTCGGCTTCGATGATGGCAAGCACCAGCTGCGGCTGCACCTTCATCTCGACGGCGGTGTTCTTCGCGATCTCGACGATGTGCGCCGGGGCGTTGGCCGGCACGACCAGGTCGACCGGCGGGACCACGCGGCCGGCCGCGGCCACGGGGACGGCCGCCGGCGGCCGCATGCACTCGGGCAGTTCGCTGCTCGGGCCGCCCACCGTGCGCAGCATGCGGATCGCCTGGGGCCAGCCCTGTTCCGCGGCGGCGTGGAAGAAGAAGGCGGCGGTGGCGTCGCTGCGCTCCACGCCGCGGCCGTTGCTGTACATCCACCCGAGGTTGTACTGGGACTGGGCGTCGCCCATCCGCGCGGCCTTGCAGTACAGCTCGGCGGCCCGGGCGCCATCGCGCGGCACCCCTTCGCCGTTCTCGTAGGCGGACGCCTCGTCGCGGATCAGGGTGGCCAGCAGGTTCTCGGTGGGGGTCTTCTGCACCGGCACGGGAACGGGGTCCGCCTCGACCTCCGCCCACGCGGCACCGCACACCGGCATGAGGCAGGTGAACGACAAGGCGGCGAGGGTCTGGCGGCGAAGGAACGGCATGCCGAGACTTTAGGCGGCACCCACCCCGGTCGGCCACCCCCGAAGCCCCCGATCCAAGGGGGAGCAGACATCCCCAGTCGGGGGGACGTTCAGTGCTTCTCGCCGCCGTCGACGCCCAGTTCGCGGCCGGGCAGGCGGTGCCGGGGATCGGCGTGGGGCCCGCCGAGCGCCCGGCGCAGGCCCGCCATCAGGTGGGCGCGGTCGACCGGCTTCACCCAGTATTCGTAGGCGCCAAGGCTCATCGCCTTGATGATGTCCATCGACAGGTTGTCGGCGGTGAGCAGCGCCACCTTCAGGCCGCTCGAGATCTCGATCATCAGTTCGCGCACCACCTCGAGCCCGCCGAAGTCGGGCAGGTGCATGTCGAGCAGCACCAGGTCGGGGTGTTCGGAGCGCACGAGGCGCACGCCGTCGGCGCCGGTGGTGGCCTGGATCAGCGTGATGCCGGGGAGGTCGGACAGCTGGGCCTCCATCAGCACCTGGTTGATCTCCTGGTCCTCGATGTAGAGCACCTTGCCCTTGACGTCCTGCATGCCGTCGACCGTCTCGTTCATGGGCCAAGCATAGAACGCGGCCCGACCGTGGCAAGCGGCCAGCGACTCCGCAACAGGGTCATCGTGCGGAATCCCCCACGTTGACACGCGACAGGCGTATGCAAAATGGCGGGATGACCGCCA
Organism: Piscinibacter gummiphilus; assembly: GCF_002116905.1. Classification (NCBI taxonomy): domain Bacteria; kingdom Pseudomonadati; phylum Pseudomonadota; class Betaproteobacteria; order Burkholderiales; family Sphaerotilaceae; genus Rhizobacter; species Rhizobacter gummiphilus. Next base: position 5,558,791 of record NZ_CP015118.1, read on the forward strand.
ACGACAACCTTTTCGTCGCCCTGCGCGACGCCTTCCCGTCCGACCGTGACCGCGTGGCCATCGAAACCACCGGTGACACCCCGCTGTACTACCGCTGGAACGACCTCGACCGCGCCACGGCCCGCATCGCCAACCTGCTGCAAGGCCTCGACCTGCCCGCCGGCAGCCGCGTGGCCGCCCACGTCGACAAGTCGGTCGAAGCGCTGATGCTGTACCTCGCGGTGCTGCGCGCCGGGTTCACGTACCTGCCGCTGAACCCCGCCTACAAGGCCGGCGAGCTGGGCCACTTCATCCAGGACGCCGAACCCGCGGTGGTGGTGTGCGCCGGCGCGAACTTCGGCTGGGTCAGCAAGCTCGCGTTCACCTCCGGCGTGGCCCACGTGTTCACGCTGAACACCGACCGCACGGGCAGCCTGCTCGAACGCGCGTCGTTCCAGCCCGACACGCACGAACCCGCGGTGCGGGCCGCATCCGACCTCGCGGTGATCCTCTACACGAGCGGCACCACCGGTCGCAGCAAGGGCGCGATGCTCACGCACGGCAACATGCTGAGCAACGCCCGCACGCTGAAGGAGTACTGGGCCTGGCAGCCGGACGACGTGCTCGTGCACGCGCTGCCCATCTTCCACATCCACGGCCTGTTCGTCGCGTGCCACGGCGCGCTGCTCAACGGCAGCCGCATGATCTGGTTCGACCGCTTCGAGCCGGGCCCGGTGCGCGCCCGCTTCGCCGACGCCACCGTGTTCATGGGCGTGCCCACGATGTACGTGCGCCTGCTCGCCGACCCGGCGCTCACGCCCGAGGCCTGCCGGGCCATGCGGCTCTTCGTGTCGGGCTCGGCCCCGCTGCTGGCCGAGACCTTCCGCGAGTGGCAGGCCCGCACGGGCCACACCATCCTCGAGCGCTACGGCATGAGCGAGACGGTGATGCAGACGTCGAACCCCTACGAGGGCGAACGCCGCGCCGGCACGGTGGGCCACCCGCTGCCGGGCGTGGACCTGCGCATCGCGTCGCCCGACGCGGACAGCGGCAACGGCGGCATCGAGGTGCGGGGGCCGAACGTGTTCGCCGGCTACTGGCGCCTGCCCGAGAAGACGAAGGAGGAGTTCACCGCCGACGGCTGGTTCCGCACCGGCGACGTGGGCCGCTTCGACAGCGACGGCTACCTGCACATCGTGGGCCGCGCGAAGGACCTGGTCATCAGCGGCGGATTCAACGTGTACCCGGCCGAGGTGGAGGCGACCATCGACGAACTGCCCGGCGTGGCCGAGAGCGCGGTGATCGGCGTGCCGCACCCCGACTTCGGCGAGGCCGTGGTGGCCGTGCTGGTGCCGCGGGCCGGGGCCACGCTCGACGGCGACACGATCGTGAACGCCGTCAAGACGCGCCTCGCGGGCTTCAAGGTGCCCAAGCGCGTGTTCGTCGTGGACGAACTGCCGCGCAACGCGATGGGCAAGGTGCAGAAGAAGGCGCTGAGGGATCAGCACCAGCACCTCTTCAAGGCCTGACCGATCAGAAGTTCAGGGGGAACTGGACGCCGACGGAGATGATGTCGCCACCGGAACCCCCGATGTTCTCGAAGTCGGCGCGCAGCGCGGCCTGCGGGATGAACTGCCACTTCACGCCCACGCCGATGCCGAGCTCGGCCGAACTGTCCTGCGTGGAGCCGTTGGGCGCGTCGTGTTTCATGCGGAAGTAGTGCACGCCCAGCTTGCCGAACACCGAGAGGTTCTGGACGACGGGCATCGTGGCGGTGCCGTAGATGCCGGCGGCCCAGGCCGAGTCCTTGTACGTGTACAGGCCCTGCTGGTAGGTCTTCGAGCCGTAGCTGGCGACCTGGCCCTCGATGCCGAAGATGTTGGTGAGCTGGCCGCCGCCGAACACGCGGATCGCGGTGTCGAGGTCGGTGTCGCCGATGGCGGCGCCGATGTACGGACCCGTGAACTTGACCTGCTGCGCCTGCACGGCTGCGGCGCCGCAGAGCGCGAAGGCCAGGGCCGCGGCACGGATGACCGCGCGTTGAATGAGTCGTTGCATCTTCTTCTCCTGTGGTTTCGAAATTCGCGGCCACCCCCAGTGCGGCCGACTGCCGGGCAGCTTACGGGCGCGGCGGTGCCCATCGCGCGATCTGCCGCGTCAAAGACGTGACAAGCCATTGCCGCGCGTTGGTTGAGCGCCACTCGTCGTAAGCAGACGCGTCGAGGGGAAACGCGCGGCAACGCACGCGTGTGCGGCGCGGTGCCAACTCGATCACGGAAAGGTGACGCGCACCCCGCGGCATCCCCGCAGGTTCGCCGCGCCGGCGCGGCACTCGCTGAACACCGAGTAACAACCTGCCACATCTCCCTCCCGGCCGACACGATGAAATCGCTTCCGGCCTCATGGGGGAGGCTCGCCTCACCGCGCCATCCAACGAGAACGAGATCCAGACCATGGCTCCACACACCACCGAACCGTCCGAGCAGGACACGACCGCGGACCGCAGCGCGGGCACGAACGGCCTCGCCGGCGTGGGCGCCCTGCTCGCCAGCGCCGCAGCGCTCGCGGCGTGCGGCGGGGGCGGCATGCGCGGCCCGCGCGGCCCCGAAGGTACCTCCGATCAAGCGAACCTGCCCGGCTCGGGCGGAGACGAACCGCCGCCCACCAGCACGCCGCCCACGCAGGTCGACGCCGCACGCTTCATGTCGCAGGCCACGTTCGGCGCCCGCTCGGCCGAGGAGATCGAGGCGTTGCGCACCGAAGGCTACGAGCACTGGCTCTGGGGCCAGTTCAACTCGACCACGATGTCCCACATGAGCTACCTCGACTGGCGCCGCGTCTCCGCCGAGGAGTTCCGCGTCAGCGACGACATGGCGTACGAGGCCATCTGGATGCAGTGGCTCAAGGGCGGCGACCAGCTGCGCGCCCGCGTGGCCTTCGCGCTGAGCCAGATCTTCGTGGTGTCCAACAGCTCGGGCGCCCTGCGCGCGTTCGGCATGGCCTCGTACATGGACATGCTCAACCGCGAGGCCTTCGGCAACTTCCGCACGCTGCTCAAGAGCGTCACGCTGCATCCGACCATGGGGTACTACCTCAACATGATCGGCAGCGAGAAGGAGAACGCGAAGCGGGGCATCCGCCCGAACGAGAACTACGCACGCGAGATCCTGCAGCTGTTCTCGATCGGCCTCGTGCGCCTCGACCTCGACGGCACCGTCATGCGCGACGGCGAGGGCCGCCCCGTGCCCACGTACGACGAGGACGTCGTCAAGGGGTTCGCGCGGGCCTTCACCGGCTGGTCCTCGCCGCGCGGCAAGAACTTCCACGACATCGACGTGAACGTCGAGGAGAACTGGTACCTCCCGATGCGGTCGTACCCCGACTACCACACGCCCGAGAGCAAGCTGCTGCTCGACAGCTTCGTGATCCCGGCCGGCGGCACCTGCGAGTCGGACCTCGAAGTCGCCATCGACAACATCTTCAACCACCCGAACGTCGCGCCCTTCATCTGCCGCCAGCTGATCCAGCGCCTCGTCACCAGCAACCCGAGCCCGGCCTACCTGCGTGCCGTCTCGCTCGTGTTCAACAACAACGGCGCCGGCGTGCGCGGCGACCTGCGCGCGGTGGTGCGCGCGATCCTGCTGCACCCCGAGGCGCGCGATCCGTCCCTCGGCGCCAACGGCCGCTTCGGCAAGCAGCGCGAGCCGGTGCTGCGCTTCGCCAACTTCCTGCGCGCGCTGGGGGCCACCAGCACCAGCGGCCGCAACGACATCCACGAACTCGACGGGTCCGACAACTCGCTGGGCCAGAGCCCGCTGCTCGCGCCCACGGTGTTCAACTTCTTCAAGCCCGACTACGCCCAGGCCGGCCCCATCATGGACCAGGGCCTCGTGGCTCCCGAATTCCAGATCACCACCGAGACCACGCTCGTCGGCGGCCTCAACTTCTTCGCGCGCCTGATCAACAACGAAGGCTTCGGCAACGGCGAGAACCGCCTGCGCATCGACTACGCGCCGCTGCAGGCGCTGGCGGCCGACCCGTCCGCGCTCATCGCGCACCTCGACCTGCTGTTCTTCAACGGCCAGATGAGCGCGTCCACGCGCCAGCGCCTGGCCACGATGCTCGCGGCCATTCCCGCGAACGACCCCAAGCGCCGGGTGAAGTCGGCGCTGATCGTCACGTCGCTGTCGCCCGACCACGTGATCCAGACCTGAGCCGCACCGAAGGCCACGACCATGAAGAAGAAACACCTCCACTGCGCCGACGCCTACCCGCGCGCCACGTCCGACCTGATGCCGCACCTGCCGGATCCGGCACGGCGCTCGCTGCTGAAGATGATGGGCGCCACCGGCGCGATGGGCGCGGCCTCGCACCTGCTCGCCCCGCTCACGGCGCTCGCCCAGACCACCACGGGCTCCGACTACAAGGCGATCGTCTGCCTGTTCATGTACGGCGGCAACGACGCGAACAACATGGTGGTGCCGCGCGACGCGACCGAGTACGCGCTGTACCGCACGGGCCGCACGAACCTCGCGCTGCAGCAGAACTCGCTGCTGCCGCTCACCACCACGCCGGTGGCCGAAGGCGCGACGGACCCGTCCCGCTACGGCCTGCACCCCGCCATGGCCGGCCTCGCGAACCTCTACACCCAGCAGAAGATGGCGGTGGTCGCCAACATCGGCCCGCTGATCGCACCCACCACGAAGGCGCAGTGGAACGCACGCTCGGTGCCGCTGCCGCAGGGCCTGTTCTCGCACAGCGACCAGCAGGACGCGTGGCAGAGCGCCATCTACGACACCATGGGCAAGACCGGCTGGGGCGGCCGGATGATGGAACGGCTCATCGCCGAAGGCAGCGTCAACCGCGGCTATGCCTGCATCTCGATGGCGGGCGGCAACCTGTGGGAGACCGGTGACAGCAGCCTGCTCGCGTACAAGATGTCCTCGTCGGGCAATTTCGGCTTCGACTTCTACAAGGCCGGCAACACCACCGACCCGCTCACGCTGGCCATCCAGCAGACCCTGGCCGACCAGCGCAGCCACCTCTTCCACCAGGCCTGGCTCAGCACGATGGGCCGGTCCATCGACATGCAGCAGGTGCTGACCGCGGCATTGAAGTCGTCCACCGTGGGCACCACGTTCCCGAACAGCGACCTCGGCCGCCAGCTCAACACCGTGGCCAAGCTGATCTCGGCCCGGTCCAGCCTCGGGCTCAAGCGCCAGGTGTTCTTCGTGTCCATCGGCGGCTTCGACACCCACGGCGACGACCAGATGCAGCAGCAGAACCGCCTGTTCGGCGAGATCAGCCAGGCGGTCTCGGCCTTCTACCAGTCCACCGTGGACATGGGAATCGCGGACGGCGTCACGCTGTTCTCGGCCTCCGACTTCGGTCGCACCTTCGCCTCCAACGGCCAGGGCTCGGACCACGGCTGGGGCAGCCACCAGTTCGTGGTGGGCGGTGCCGTCAAGGGTGGCCAGGTGCTCGGCGCAGTGCCGAACCAGACGCTCAACGGTCCCGACGACACCGGCGCCGGCCGCTGGATCCCCACGCTGTCGTCCGACCAGATGTCCGCCGCGCTCGCGCGATGGTTCGGCGCGGACACCAGCGTGATCGGGACCGTGCTGCCCCACGCGTCCGCCTTCAACGCCCTCGACCTGCTGGCCTGACCCCCTCCACCGATCACCTCCTCCGAACGACCATGCACCACGCCCTCCGCTCCACCTTCGCTTCCGCCACGCTGCTGGCCCTCGCCGCCGCCGCGTCGCCCGCCTGGGCCCAGGCCGCGGGCGACGTCGCCCGCGGCAAGCTGCTGTTCGAGGACACGGCCGCCACGTCGGGGGTCAGCACCCTCACGTCGAGCTGCACCGGCTGCCACCAGACCGTGCAGAACCGCCGCATCGCAGTGGGCGGCAGCGCCACGGCCCAGATCGAGCCCGACACCGCGTACACCGACATCGTCCGGGCCATCGGCTCCGTCAGCCAGATGACCCAGTTCAACGCGCTGGACGCCGACGACGTGCGAGACCTCGCGGCCTACATCGCCGACACCGCCCACGTCGACAAGACCACGCTCACCTTCACGTCCTCCGGCGTGAACACGGCCGCCGCCGCGCAGACGGTGACGCTGAAGTCGCCCACGGCGCCCTTCGCGCCGCTGATCGTGCGCAACATCGCCATCGCCGGCACCGGCGTGGGCAACTTCACCCGCACCTTCACGTGCGACAGCAAGACCTTCACGGCCGGCGAGTCGTGTACCTTCTCGGTCACCTACGACCCGCGCGACAACGTGAACTCCAACCCCGTGCTGACCGTGACCCTGCGTGACGGCACCACAGGAACCGACTACAACCGCCGGGTGCAACTCCAGGGCAGCATCTCGGGCACCACGCCCACCACCCCCACGACCCCGACCACGCCGACGACCTCGTCGGACTCGGGTGGCGGCGCCGCGGGCTTCGGCCTGCTGGCCCTGCTGGCCGCGGCCACCGGCGTGCTGGGCGTGCGCCGCCGCCGCGCCTGACCGGCCACACCGCCATGGACACGCCCGACCGCTGCCCCCGCTGTGGTGGCGGGTTCGTGTGCGAGGCGGCCACGGCACTGCAGTCGCCGTGTGCGTGTTTCGCGGTGAGGCTGTCGGACGGCGCACGCGCCGCGCTGCGCGAGCGCTACACCACGTGCGTGTGCGTGCCGTGCCTGCGGGCGGTGCAGGCCGAGTTCGAGGTCACGCCGCCGCAGGCACCCTCGCCGCCGCCACCCGGGCAGTGAGCCGCGGGCGCGGCTCGCCGCGCACCCGGGCCACGGTGTCGCTCGGCGATTCGCCGAACACCGCCCGGTAGTTCGACGCGAACCGCCCGAGGTGGTTGAAGCCCCAGTGCAATGCGGTGTCGGTCACGGAGCGGGTGTTGCCCGGGTCGGCCAGTTCCACGTAGACGCGGTTGAACCGCGCCATCGTGAGCCAGCGCTTGGGCGGCATGCCCACGCCCTGGCGCATCGCGTGTTCCACGAGGCGTTCGGAGGCGGCGCACAGCCGGCTCAGCGCCGCGGCGTCGATCTCGGCGCTCTGCGCACCCTGGCGGGCCACCGACTCCACCACCTCCATGATGCGCCGGCGTGTGCGCGCGCCGCGCGGCTCCGGGGTGCTGGGGGCGTGGGCCAGGGCCTCGGTGAGGGCGTCCAGCAGGGCCAGGTCGCAGTACAGCTGCGTCTCGGGGTCGGCGACGGGCTCGGACGCGAGGCGGTAGCCCGTCTCGATCTGCTCGAGCACCTGGCGGGTCAGCGCGGGGTCGGGTTCGAACTGCGCGCACCCGGCCACCGGGATGGCCAGCTCGCGGCCCAGGCGCCCCACGGCGTGGGCCTGCAGGTCCTCGCGCGTGACCGTCACCGTGTGCCAGCAGGCCGCATGCGTGGTGACGTAGTCGATGGACGCCCCTTCGGCGTACACCTGCAGCGCGTGGGGTGGCAAGGGGCGCCCGTTCAGGAACACCTCCCCGCGCCGCATGGGCGCGAGGCTGATGGTCAGCGCGCCCGGGTGCAGCACCCCCTGGGCGTAGACGGCGCAGCCGTAGTCGCCCGCGCCCACGGCGAAGCGTGGCCCGGTGCGGTTGCGCACCCGGATCTCGAGGTCGCCCGCACCGAGCAGGCGATGTTCGATGCGTGACTGGTGGACCACATCGCGCAGGGCCTCGGGATCGAAGCTCGTGTACGTGCGGTCGGCATAGTGGTGACGTCCCATGGTGTCGCTCCCTGCGGCCATGCGGCCGTAACGCCGGGTGGGTGCCTGCACGGAAACCGTGCAGCCCGGGGGACATGGGATGTCCGGGCCCGCCCTGGCGCGCAAAGCTTAGTACACACTCACGTTTTTGTGGAACTATTTGGCGGCCCGGGCGTGGGGGTTGTCCCTGCGGAATGCGGATAGTCGCGGCCGGGAGGGGACTTCTAGACTGAACTTCCCTAGACCACTGCGAGGACCTCTCATGTCCACAGCCCTTCACGCCACCGACATGCCGGTGCGGGACGAAACGGTCGACGACCACGGGCAAAGCCCGATTCTGCACACCGCATTCGAGACCGAACGGCTCGATCCCATGCGGCTCGAGACGGCGGACCACCTGCCGATCCGCGCGTTCCGGCTCCTGAGCCCGGGCCCACGGCGCCTGTCGCACCGCTCGTGCGACGACGGCAACCAGCAGGTGCACCTCCTGCAGATCGACGCCGCCGTGTACCTGGAGCTCGACCTGCCGCCGGGCAGCCGCTATCGCCTGTGGGCCGAGCGTGCCGAGGGGCTCTACGTCGACAACGAACCGGCCACCGTCGGTGCGGTGTTCGAGTCCGCGCTGGGCGGCCCGCTGCGCATCGTCAGCCGCCACGCCTTCTCGCTCGACCTGGTGTCGCGCCGCCTGCCCGCGGTGTCGGGCGCCACGCCCCAGGCGCCGTCGAACCTCGACGCCGACGCCCGGCAGTCGGTGCGCCAGCTGCTCGACGTGGCCCGTTCGCTGTGGATCACCCCGCCCACCGCCCCGCGCCGCCGCTCGCCGGCCTCCAACGTGCTGGAAGTGGTCGAGCGGGTGCTCGCCGAGCAGCCGTACGGCACGCTGCACCCGTCCGACTTCGCGCAGCCGGCCGGCATCTCCGTCCGGTCGCTGGAACGTGCGCTGCAGCGTTCCTACGCGATGGGGCCGAAGCGATGGATCACCACCACACGCCTCAACACCGCCCACCGCCACCTGAGCGACCCGGGGCCCGACGACCGCACCGTCGCCCAGATCGCGCGGCGCTGCGGCTTCCAGCACGCCGGGCGTTTCTCGCAGGCGTACCGGGCGCTGTTCGGGGACTACCCCCACGACGTGCTGGCCCCATCCACCCCCCACGGGAGCACCGGCACGCGCTGACGCCGGACCGGGCGAGGTCAGAAGCGGTAGCCGTAGCGCAACTGCAGGAAATCCTCGCCCGGGTTGGGCTCCTTGATGCCGGCGTTCGAGAAATGCTGCAGCCGCAGCGTCACCTCGTGCGCACCGCGCTCGCCGAAGCGCCGCCCCACGGCCAGGTGGTCGCCGAAGTTGAACGTCGTGCTGAAGCGCTTGTCGTCACTGCGATAGATCGGCAGCAGCAGGTTGGCGCCGATGCCCAGTTCCCCGAACCAGCCGGTGTCGCCACCGCCCGGGTACAGGCGCAGCACCGGCGTGATGCCCACCTGCGTGACCCACGCGTGCGCACTGCTGCCGCCGGCATCGCTCGCCCAGCGACCGAACGACACCTCCCAGTAGCCGGTGAACCGGCCCCAGCCGAGGTCGCGACGCCAGGACCAGTCCCACGTGAGCCCCAGGACGGCGGCATTGGCGTGTTCCGCGGCGCCCGCTTGCACGAACGCCGAGGTGGGTTGCCACCACGGGCGCGCGGCCTCGGCCGAGGCAGGCCCGGGCAGCAGCAGCAGACCGCAGAAGGTGAGAACGACGGGGCGAAGGAACGCTGGGGCAGGGGACTTCTTCATGCACGGCAGCGTCGCAGGATCGCTTCCGTGGCGAATCACCCGGGGGATCCACCCTCGGCATCCCGGAAGCGGCGCCTGACACTAGGCCGATCGACCGATCGGCACTTCCGCCGAGGCAATCCGAGGTCCCTCCGCGGAGGGGACGGGATTCAGGAGCCCGACACCACCGCGCAGAGCATGTCGGCGGCGGCGACGAGCATCGCGTCGCCCGTGGGCACCACCTGCGCCACCGGACCGGCGGACGCGGCCCCCGCGTCCTGCGCCATGAGCGTCAACGCGCCCGCCACGGCCAGGGCGGCGGTGGCGGCAACGAGGGCGTGACGGTTCAGGGTGCTCATGGCGGTCTCTCGGGAAAAGGGGGTTGGCTCAGGGTGAACTTTAGGTGGCCCGGCCCTCGGGAAAAAGACCTTCTTCCGGAACACGCTGTTGCGGCGATCGCAACAAACCCCCTCCAAAGACCTAGCCCGCGATGGCCCCGCGGCGAAACGACCGCGCCGCGGGTTTCCTGCACGATGGCGGCTTCCCCACTCCGGAGACCGACATGGCCGGCCTGACCTCCCTCGGCATCGTGCACACCGCCATCAGCCTGGTCGCCGTCGCGGCCGGCATCGCGGCCCTGGTGAAACACCACCACATCCTCGACACCACACCGTCCGGCCGCGTCTACCTGTGGGGCACGGTGCTCACCTGCATCACCGGCTTCGGCATCTTCCAGCACGGCGGATTCGGCAAGCCGCACGCGCTCGGCGTGATCACGCTGCTCGTGCTGGCCCTGGCCTGGGTGGCCGGACACACGGCCCTCTTCGGGCGGGCCTCGGCAGGGATCGCGTCGATCAGCTATTCGCTCACGCTGTTCTTCCACAGCATCCCGGGCATGACCGAAACCTCGACCCGCCTGCCGGTGAGCGCCCCGCTCGCCTCCGGCCCTGACGATCCGGGCCTGCAGGCGGCCGTGGGCATCGCGTTCCTCGTGTTCCTCGCGGGGGCGGCGCTCCAGATCCGTGACCTGCGCCGGCGGACCTCCGCCCGCCCGGGTGCGGTGCCCGCGGCCTGAAAAAGCAAGCGGGCCGGTGCGCCCTTCGGCAGCACCGGCCCGCATCCGGACGAGGGATCGTCCGGGGTCTGGCTACGGATTCGACGCGCTCGAGGCGGCGTGGGGTGCCACGTCGATGCCGTGTTTCTCTCCGCTGATGTCCACGTCACCGCCCTTGGAGAGCAGCCACATGGCCAGCGCAGCGAACACGAGGAATCCCACAACGATCTTCCACATCTCGATCAGTCCTTCGCGTAGATGTCCACGTCCTTCGTCTCCTTGACGAAGAGCATGCCGACCACGAACGTGATGGTCGCGAAGATGATCGGGTACCAGAGGCCGTTGTACATGTTGCCGGTCTGGGCCACGATCGCGAGGCCCGTGGCGGGCAGCAGGCCACCGAACCAGCCGTTGCCGATGTGGTACGGCAGGCTCATCGAGGTGTAGCGGATGCGGGTCGGGAACATCTCGACGAGCATCGCGGCGATCGGGCCGTACACCATGGTCACGTAGATCACAAGCAGCGTCAGGATCGCGATGATCATCGGCTTGTTCATCTTGGCCGGGTCGGCCTTGGCCGGGTAGCCGTGGGCACGCAGCTCGTCGATGGTGGCCTTCTTGAACGCGGCGTCCTTGGCCTTGGCTTCATCCGCCGGCAGGCCCTTCGACGAGTACGACTCGATCTCCTTGTCGCCGATCTTGATCTTCGCCGGGCCGGTGCCGGCCACGTTCTCGTAGCTCACCGAGTTGGCGGCCAGCACCTGCTTGGCGATGTCGCACGAGCTGGTGAACTTGGCGATGCCGGTCGGGTTGAACTGGAACGAGCATTCGTTCGGGTCGGCCACCACCGTCACCTGCGACGTGGCTTGCGCCTTGGCGAGGTCGGGGTTGGCGGCGACGGTGAGCGCCTTGAACAGCGGGAAGTAGGTCAGCGCGGCGATCAGGCAGCCGGCCATGATGATGGGCTTGCGGCCGATCTTGTCCGACAGCGAGCCGAACAGGATGAAGAACGGCGTGCCGATCAGCAGCGCGACCGCGATCAGGATGTTGGCGGTGGCGCCATCGACCTTCAGCGGGCCGGTCAGGAAGAACAGCGCGTAGAACTGCCCGGTGTACCAGACCACGGCCTGGCCCATCGTCAGGCCCACGAGGGCCAGGATCACGATCTTCAGGTTCTTCCACTGGCCGAACGACTCGGTCAGCGGGGCCTTCGAGGTCTTGCCCTCTTCCTTCATCTTCTTGAAGGCGGGCGATTCGTTCATCGAGAGGCGGATCCACACGCTGATGGCCAGCAGGAAGATCGACACGAGGAACGGGATGCGCCAGCCCCACTCGGCGAAGGCCTCCTCACCGATGGCGGTGCGGGTGCCGAGGATGACGATCAGCGAGAGGAACAGGCCCAGCGTGGCCGTGGTCTGGATCCACGACGTGAAGGCACCGCGCTTGCCGTGCGGGGCATGCTCGGCCACGTAGGTGGCCGCGCCGCCGTACTCGCCGCCGAGCGCGAGGCCCTGCAGCAGGCGCAGGCCGATCAGGATGATCGGGGCCGCGACGCCGATGGACGCATAGGTGGGCAGGATGCCGACGATGAAGGTCGACAGGCCCATGATCAGGATGGTGACGAGGAAGGTGTACTTCCGCCCGATCATGTCGCCGAGGCGGCCGAACACGAGTGCGCCGAAGGGCCGCACGATGAAGCCCGCGGCGAACGCGAGCAGCGAGAAGATCACCTGCGAGTTCGGGTCCAGTGCCGAGAAGAACTGTTTCCCGATGATCACGGCGAGAGTGCCGTAGAGGTAGAAGTCGTACCACTCGAAGACGGTGCCGAGGCTGGAGGCGAAGATGACCTTCTTCTCCTCCTGGGTCATCGGCGCGCCTTTTGCCGACGATGCCGGCATGGTTGCTGTTGCCATGATGCAGCTCCTGTGTGTGCTGTGTGCGTGCGAGGGGCCCCTCTCCCAACAGGGGGCTGAGGGCATCTTCTTGAAGGGCGCTGACGGTGTTCTGACGGGAAGCTGAACGCTGGCTGACAAACTCGGGACGAACCCGCACGCAACGTTTCTCATCGCGGGAATCCAAGGGTCCACCCTGTCAGGACTTTCGCTAGGGGGCTGTCGCAGGACGGCACAGCCTCCTATCGTGCGGCCTCTCCGCCCTCGCCTTCCGACCCCATGCGCCCACGCCTTCTCCGCCTCGCGTTGTCCCTCGCCGCGCTCGCCTTCGCCGGTGTGTCGTCCGCCGTCACCGTCACGGTCCGGCCCGACCGCGAGGGCCCCGCGGTGCGGCCCTCGACGATGGCGGGCTACAACTTCGGCAACTGGATGCCGGTGGCCGAGGTGCGCGACAGCCTGAAGGAGGTGCCGCCCGGCGCGCTGCGTTTCCCCGCGGGCAACGCGGGCGACGAATCCAACCTTGACGCCGCGGTGCTGGGCACGTTCGCCGCCGCGCTGACCCTGATGCCCGGCCAGCCCGAACTGATGGTGCAGACCCGAGTGTTCCAGGGCCGCGACGGCCGCCCCGCGGCCAACGCGCCCGAGGACGCGGCCGCGGCCGTGAAGCTCGCGCGCGAGCGCGGCCTGAACGTCACGTACTGGGAGATCGGCAACGAACCCGACCTGTACGGCCCCGTGCGCGGCGACACGTCGTGGACCGCCGAGCGCTACTGCGACGTCTTCCGCGCGCAGGCCGCGGCCGTGCGGCGCGAGCAGCCCTCGGCGAAGATCGCCGGCCCCGCGGTGTCGGGCGCCGTGCCCGGCGCGATGAAGTTCCTCGACACCTTCGTCGAGCGCTGCGGCGACGTGGTGGACCTGCTCACGTGGCACATCTACCCCACCGAGGGCGACGGCAGCGACGCCGCCGCGCTGACCACGGTGCGCGAGGCCGACCGCACGCTCGCGCATGCACGCGCCGTGTGGGCCGACCCCAAGCGCAACCCGAAGGGCCACACACGCACCATCGAGTTCGGCGTCACCGAATACGGCCTGTCGTGGCGCACCGAACGGCCGCGCTTCCTCTCCGACCAGACCGGCGCCCTGTGGGCGATGGAGACCACGCTGCGGCTCGCGAAGGGGGGCGCCGCGGTGGCCCACTACTTCGCCTACCTCGCGACGGGCTTCCACGGCCTGATCGACAACGGCGGCGGACCGCGCCCCACCTTCTATGCGTTCCGGCTGCTGTCGGACCTGAAGGGCCGCTTCGTGGACGCGGCCTCCGACAACACCGGCATCTGGGCGCACGCCGTGCGGGACGGCGACACGGTGAACCTCGTGCTGATCAACAGCCACGCCACGCGACAGACGGTGCAGGTGGACGCCGGCGCGTTCGCGGTGCGGGGCGCGCGCTGGTTCGATGCGGCCATCGCCGAGCAGGAGGCCGAGTACGGCACGCTGCCGGCCAAGCCCCAGCTCGTGCTGCCCGCGCGGTCGGCCACGGTGGTGACGCTGACACGCCCCGCCCCCTAGGACACCCATTGCGGAGCGGCTCGTCACCGCCTAAGGTCGTGGCCGGCGCCGCGTGATGGCGCCGCTCCGCCGCGCCACGACCGGGCCCGCCGGCGGAGCCGCTCCACCCGCCCGGACCGGAGGTTCCCGATGACCCCATCCCTCGCCGGACAAGGGCAAGCGCAGGGCAGTTCCCGCACCCGAGCCACCGTGCTGAACCTGCTCGACCGCAGCGGCCTGCGTGGCGCCGCCCGCGTGTGCCGCCGCACGCTGCGGCAGGCCGGCCGCCAGGCGGTGCGGCACGACCAGGCCCTCGTGGCCACCTACCTGGCACGGGCCGACTCCCCCCGCCTGCACATCGGCTGCGGGCCGCACCTGCTCCCGGGCTGGCTCAACTCCGACTTCGATCCCGCCTCGCGCGCCGTGCTGCGGCTCGACGCCACGCGGCGCTTCCCGCTGCCGTCGTCCACGTTCGATGCGGTGTTCAGCGAACACATGATCGAACATGTGCCGTTCGCCGGCGGCGCCGCGATGCTGGCCGAGTGCTTCCGCGTGCTCAAGCCCGGCGGCCGCATCCGCATCACCACCCCCGACCTCGCCTTCCTGCTCGCGCTGTACGGCCCCGCGCCCACGCCGATGCAGCAGGCGTACCTGCACTGGGCCACGAGCACCTTCCTGCGCGGCGCGCCGGCGGGCGACCCGGTCTTCGTGATCAACAACTACGTGCGGGACTGGGGGCACCAGTTCATCTACGACGACCGCATGCTGCGCTTCGCGCTGGAAGGCGCCGGCTTCACGCAGCTGGAGCGGCGCCTGCTGAACGACAGCAGCGACCCCACGCTGCGCGGCCTGGAGAACACGGACCGCATGCCCGAAGGCTTTCTCCAGCTGGAGTCGATCACGCTCGAGGCGGTCAAGCCGATGGCAGTGCCGCGATGAGCCGTTCGATCGCCTGATCGCCGTCGAAGCGACGGCCGTCCCACACGATGGCGGGCACGGGCCCGGTCGGTGCGGGCAACGCATGCCCATCGTGCGGCAGCCCGAGCGCGGACGCCAGCGCCTCCATCGGTTCGACGGGACCGCGCAGCAGCACCTGCTCGCACGGCCACCGTCCCGGTGCGGGCTGACCGCCCAGCAGCCGCATCCACGGGGCCACGCCGGCGGGCGAAGCCACGGGCCGGTAGTCCACCAGCACCGAGCGGCCCTCGAGCGCCTGGGGCAGGCGATCGAACAGGTCCCGCGTGGCCGCGGACACGCCGTCGAACTCGAACACCAGCGCAATCATGCGGGCAGCGGCGGGAAGCCGGGGTGTTCGCGCTTGCGCACGGCCAGCACCTCGAGCAGCGCACGGCGCGCGTCGTCATCGATCTTCGACCACGACGCGATCTCGTCCCGCGTGCGGTAGCACCCGCGGCACAGGCCGTCGACGGGATCGAGCTTGCACACGTCGGTGCACGGCGACGTCACCGACTGCACCACGTCGGCCACGGGCGCATCCGTCATCTCGACGAGCTGCTGCGGCGACGCCGCGAACACGCCGTTCGGATGCCCCGCCGCGGCCCACACCACGTCGAAGCGGAACAGCTCGCGGTCGATCAGCGTGACGGGCCGCTGCAGGTGGGCCACGGGGGACACGCCCCCGATCGAGAAGCCCGTCTGTTCCTTCACGAAGGCCGCGTCGGCGCGACCCAGCGGGCCGGTCAGCGCGGACACCTTGCGTTCGTCCACGCGCTGGTCGCCCGACGTGACGACGAGCACGGCCACCCCGTCGGAGACCCGGCGGAAGATCACGCTCTTGGCGATCTGGCCCAGCTGCACGCCGAGGCCGTCGGCCGCTTCCTTCGCGGTGCGCGCGGCCACCGGCAGCGCGATGGGCCGGTGCGCGTGGCCGTGCGCCTCCAGCCAGTCGGACACCCGTTCGAATCCGTCGTTCATGCAGCGGCCCTCTCGCGGCGCGCCAGCAGCGCCTTGCCCACGCGCGACGACACCGGCCGGCCGAGCGCACGCGAGATGCCCGCGGCCGCGTCGACGAGGCGTTCGATGTCGATGCCGGTCTCGATGCCCAGGCCGTTCAGCATGTACAGCACGTCCTCGGTGGCCACGTTGCCCGTCGCCCCCTTCGCGTACGGACAGCCACCGAGCCCGCCCACGCTCGCATCGAACGTGTGGATGCCCACTTCGAGGCACGCGTAGACGTTCGCGAGCGCCTGGCCGTAGGTGTCGTGGAAATGGCCGCTCACCTCGGCGACGGGGTAGTGCTTCAGCGCACGTTCCATCGCGGCCTGCACCTTGCGCGGCGTGCCCACGCCGATGGTGTCGGCGACACCGCAGTGGTCCACGCCGGCCTCCTTCATCAGCCGCACGACACGCTCCACCTCGTCGGCCGACACGTCGCCCTGGTAGGGACAACCGACCGCGCACGAGATGGCGCCGCGCACCTTGATGCCGTGGCGGTGCGCCTCGGCGACCACGGGGCGGAAGCGCTCGAAGCTTTCCTCGATGCTGCAGTTGATGTTGCGCTGGCTGAAGGCCTCGGTGGCCGCGGCGAACACCACGATCTCATCGGGCCTCGACGGCAGCGCCGCCTCCAGGCCCTTCAGATTCGGTGTGAGCACCGAATGGCGCACGCCCGCGGGCCGTGCAATGCCGGCCATCACCGCGGCGTTGTCCGCCATCTGCGGCACCCATTTCGGGCTCACGAAACTCGTGACCTCGATCTCGCGCAGGCCCGCGGCCTGCAACTGGTGCACGAGCGCCACCTTGTGGGATGTATCCACAGGCTGGGACTCGTTCTGCAACCCATCGCGCGGGCCGACGTCGACGAGGGTCACCCGTTGGGGCAACAACATGACTTTTTCCTCAATATTGTGGATTGGGCCCGCGAACCCCCTGACAGGGGGTATCTGCCACGGACCCATGGGAGGAAGATACCTGAACTCGCCAGGGAAATACGCCGTGTCCACCCCCGCTCAACTGCGCATCGCCGCCCGCATCCACTACGCCCTCAAGGGCCTGCTCGGAGAAGGCATCGATGTCTCGGCCATGCTGAACGACCCTGCCGAAGCGCGCGAAGTGCTGTACGTCTGCCAGGCCTCGGGGAACAACGAACTCATCGCACTCGCCAACCAGTTCTTCATCGAAAGCGAAGTGGCGCGGCTCGCCGACGCCTCGTCGCTCTCGAAGCCGAAGCGCAAGCCGCAGCCGAAGGCCGCCCCGCAGGACGCCGCCTGGTCGCGCGACACCTCGGGCTTCGGCATCTCGCAGCCGGGAGACCTGCCCACGCTGCCGAACTCCCGCACCAGCTGGATCAAGAGCTTCGCCCAGCGGCTGGTGCGCTGAGCGCCACCGGCCCGGGGCCGAAAATCCCTTCTGTCCGTTCTTTCCCCTTGATGCCGAGGGTGCCCTTCGACTACCGTCGAAACGCATCCACGATCAGGGAGACGACGATGATGAGCACGTGGCGCGCGCGGGCCGTGGGCATGTTGTGGAGCGGCCTGGCCGCGTTGCTGGCAGCATCGCCCGGTCCTGCGGCTGCCGCCGAGGGCTGGGCCGAGATCGGCTGGCGCTACAAATGGGGCGAAGGCAGCATCATCTACAACCGGGACATCGAACCCGTCGACCTGCAGGATGGCGGTGGCACGTTCCGCAACAGCATCGGCCCGTTCGACATCCTGGGCTGGGACATGATGACCCCCGTCTACTTCCAGGGCGTGGGTGGCACCATGACCACGCGGAACGGCATCCGCCCCGGCTGCCCGCCGGAAGACATCTGCGACATGATCTCGGTGCGCATCGACTTCGCCCCGCTGTCCAACGGCGACCCGGCCCACTGGCGGCTCGACATGACGGCCCCCGGCCGCCTCGACCGCTTCGGCCTGCCCGAGCTCGGCAACGGCTGGGAATGGGAAGGCCCCACCTTCGGCGGCGTGCTGACCAACGACCTCGACGACCGGCGCTATGGCGGCCCCAGCGAGTACTTCCACAGCTGGAACCTTTCGGTGGCCAAGCCGGTGCCCGAACCCGGGCCGCTCGCGCTGATGGCGCTGGGCCTCGCCGGCGTGGGCCTGGCGGCTCAGCGCTGGCCGAAGCGGGCCGCGAGGCCCCGTGCGCGGAACTCCTCGACCACGTAGTCGACGAACACCCTCACCTTCGGCGGCATCAGCTTGCGGCTCGTGTAGTAGATCGACAGCGGCAGCGTCTCGGCGTACCACTTCGGCAGCACCCGCACCAGTTCGCCGCGTTCGATGAGCTGCGAGGCGTGGGGCAGCGGCACCATCGCGATGCCCATGCCGGTGGCCGCGGCGCGGGCGAGCGCCTCCGGGTCGTCGAGCACCATCACCGGGCGCACGCTCGCCACCACCTCCTCGCCCGTGCTGTTCTTCAGCGTCCACGGCACGAGCCGCCCCGTGGCGAGCGAACGGCGCAGCAGCCCGCGGTGGCGCGCCAGGTCCTGGGGATGGGATGGCGCGGGATGGGCCTTCAGGTAGGCGGGGGCAGCGACCAGCACGATGCGCAGCCGCGCCAGTTCGCGCGCGATCAGCGCGTCGGTGAGTTCGATGCCGCCGCCGATGGCGACGTCGAAGCCCTGGGCGATCAGGTCGACCTGCCGGTTGTCGAAGTGCAGGTCGGGCACCACGTCGGGGTAGCGCCGCACGAACTCGTCCATCATCGGCACGAAGTACTCGCGGCCCACCGTGTGCGCCAGCGCGACCTTCAGCGTGCCGGCGGGCTTGCCCGCGCCCTGGCGCAGGTCGGTCAGCGCATCGCCGATCTCGCCCCAGGGCAGCCGCACCTGACCGTAGAGGCGCTCGCCTTCGGAGGTGAGCGCCAGCCGGCGGGTGCTGCGCTGGAAGAGGCGCACGCCCAGGCGCGACTCGAACTGCGCGACGCTCTTGCTGACGGCGGCCGGCGTGAGGCCGAGGCGCCGCGCGGCGGCTGAAAAGCTGCCCTCGTCCGCGGAGGTGACGAACGCATCGAGGTGGCTGCGGAGTTCGGTGGACATGCCGCCAGCTTATACCAATGGTTGAAACTGAACGCACCGTTCCGAGACTACCGCGATCAGGCGGCGACGCCGACACTGAACTCATCAACCACCCCATCCGAAAGGAAACATGATGAGCACCACCCCCTCCCTCCGCGGCCAAGTCGCCTTCATCCACGGCGGTTCGCGCGGCATCGGCGCCGCCTCCGCACGCCGCCTGGCCCGCGACGGCGCCACCGTCGCCATCGGCTACTCCACCTCGGCCATCGCCGCCGAAGCACTGGCCGAGGAGATCAAGGCGAACGGCGGCCAGGCCATCGCCGTGAAGGCCGACGGCGCGGACGCCAAGGGCCTCGTGCTGGCCATCGACAGCGTCGCCGAACGGTTCGGCCGCCTCGACATCCTCGTCAACAGCGCCGGCGTGCTGGCCGTGGCCCCGCTGGAGCAGTTCTCGCTGGAGGACTTCGACCGCACCGTCGCCGTGAACGTGCGCTCGGTGTTCGTCGCGTCGCAGGCCGCAGCCCGGCACATGAAGGAAGGCGGCCGCATCATCAACATCGGCAGCACCAACGCCCAGCGCATGCCCTTCGCGGGCGGGGCCGTCTACGCCATGAGCAAGTCGGCCCTCGTGGGCCTCGTGAAGGGCCTGGCGCGCGACCTCGGGCCTCGCGGCATCACCGTCAACAACGTGGCCCCGGGCCCGGTCGACACCGACATGAACCCGGAGAACACCGAGTTCGCCGCAGGCATGCACGACCTGATGGCCCTGCGGCGCCACGCGAAGGCCGACGAGATCGCCGGCATGGTGGCCTACCTCGCGAGCGCGGAAGCGGCGTTCGTCACCGGGGCCGACCTGCTGATCGACGGCGGGTTCGCGGCCTGAGTTGCTCGCGCCTCACCCGAGGCGCAGCAACTCCGCGCCCTCGCCCACCTGGTCGCCCGCCGTGAACAGCAGCGCCTCCACGGTGCCGGCCTTCGGCGAGACGATGGTGTGTTCCATCTTCATCGCTTCCATCACCGCGAGGGCCTGGCCGGCCTTCACGGCGTCGCCCGCCTTCACGAGGAAGGCGGACACGCGGCCCGGCATCGGGGCGGTGAGGCGGCCGGTGAACGCGGCCGGGTGGGCCTCACGCGCCAACGGGTCGCGGAGGGTCACGGCCGCCTGGGCCTCGTCGGCGAACAGGTACACCACACCGCCGCGGGCCAGTGCGGTGACACGCTGGCGATGGCCGTCGAGCTGGACTTCGTGCACATCACCGTTCGCGGTGGCAGCGAAAGCCCACGCGCCGCCATCGACCTGCAACCGGCGCGTGCCGTCGCGCGACGTGACGAGGCTCGCAGCCACCGTCTGTCCCGCGACGTCGAGCGACCAGCGCATCGCGCTGTCGCCCGCGACGCGCCAGCCATCGCGACGCGACCACGGGTCGGCATCGACCGCCGCGGCCTGGGCCGCGAGCGTGTGCGACACGAAGGCCGCGGCAGCCCAGCGCACCTCGAGCGGCGGCGCATCGAACAGCACGGCGCGCTCGCGTTCGATCAGCGCGGTGTCGAGGTCGGCCTCGGCGAACGAGCGGCTGCGCACGACCCGCCGCAGGAACGCGGCGTTGTGGTGCGGGCCCACGATGAAGGTCTGCGCCAGCGCCTGTGCGAGGCGTGCGCAGGCAGTGGCCCGGTCGGGCGCCCACACGATCAGCTTCGCGATCATCGGGTCATAGAACGGGGTGATCGCGTCGCCCTCGCGCACGCCGGCGTCGAGGCGCACGTCGCCGCGCGCGAAGCGCACCGTCTCCGGCGTGCGGAACACGCGCAGCGTGCCGGTGGACGGCAGGAACTGCTTGTCGGGGTTCTCGGCGCACAGCCGCGCCTCGATGGCGTGGCCGTGGATGCGCAGGTCCTCCTGTTTCAGCGGCAGGGGCTCGCCCGCGGCCACGCGCAGCTGCCATTCGACCAGGTCCAGCCCCGTGATCGCCTCGGTGACCGGGTGCTCGACCTGCAGCCGCGTGTTCATCTCCATGAACCAGAAGCGCACCTCGCCATCCGCGGCGGGTTCGGCGATGAACTCGACGGTGCCCGCGCCCACGTAGCCCACGGCGCGGGCCGCGGCCACGGCGGCCTCGCCCATCGCGCGGCGCTGCGTGTCCGACAGGCCCGGCGCGGGGGCTTCCTCGAGCACCTTCTGGTGGCGGCGCTGCACCGAGCAGTCGCGCTCGAACAGCGAAACCGCGTTGCCATGGGTGTCGGCGAACACCTGGATCTCGATGTGGCGCGGTCGCGTGACGTAGCGCTCGACCAGCACGGCCTCGTCGCCGAAGCTGTTCTTCGCCTCGCGGCGGCAGGCCGCGAGCGCGTCGGGAAACTCGGCCGCCGACGCCACCGCGCGCATGCCCTTGCCACCACCGCCCGCGCTCGCCTTGATGAGCACCGGGTAGCCGATGGCATCGGCCTCGCGCTGCAGCCGCGCGGGGTCCTGATCGTCGCCGTGGTACCCCGGGACGAGCGGCACACCCGCCGCGGCCATCAGCGCCTTCGCGGGCGCCTTCAGGCCCATCGCGCGGATGGCGGCCGCCGGTGGGCCGATGAACACGAGGCCCGCGTCGGCGCAGGCCTGCGCGAAGCCTTCGTTTTCGCTGAGGAAGCCATAGCCGGGATGGACCGCTTGCGCGCCGGTCGCCCGTGCGGCCTCGATGATGCGGTCGCCGCGGAGGTAGCTGTCCTTCGCGGGCGCGGGGCCGATGGCGACGGCCTCGTCGCAGGCCGCCACGTGGGCCGCGCTCGCGTCGGCCTCGGAAAAGACGGCCACGGTGCGGATGCCCATGCGCCGCGCCGTCGCAGCGACTCGGCAGGCGATCTCACCGCGGTTGGCAATCAGGATCTTAGTGAACATGTTGTCTCCGCGGCGCGAGCCGCGCCACCAGCGCCTTCAGGAATCGGAAGAACACCCACACGAGCGTGACCATCACCACGAGCGCCACGCCGAGCGCGACGAACAGCGCGATCGGATGCGCCCACGAGAGCCACAGCATGACCGGAACCGCGCCGTCGCCGAAGAGGGACAGCCCGAGGTTCGTGAAGGGCTCGGGCAGCGTGTTGGCCGCCGCGCGGGTGGTCGCCTTGGCGATGTGGCTCGTGGCGGCGAGCGTGCCGCCGAGCAGCGCCGCCGCGGTGGCCCACGTGGCCTCGTCGCTGCCGAACACGCCGGCGGCGAGCGCCGCGCCCGCGGGGATGCGCACCACCGTGTGCACGACGTCCCACACCGTGTCGACCCCGGGGATCTTGTCGGCGAAGAACTCGAGCGCGAACATCCCGCCGCTGGCCCACAGGAGCAGCGGCTGCTCCAGCACCTTCAGGCCCGCCGGCAGGTCGACCCAGCCGAGCGCGCCGGCGAGGCCCGTGAGGAACACGACGGCGTAGAGGCGCAGCCCGCTCGCCCACCCCAGGGCCGCGGCGATCGCGACGAGCTGGGGGGTGTCGAGGTTCACAAGCCGGGCCCTCGCCAGGACGGTGGCCGCTTCGCCAGGAACGCGGCGACGCCCTCGCGGCCTTCGTCGCTCGCGCGCACATCGGCGATGCGGCGTGCGGTGTCGGCGCGCAGGCCGTCGGTGATCGGGTGGCCGGCCACGTCGCGCACCAGCGCCTTGCAGGCGCGCGTGGCGAGCGGGCCGTTCGGCAGGATCGCGGCCAGCACCTCGTCGACGCGCGTGTCGATGTCGGCGAGCGGGCACACCTCGTGGACGAACCCGAGCGCGGCCGCGCGGGCGGCGCCGAAGCGTTCGGCCGTCACGGCGTAGCGCCGCGTGGCCTGTTCGCCGAGCGCACGCACGACGTACGGGCTGACCGTGGCGGGCAGCAGCCCGAGCTTCGCTTCGCTGAGGCAGAAATGCGCGGTGTCCGCGGCCACCAGCACGTCGCACACGGCGGCGAGGCCCACGGCACCGGCGTAGCAGTCGCCATGGATGCGGCCGATCACCGGCACGGGGCAGCGGTACAGCGTCCACAGCATGTCGGCGAGGGCCTGCGCGTCGGCACGGTTCTCCTCCCACGAGTAGCCGGCCATCGCACGCATCCATGCGAGGTCGGCGCCGGCGCAGAACACCGGGCCGTGGCCACCGAGCACGATGGCGCGCAGGTCCGGCTCGGCGCCCAGCGACGCGAAGGTGGCGGACAGCGCCGCGATCACCTCGTCGTTGAACGCGTTGCGCACGTCGGGCCGGTTGAGGAACACGCGCGCGACCGGGCCGTCGCGGCGCACGTCGAGGGGCGAGGTGTTCATCGTGCGGAGCTCTCCTGCTGCAGCATCCACACCAGGTCGAGCTCCGGGGCCGGGTGGCCGAACCGCGTGATCGCCGCGGTGATCTGCCCGCGGTGGTGGGTGCCGTGGTTGAAGACGTGGGCCAACGTGGCCGCGAACGGCAGCGAATGGGCGACCCCCTGCGTGCTGCGGTAGTCGAGCGAACCGTCGAAGCGGTCGTCGGGCCACGACGCGATCAGCGGGCCCCAGTTCGCGGCCGCATCCATCAGGCGCGCGCGCAGCGCGGCGCGATCGTGCTCGACCTCGTCGTCGAGCCGCAGCGACGGAGACGCGCCCTCGGCGAACCGCCGGTACCACAGCAGGTGCTCGGCCACGAGCAGGTGGTTCAGCGTGCCGTGCACGCTGTGGAAGAAGAGGCCCGCCTCGCCGCGGTACTCGGGTTCGGGCAGCAGGTCCACGTGTTCGTACAGCCGCGGGAGCACCCACACCCCGTAGCGCGCCAGCATCGCGAAGTGCGCGCGCATCGGTGCGGCGTTCACATGCGGAACACGCCGAAGCGTGTCTCCGGAATGGGGGCGTTGAGGCTCGCCGACAGGCCCAGCGCCAGCACGCGGCGGGTGTCGGCGGGGTCGATCAGGCCGTCGTCCCACAGCCGCGCGGTCGCGTGGTACGGGTGGGCCTGGCGTTCGAACTGGTCGCGCACGGGCTGCTTGAAGGCCTGCTCCTCCTCGGCCGACCAGGTGCCGCCCCGCGCCTCGATGCCGTCGCGCCGCACGGTGGCGAGCACGCTCGCGGCCTGCTCGCCCCCCATCACCGAGATGCGGGCGTTGGGCCACATCCACAGGAAGCGCGGGTCGAACGCGCGGCCGCACATGCCGTAGTTGCCGGCACCGAAGCTGCCGCCGATCACGACGGTGAACTTGGGCACCTGCGCGGTGGCCACGGCCGTGACCATCTTCGCGCCGTGTTTCGCGATGCCCTCGTTCTCGTGCTTGCGCCCCACCATGAAGCCGCTGATGTTCTGCAGGAACACGAGCGGGATGCGGCGCTGGCAGCACAGCTCGATGAAGTGCGCGCCCTTCTGCGCGCTCTCCGAGAACAGCACGCCGTTGTTGGCGACGATGCCCACGGGCATGCCCTCGATGTGCGCGAAGCCGGTGACCAGCGTGGCGCCGAAGCGGGCCTTGAACTCGTCGAACTCGCTCGCGTCGACGATGCGGGCGATGACCTCGCGCACGTCGTACGGCTTGCGGGTGTCGGTGGGCACGATGCCGTGCAGCTCGGCCGGGTCGAACGCGGGCGGCCGCGGCGGCAGGCACGCGAGCGGCGCCGGCTTGGTGCGGTTCAGGTGCGCCACGCAGCGCCGCGCGATGGCGAGCGCATGGGTGTCGTCCTCCGCGAGGTGGTCGGCCACGCCGCTGATGCGCGTGTGCACGTCGCCACCGCCCAGGTCCTCGGCCGACACCACCTCGCCGATGGCCGCCTTCACCAGCGGGGGCCCGGCGAGGAAGATGGTGCCCTGCCCCTTCACGATGATCGACTCGTCGCTCATCGCCGGCACGTAGGCGCCGCCGGCCGTGCACGAGCCCATCACCACGGCCACCTGCGGGATGCCCGCGGCGCTCATCTGCGCCTGGTTGAAGAAGATGCGGCCGAAGTGGTCGCGGTCGGGGAACACCTCGTCCTGGTTCGGCAGGTTCGCGCCACCGCTGTCGACGAGGTACACGCACGGCAGGCGGTTCTCGAGCGCGATCTGCTGCGCGCGCAGGTGCTTCTTGACGGTGACGGGGTAGTACGTGCCGCCCTTCACGGTGGCGTCGTTGCAGACGATCAGGCACTCGATGCCGTGGATGCGCCCGATGCCGGTCACGAGGCCGCCACCCGGCGCATCGCCGTCGTACAGGTCGTAGGCGGCGAGCGCCGACAGTTCGAGGAACGGCGAACCGGGATCGAGCAGCGCCTCGACGCGGTCGCGCGGCAGCAGCTTGCCGCGCGCCACGTGTTTCGCGCGAGGCCCCTCGCCGCCGCCGAGCGCGGCCTGCGCGAGTTTCGCGGCGAGGTCGTCCACCAGCGCGCGCATCGCCGCCGCGTTGGCCTTGAAGTCGTCCGACCGCGGGTTCACCGAGGACACGAAAACAGGCATGGGGGCTCCTACCGGGCTACCAGGGAATGGGCGACCCGTCGTGGTCGAGGAAGCGCCCCGTGTCGGCCGGGGTCAGGCCGGCGATCACGGCGCGCATGGACGACACGCTCTGCGCGGGCGTCAGGTCGGCGCCTGCGCCGCCCATGTCGGTCTGCACCCAGCCGGGGTGGAAGGCGACGCAGGTGGCGCGGTCTCCGAGCGCGAGCGACGTGTCCTTCAGCACCGAGTTCACCGCCGCCTTCGACGCGCGGTACAGCCAGCCGCCCGACTGCGTGCGCGAGCCGATGCCACCCATGCGCGACGACAGCACCACCAGCCGCGCGCCGGGCGCGAGGCTCTCGACGAGCTGCGGGATGACCCGCATCGGGCCGAGCACGTTGGTGCGCATCACCTCGTCGAACTCGTCGGCGGTGGGCGTGTCGAGCGCATTCTTGCGCGGGCCGTAGACGCCGGCGCAGACGATGACCACGTCGAAGGCCTCGCCGTCGAGCTGCCACGCGAGGCCCGCGGTGCTGTCGAGGCGCCCCACGTCGAGCCGCAGCGGGCGGCCACCGTACGCCTTGATGGCCGCGAGGCCCTCGTCGCTGCGCGCGGTGGCCACCACCCGCGCGCCGTCCTCGCCGTACTGGCGAACGAACTCCAGCCCGATGCCGCGCGAGGCGCCGACCACGAGCACGTTTCTTGTCATCGATTCATCTCCAGGAAAACCGGCCCGGACGTGCCGGGATCACTTGGCCAGCGCCGCCTGCTGCGCCGCGGCCTCGCGGGCGCGCCGGATGTTCTTGAAGCGCCGGCGCGTGTCGTACGGGAACACGTCGTGCACGTGGCCCGACAGGATGCGTTCCTTGTGACCTTGCCAGAACGCCGCGTCCAGCAGGTCCGCATGGTGTTTCATGAACACCTCGCGCACGCCCGGGTTGCCGAGCAGGAAGGGCTCGAAGGTCTCGGGGAACACGTCGTGCGGGCCCACCGAGTACCAGACCTCGCCCGACATTTCCTCTTCCTCGTTGCGCGGCGTGGGCACCTTGCGGAAGTTGCAGTGGGTGAGGTACTCGATCTCGTCGTAGTCGTAGAACACGACCTTGCCGTCGCGCGTGACGCCGAAGTTCTTCCACAGCATGTCGCCCGGGAAGATGTTGGCGGCCACCAGGTCCTTGATGGCGTTGCCGTACTCGACCACCGCGCGTTCGATCTGCCGCGGCGAGGCTTCCTGCAGGTAGATGTTCAGCGGAATCATGCGCCGTTCGATGTAGACGTGGCGGATCACGAGGTCGCTGCCGTCCTGTTCGAGCAGACTCGGGCAGAAGTGCTGCAGCTCGGCCACCAGCTCGTCCTCGAACCGCGCGCGCGGGAAGGCCACGTTCGAGAATTCGAGCGTGTCGGCCATGCGGCCCACGCGGTCGTGCTGCTTCACCAGCAGGTACTTGCCCTTGATCTGCTCGCGCGTGGTTTCCTTCTGCGGCGGGTAGAAGTCCTTGATGATCTTGAAGACGTACGGGAACGACGGCAGGTCGAACACCAGCATCACCATGCCCTTGATGCCGGGCGCGATGCGGAACTGGTCGCCGCTGTGGCGCAGGTGGGCGAGGAAGTCGCGGTAGAAGAGGTTCTTGCCGTGCTTCTGCAGCCCGAGCGTGTTGTAGAGCTCGGTGCGCGGCTTGCGCGGCATCATCGAGCGCAGAAACTGCACGTAGGCCGACGGGATCTCCATGTTGACCATGAAGTAGGCCCGCGCGAAGCTGAACAGCATCTGGAGGTCGCCCTCGCCGAACAGCGCCGTGTCGATGGTCAGCAGCCCGCTCGGGGCGTGCAGGATGGGCAGCGCGAACGGCGTCTCGCGGAAGCCGTTGATGATCTTGCCCACCACGTAGGCGCCCTTGTTCCGGTAGAAGAGCGAACTCAGCACCTGGAACTGGAAGTTGGCACGCGGCAGGAAGTCGCCCAGCTCGGCGGCCACGGCCTCCTCGACGTGGCGCACGTCGCGGTGGATGTCCTCGAACTCCAGCTGAAGCTGGAAGTTGTTGATCACCCGCACCCACGTGTCGTGCATGCGGTCCTTGGCCGGGTAGTACGCGCGGTACGTGGGGGTGGCGGCCGGCTCGTCGTTCTCGATGTATTCGGTCGAGATGGCCGGGCGCACGAAGATGAAGTCGTTCTTGAAGTACGCCCGGTGCAGGATCTTCGTGGTGACCGAGTTGAAGAACGTCTCGGCCAGTTCGGGCTGGTGGTGGTTGGTGAGCAGTCCGATGTAGTGCAGCTTGACCTGCTGCCACACCTCCATGCTGAGTTCACTCACCTTGAACTCGGTCTGGAGCCTCTCGGCGGCCTCGTCCACCCGCACGTCGTAGAACTCGATGCGTTCGCTCTGGCTGCGCTGCTGGCCGTGCCAGTCGGCCTCCTCGAAGCGCTGCTTCGCGTCGGCGCTGGTCTGGCGGAAGAGCCGGTAGTGGCGGTCGAACCCGTCGAGCATGGCCTGCGCGATGTCGAAGGCGCGCAGGTCGGTGAGTGCTTGCGGGAAGACGGCCAACGGCATGTGTCAGGGCTCCGGGGGGCTGTAGCGTTTGTGGATCGCGGCCAGCGCCTTCTCGAACGCGCCGGTGAGTTCCTCCGGCGAGGCGACCGAGATGGACAGGTCCTTCAGCCGGCCGTCGGCCAGGCGGTAGAACCAGCCGTGCACGGCGACCTGCTGGCCACGGGCCCAGGCGTCCTGCACGATGGTGGTCTGGCACACGTTGAGCGACTGCTCGATCACGTTGAGCTCGCACAGCGCGTCGACGCGGCGGTCGAGCGGCACGGTGTCGAGCCAGGCCTGGTGGCGGTTGCGCACGTCCTTGACGTGGCGCAGCCAGTTGTCGGCCAGGCCCACGGACACGTCGTTGAGCGACGCGGCCACGCCGCCGCAGCCGCTGTGGCCCACGACGATGATGTGCTTGACCTTCAGCATGTCCGTGGCGAACTGGATCACCGAGAGGCAATTCAGGTCGGAGTGCACCACGACGTTCGCCACGTTGCGGTGGACGAACAGTTCGCCGGGCAGCAGCCCCACGAGTTCGTTGGCGGGCACGCGGCTGTCGGCGCAACCGATCCAGAGGTATTGCGGCGCCTGTTGGGCGAGCAGGTTCGTGAAGAAGCCCGGGGTACGGGTCTCCGTCTCTTGCGACCAACGCAGGTTGTTGGCGAAGAGTTCTTGAAGTTCGGTGGAAGGCATGCGTGAGATTTTACCGGGCCTGTCGGGTCCGACCGTTCAGGCCGTCTCGCCGAACAGTTCCCGCCCGATCAGCATCCGGCGGACCTCCGACGTGCCCGCGCCGATTTCGTAGAGCTTCGCGTCACGCCAGAACCGCCCGAGGGGATAGTCGTTGATGTAGCCGTTGCCACCGAAGATCTGCACGCCCTCCCCGGCCATCCACGTGGCCTTCTCGGCGCACCAGAGGATGACCGACGCGCAGTCCTTGCGCACGCGGCGCACGTGGTCGGGGCCCAGCCGGTCGAGGTTCTTGCCCACGGTGTAGGCGAACGACCGGGCCGCCTGCAGCGTCGTGTACATGTCGGCGAGCTTGCCCTGGATCAGCTGGAACTCGCCGATGGACTTGCCGAACTGCTTGCGCTCGTGCACGTACGGCACCACGTGGTCCATCACCGCCTGCATGATGCCGATGGGGCCGGCGGCCAGCACCGCGCGCTCGTAGTCGAGCCCGCTCATCAGCACCTTGGCGCCGCCGTTGACCTGGCCCAGCACGTTGGTGAACGGCACCTCGACGTCCTTGAACACCAGCTCGCCGGTGTGGCTGCCGCGCATGCCCAGCTTGTCGAGCTTCTGAGCGACGCTGAATCCGGGCATGGCCTTCTCGACGAGGAAGGCCGTGACACCACCCGCCCCCAGCTGCGGATCGGTCTTCGCGTAGACCACCAGCGTGTCGGCGTCGGGGCCGTTCGTGATCCACATCTTCGTGCCGTTGAGCACGAAGACGCCGCCGCGCTCCTCGGCGCGCAGCGTCATGCTGAGCACGTCCGAGCCCGCGTTCGGCTCGCTCATCGCGAGCGCGCCCACGTGTTCGCCGGAGATCAGCTTCGGCAGGTACTTCGCGCGCTGGGCCTCGGTGCCGTTGCGGCGGATCTGGTTCACGCACAGGTTGCTGTGCGCGCCGTAGCTCAGGCCCACGCTGGCCGAGGCGCGGCTGATCTCCTCCATGGCCACCATGTGCGCGAGGTAGCCGAGGCCGGCGCCGCCGTACTCCTCACCCACGGTGACCCCGAGCACCCCCAGGTCGCCGAGCTTGCGCCAGAGGTCCATCGGGAACTGGTCGGTGCGGTCGATCTCGGCGGCGCGGGGCGCGATCTCGCGTTCGGCGAAATCGCGGACCGCATCGCGCAACGCGTCGATGTCCTCTCCGAGCTGATGGTCGAGTCCGGGCAGATCCATGGGCGTTTTCCTCGAAATGTCGTGGACACCTGAGCGACAGCAGGGGTCGGAGTCGATCCTAGGGGCCTGGGCGGCAGAGAAAAGGGCTCGCGCCGGGGCGAGTCGCGGTGCCAGACGAGGCGCCGACGAGGCCGTGTGGCCAGCCACACAACGAGTCGGCAACGACGGATGGCACCGCGAATCGCCCCGGCCCGGAGGGTTGGGCCTGAAAGGGTCCGCCGGCGTCGTTGCAAATGCTCACCGGGGATGACCCCGGTTCCGCTTTGCGCCTATCCGGCGGACCCTTTCAGGCCCAACGCGAGCCCTTTTCTCTGCCGCCCAGGCCCCTAGAATGGTTCGATCAAAGTGTAGCCATCCAAGCCATGAACGAACTCGAACGGCAACTGCAGTACCCCCAGGGAGAAACCCTCCCCGAACCCGGCCGGACGATCGAACTGGCCCCCGGCGTGCGCTGGGTTCGCATGGGCCTGCCCTTCGCGCTCGACCACATCAACCTGTGGCTGCTGCGCGACCGCCTCGACGGCCGCGAAGGCTGGACCATCGTCGACTGCGGCATCACGAACGCCGACACGCAGGCGAACTGGGAGAAGGTCTTCGAGACCGAACTCGACGGCCTGCCGGTGCTGCGCCTCGTGGTCACGCACATGCACCCGGACCACATCGGCCTCGCGCACTGGCTCACCGAGCGCTGGGGCACGCCCGACCATGAGTGCCGCCTGTGGATGAGCGCCACCGACTACACGAGCGCCTGCCTCGCGAGCCGCTCCACCACGGGCCACGGGGGCCCGGCCGCGGCCGCGTTCATGGCCAGCCACGGCCTGACCGATCCGGATGCCATCGAGAAGATCAAGGCCCGTTCGAACTACTACGGCTCGATGGTGCCCCAGGTGCCCGCGAGCTACCGCCGCCTGCTGGACGGCAGCGAGATCACCATCGGCGGCCACGTGTGGCGCTGCATCGCGGGCTACGGCCATGCGCCGGAACACCTGTCGCTGCACAGCGAGACGCTCGGCGTGCTGATCTCGGGCGACATGCTGCTGCCGCGCATCTCGACGAACGTCAGCGTGAGCGACCTCGAACCCGAGGCCAACTCGCTGACGCTGTACCTGCAGTCCATCGACCGCTACCGCGCGCTGCCGGCCGACACGCTGGTGCTGCCGTCGCACGGCCGCCCGTTCAAGGGCATGCACACACGGGTCGACCAGTTGCACGCCCACCACGACGAACGCCTCGCCGACGTCATGACCGAGTGCGCGAAGGAACCCCAGACCGCCGCCAGCCTGCTGAAGGTGCTGTTCCGGCGGCCGCTCGACCTGCACCAGACCACGTTCGCGATGGGCGAGTCCATCGCCCACCTGAACGCGCTGTGGATCGACGGGAAGCTCCGTCGCGAGCGGGGTGCCGACGGGGTGCTGCGCTTCTCCGTGGCCTGACCCGCGCGCCCGCGGGCGCCTCGGGCGAGTGATAATCGTTCGCAGTGTCGCGGCGCCACTCCGGCGCCGGTGCCCGTCTTCCGGAGTCCCGTTCCCATGACCGTTCCCTTCCGCCCCCTCGTCGACCCGTTCGGACTCGACCAGTGAGCAAGGGACCTCGCGCGGCCGGGCCGCTCTGGCGCACCGGCGCGCTGCTCGTGGCGCTGGGCGTGCTCGCCCCCGTCGCCACGCTGCTGTGGCTCGCCGCGGGCTCGGACATGGCCCACTGGGGGCACCTGTCGCAGCACGTGCTGCCGCGTGCCGCGCTGAACACCGCCGTGCTGCTCGCCGGCGTGGGCACCATCGTGCTCCTCGTCGGCACCGGCTGCGCCTGGCTCGTGACCGCACACGACTTCCCCGGCCGCGGCGTGCTGAGCTGGGCGCTGCTGCTGCCGCTCGCGATGCCGGCGTACATCGTCGCGTTCGCGTACCTCGACCTGCTGCACCCCATCGGCCCCGTGCAGGGCGCGATCCGCTGGATGCTGGGCATCGACAGCCCGCGCGACTTCCGCCTGCCCGACCTGCGCTCGATGCCCGGCGCGATCTTCGTGCTCGGCTTCGTGCTGTACCCCTACGTCTACCTCACCGCGCGGGCCATGTTCATGACCCAGCCCGCCCACCTGATGGACGCCGCACGGTCGCTCGGCGAGACCCGCCTCGGCGCGTTCTTCCGCGTGGCGCTGCCCCTCGCCCGGCCGGCGCTGATGGTGGGCCTGAGCCTCGCGTTGCTGGAGGCGCTGAACGACATCGGCGCCTCCGAGTTCCTCGGCATCCAGACGCTCACGGTGACCATCTACACCACGTGGGTCGTGCGGTCCGACCTGGCCGGCGCCGCGCAGATCGCCTGCACCATGCTGCTCATCATCGTGGCGCTCGTCCTGCTCGAACGCCATGGCCGCAGCGGCCGCCGGTTCGCCTCGGTGCGGCGCATGCAGCCGATGCGGCCACGGCGGCTGCACGGACTGTCCGCCGTCGGCGCCACCCTCGCGGCCACGGTGCCGGTGCTCATCGGTTTCGTCGCCCCGGCCGCCTACCTCGTGTGGGAGACCGTGAAGCGGCTGCAGCAGGGCGGCGGCGTCTCGCACGGCCTGCTGCTCAGCATGGGCAACACGCTCGGGCTCGCGGCGGGGGTCACGGCCACCGCGGTCGTCGCGGCGCTGCTCGTCACCTGGGCCTCGCGCCACACCGGCGCGGCGGCCAACCGGGCGCGGTGGCAGGCGCGGGTCGCGAGCCTCGGGTACGCGCTGCCCGGCACCGTGCTGGCCCTCGGGCTGCTGACCCCGGCCCTGTCCTTCGACGCCTTCGTCGGCCAGGCACTCGGCCTGCAAGGGCTGCCGCTGCTCGGCGCGGGCGTGGTGCTGGTGGCGGCCTGCGCGATCCGCTTCCTCGCGATGCCGGTGGGCACCCTCGAGTCCGGCCTCGCCCGCATCCCCGCCGCGCTCGAGCAGGCCGCGCGGCTGCTCGGCGAAACCGCCGCGGGCACGCTGCGCCGCGTGCACCTGCCGCTGCTGCGGCCCGCGCTGGCCGCCGGCGCGCTGCTCGTGTTCGTCGACGCGATGAAGGAGCTGCCCGCCACGCTGCTGCTGCGTCCGGCCAACTTCGACACCCTCGCCACCTGGCTGTATGCCGAGGCCGCGCGGGGCACCTATGAAGAGGGCGCCATCGCGGCGCTGATCATCGTGCTCGCCGGCCTGCTGCCGGTCGTGCTGCTGGCCCGCGACCCGCTCGGCGCGGCCACCCCTGAAGGAAATCCATGAGCGTCCGGCTCGAACTCGACGACCTGTCCGTGGTGTACGACGGCGCGCGCGACGGCCACCCCGCGGTGGCGGGCGTGTCCCTGTCCCTCGAAGCGGGCCGCATCGGCTGCCTGCTCGGCCCCTCGGGCTGCGGCAAGACCACGGTGCTGAAGGCCATCGCGGGCTTCGAGCCGGTGCGCGCGGGCCAGGTGCGGCTGGGCGGCTCGGTGCTGTCGGCGCCCGGCGTCCACGTGCAGCCCGAGCGGCGGCGCGTGGGCATGATGTTCCAGGAGTACGCGCTGTTCCCGCACCTGTCGGCCGCGGAGAACGTGGCCTTCGGCCTGCGCCGCCGACCCGCGCCGGAGCGGCGCGCGCGCGTGGCCGAGCTGCTCGCGCTGGTGGACCTGGCCGACGCCGGCGAACGCTACCCGCACCAGCTGTCGGGCGGGCAGCAGCAGCGCATCGCGCTCGCGCGCGCGCTCGCGCCGGAGCCCGCGCTGCTGCTGCTCGACGAACCGTTCTCGAACCTGGACGGGGCCACGCGCGAGCGGTTGTCCGTCGAGGTGCGCGACATCCTGCACCGCGCCGGCCAGACGGCGATGCTCGTCACCCACCACCACTCGGAAGCCCGCACGCTCGCCGACGACATCGGCACGATGCACAACGGCCGGCTGACGGACTGGGCCGCCGCGCCGCGCTGAAGCCCGTCAGCTGCGAACCAGCTTCGACGCGTACAGCCGCAGCGTCTCGCCGAAGCGCCCGCACGACCGGGCACTGACGTCCGGCGCGAACTCCCGGTCGTAGCGGCCCTTGAGCCGGTCGAACAGCGCGGCCGAGGTCTGGCGGGCCTCGTCGCGGCTGATCTTCAGCGCCTCGGCGGCATGGTCCTCGACGCGGCGCATCGAGGCCACGAACACCCCGGCGTTCTCCTGCTCCCAGGCGCGGAACGTGGCGCGGCCCGGGTAGCCGAGCTTCTCGCACAACTCGCCCTCCTGCGTCGCGAACGCGAAGTACATGACGTTGGCGGCGGCCTCGGTCTCGGTCATCGCGAACGCGGGCGTGCCGGCGATCAGCGCGGCGGCCAGCACCAGCGCGCGGGGCGGGAAATTCATTCGACGGTCCTCGGGAGCGATGGGGCGCACTGTACGCGGATTCAACGCGACTTCAGCGCCTCCCGCCGCGCCTCGGCCGCCGCCGCCGACTCGGGGTCGCCGAGCGCCCGGTGCAGCTGGACCAGTTCGGCGAACACGTGCGGATCCGGTTCGCCGGCCGCGTCGCCTTCGCGCGCGAGGCGCTGCTGCACGGCCAGGGCCTCGGCATGGTCGCCCATCGAACGCAGCGTCCACGCCACCATCCACCACGCGATGCGCGTGGCGCCGGGGTTCGCCTGCGCCTCGCGCAGCACCACCGCCTGCCGGAACTCGGCGAGGGCCTCGTCGAAGCGCCCCGACGCATGCAGCGCGAGACCGATGTTGTTGCGCAGCGGTGCCTCCCAGCGGCGGGCATCCGGCTGCGTGCTGGCGGCGGCGACCGCCAGCGCCTCGCGGTTGCGGCGCAACTGGTCCGCCGGGGCCGTGTCGACCAGCGCCAGCATGTGCAGGGCATCGACCGCCAGCGCGTCGAGGGCGGACTCGCGCGCGAGCGTGGCCGCGACCTCGTAGTCGGCCCGGGCGAGGTCCCGGTCGGTCGGCGTGATCGCCTCACGCGGGTGGGCGGCCGACACACGGCACCGCCCGCGCTCCAGCGCATGCCGCACCCGCGCCTCGGGCCCGGCCCGCGCCACCGCGGGCGCCATCTCGTCGAGAAGGGCCAGGGCGCGCACGAAGTCGCGCCGCAGCCCGTGCGTGCGGGCCACCTGGGTGCGCAGGATCAGCTGGTCGTCGCCCACAGCCTCGCCCATGGCAGCGAGGAAACGCTGCTCGGAGACGGCGGGGCGGGCGAAGTCCCAGAGCGGAGCGAGGTCGAGGGCCATGGCCGACCGTCAACCGCGCCGGGCGGGCGCCGAGGCCTGGACTTGCGCCCCGACCCTCAGCGCCGCGCGTTCCGCCACCACCACCGCCCACTGCGCATACTGCCCCGGCCCGGGGTGGTAGCCGTCGTGCGCGAACTGCTCGGGGCGCGCCGCCCACTGCAGCGGCAGGTACTCGTGGGTGGGCCGTGTGCGGGCCCAGGCGGCCAGCGCGGCGTCGTTGCGGAACGCGCATTGGCCGAGGTACCAGCGCAGCGGCTGCGGCACCTGCGGCAGCACGTGCATCGGCGGCACGCCGTTGACGATCACGACCCGTGCGCCGGTGCGCGCGACGAGGTGGTCCGACAGCGCGCGGTAGTCGGCGATGAACCGCCGGCCGAGGCGCTGCGCCGTGACGTCGTTGACCCCCAGGGCGATCACCACGACGTCGGCGGGCTCGAGGTTCGACGCGGCCGCGAGGGTCAGGGCCTCGCCGGTGTGGATGCCCGAGCGCGCGACGAGCTGCCACCGCACCGGCCGGCCCGTGCGCGCCGCGAGGCGCTGTGCCACCGGCTGCGCCAGCGCCTGGTGCTGGTGCTCGACCCCGACGCCCGCGGCGGAGGAGTCGCCCACCACGAGCAGGCGCAACGCGTCACCCGCCTCGGGGTCGCCCTCGAGTCCCGCCCGCGGACCGGCCGCCTCCGGCAACCGCAGCGCCTTCAGGCGCGTGCGCCGCCCCTGCACGAGCAGCATCGGCCCGAGGGCCATCTTCCAGACACCCAGCATCGTCTCGTCCCTGTCTTGTCGTTGTCAGGGACGGTCTCGCGCCGCCCCCTGGTCACACTTGCGGCACGCGAGCACCCAGCCGAGTGCCGCGGACCGCCCTTCGGCGGTGATCACCCACGGCCGGAGCTGCCAGGGCGGATCGTGCCGCACATGCTGATTGTGACCGCAGGCCAGTTCGGCGACCCAGTGCCGTTCGTCGTCCTGGTGGAAGCCGGTGATGGGCTGGTCCATCGTCAGCGCGTGAGCTGGCGGAACAGCGACCACGCGACCCGCGCGGCCTTCGTGGCGCCGAACAGCGCGATGGCCGCGATCACCGCGAAGAACACCACGGTGGCGGGCGCCGCGCCGGGCAGCCACACGAGGGCCGCGGCGGCACCCAGCGCGGCAACGGCCACCGACACGACGGCGGTCTTCAGCGTGACGGGGTCAATGGCCCGGGTCATAGAGCGGCTTGCCCTTGTCGACCACGTGCACCGTGTAGAGCTTCAACGAGGTGTCGCCCACCACCGTGAAGCCACCGTGTTTCACGTCGCGCAGGTTCAGCAGCGAGCTGCCGGTGGCCAGCAGCATCGGGTCCTTGCCGGGCACCTGCACGCGGGCGCCCTGGACGATGTAGGCGGCCTCCAGGCCGTGGTGGAAGTGGAGGTCGATCTTCTCGCCCGGCTTGTACTCGGCGGTGGACGTGATGACCTCCATGCCGGGCGCGCCCGACAGGTCGGCGCGCTTGAGTTCGACGCGCTGCGGCGAATCGGTGGTCTGCGCGACGAGGCCGGTGGCCACGCCGAGACCGAACAGCAGGACCGCGGCGGCGCCGCGCACGGCGTGGATCTTCTTCATGAACTCCTCCCGGTGTGATGGCACCGCGCAGTGTGCGTGCCGCGCGCCACCGGGGTCAAGGTCAGGCGCCGCGCACGTGGACGTAGCCGAACGCGCCCACCGACACCACGCGGCCGTCGACCGTGGTGTACGACAGCACGCCGAGCGGGTGGTACGTGGACACGAACGCGGTGAGCGCACCGATGCCCAGGGCCCCGGCGAGGGGACTGCGTTCGGCGATGGCCTGCCGCACTTTCGCGCGGTGGCGTTCCGGCGACGGATTGGTCGCGAAGGCGACCACGGCGAGGAGGGCGAGTGCGGCAACGATCCGGATCTTCTGCATCGGGGGATTCTGCACCGGCCGCCTCCGGCGATCTGCACCAAAGTGCCATAGACACCCCCCGGGCAACTGCGGGATAACTCGCTGGCGCCGGCGAGCCTCGTCGGCCGGCGCGCCGAACCAGGGAGAAGACGATGCCAGCGTGGAACCGGACCTGCCGTGTCATGACAACCCTCGTGGCCACCCTGGCGTGCGGCACCGCGGCCCAGGCCACCGAGGGTGCCCTCGGCCGCCCGGTGACCGGCACCAGCGTGACCCCGAACGCCGGCATCGTGCCGCCCTCGCCGATCTTCGCGGTGAACCTCGGGCAGATCTACCTCGACGGCGACCTCAAGGGATCGCGCCCGGCGCCCATCGCGGGCAGCGTGTCGGCCGGCATCGACGCGAAGGTGTCGTTCACGCTCGCGACCTTCATGAAGGTGTGGGACACCCACACCGGTCCGTGGAACTTCGCGTCGTCGATCACGCTGCCGTTCCTCTACACGAAGGTGAAGGCCTCGTTCGCGGCCGGCCCGCTGGCGGGCAGCCAGGAGGACTCGGCCTCGGGCCTGTTCGACCTGTACTTCACGCCGCTGATCGCGGGCTTCCACATCTCGAAGACCGAACACCTCGCGCTCAGCGTCAACATCTGGGCGCCCACGGGCAAGTACGACCCGTCGCAGCTCGCCAACACCAGCCTGAACAACTGGACCTACATCCCGCAGGTGGCCTACACCGCCATCCTGCCGCAGCATTCGCTGCAGTTCGACGTGACGGCGGGCATGCAGTTCTACACGCGGAACGAGGACACGGACTACAAGAACGCGCCGCTCTTCACGCTCGACGCGATGGTGCTGCGGCGCTTCCGCGACGGCCTGTCCGCCGGCCTGGTCGTCGGCACCACGCAGCAGATCGGCCACGACAGCGGCCCCACGGCCGACCGCCTCGGCGGCTTCCGCGGCTGGGACGTGGCGCTCGGCCCGATCGTCACGTACGACGCGAAGGTGAGCGGCGGCACGCCGCTGTCGCTGTCGCTGCGCTGGGTCCCCACGATCAGCAGCCGCAACCGGATCGACAGCACCGCCACCGTGATGGGCACCGCCACGCTGGTGTTCTGACCCGAGGGCCCTGCGATGAACGACGTGCTCCTCGACCGCCGCGGTCTCCTCGCGCTCGGCGCTGCCTCGCTGGCCGCGCCGGCCTTCGCCGCGCCCGCACCGCCCGCCCCGGGTCCGGCCGACACTCCCTGGCCCTTTGCAGTGAAGGTCAGCGGGACGCTGAGCCTGCTCGTGTACCCGCCGCAGCTCGACCACTGGGACGGCGGCGTGCTGAAGGCGCTCGCCGCGGTCGTGGCGCGCGAAGGCTCGGGCGACAAGACGCGCAACACCTACGGCACCGTGTCGATCGAGGCGAACACGCTCGTCGACAAGGGGGCGCGGCGCGTGACGCTCGACCACATCCGCATCGCCCACGCCGAGTTCCCGACGGCCGGCAACGAGGCGCAGGCCTGGGTGGACGCGCTGCAGAAGGACGCGGCCACGCGCACGCGCACCATCCCGCTCGACCTGCTCGAAAGCCAGCTGCACAACGCCGCGGCCGGCCGCTCCGCGGAAGCGCTGCCGCTGCGCAACGATCCGCCCGCCGTGGTGTTCTCGCGCCGGCCGGCGATCCTCGTGACGATCGACGGCAACCCGCACTACGGCACGCTGCAGGGCAATCCGCTGCAGCGCGTGATCAACACCCGCGTGCTGCTCGTGCGCGACGCCGATGGCCGGCACTACCTGCACGTGTTCGACGGATGGCTCACCGCCACGTCCCTTTCGTCCGAATGGACGGTGCTGCCGCGCGAAAGCGCCGACCTCGCGGCGCTGCGCGAGGTGGCCGAAAAGAACCGCGCCGCCGACCTGCTCAGCGGCACCACGGTGTCCACCGCCCAGGGCGCCAAGTCCGCGGAGAAACCGCCGTCGCTGAAGACAGGGACCGTGCCCGCCATCGTCATCGCGATGCGGCCCACCGAACTGGTCGTGAGCGACGGCGACTGGAGCTGGACGCCCGTCCCGGGCACGCGGCTGCTGTACGTGTCGAACACCACGGGCAACATCTTCCGCGACAACGGCGACCAGCAGGTGTACCTGCTGCTGTCGGGCCGGTGGTTCCGCGGCCCGGGCGAGAACGGCCCGTGGACCTACGTGGCCGCGAACGCGCTGCCGGAGGACTTCGCCAAGATCCCCGACGACAGCCCGAAGGAAAACGCGAAGGCGTCGGTGGCCGGCACGCCGCAGGCGCACGAGGCCGCCATCGCGGCCACGGTGCCGCAGACGGCCGCGGTGCGCATCTCGCAGACGAAGATGCAGCCGCTGCGATTCGACGGCGCGGTGCAGTGGAGCGGCATCCCCGGCACGGCGCTGCAGTACGCGCAGAACTCGGCCACGCCGGTGATCCGCATCGACGACCGCACGTTCTACGCACTCGAGAACGGCGTGTGGTTCGTCGCGACCTCCGAGCAGGGCCCCTGGGTGGTGGCCACCACCGTGCCGGCCGTGATCTACGGCATCCCGCCCGCGTCGCCGCTGCACTACGTGACCTACGTGCGCATCTACGGCGTGCAGGGCGACGTGGTCTACGAAGGGTATGCGGCCGGCTACCAAGGCACGTACATCGACCCGGTGACCGGGGTCGTGGTCTACGGCACCGGCTACGTGTACGACCCGTGGCTCGGCACCATCTGGGTCGGCTACCCGCCCACCTACGGCTATGCCACCGCGGTGACGTACACGCCGTGGACGGGCTGGTTCTTCGGCTTCTGCTTCGGCTGGGCCTGGGGGGCCGCCACGTCGGCGTGGGGCTGGGGCTGGGGCCCGTATCCGTACTGGGGACCGTGGGGCTACGGCTGGGGCGGGTGGTGGGGTGGCGCCGCCTACGGCCCGCGCGGCGGCATGGCGGCGTGGGGCCCGGGTGGCTGGGCGGGCTACACCGGCCCGATCTACCAGCGCTGGGGCAACACCGCGGCCGTGTCGCGCTACACCGGCGGCTTCGATGCCTGGACCGGCAACCAGTGGGCCACGCGGTCCGGCATCGCCTACAACTCGCGCACCGGCATCACCGCGGCCGGGCAGCGCGGCGTGGTCAGCAACGTGTACACGGGCAACTTCGCGGCCGGCTCGCGCGGGGTCGTCACCGGCCCTGGTGGCGTGGTGGCCGGCGGCACCCGGGGTGTCGCAGGCAACACCTTCACCGGCAACACGGTGTCCGGCAACAAGGGCTTCGTCTACAACCCGAACACGGGGAACGTGACGAAGGTCGGCGGCATCCACGGCGACCAGGGCGGCGTGGGCCACATCGGCGACGACGTCTACGCGGGCCACGACGGCAACGTCTACCGCAACACGGGCGACGGCTGGCAGAAGCACACCGACGGCGGCTGGCAGCCCGTGAACCCGGGCGGCGGCGCGGCTCCGGCCAGCCGCCTCGGCGAAGGGGGCGCCGGGCAACGCAACCCGAACCTCGTGCAGCGGCCCGGCGCGGGTGGCGGCGGCGAACGTGCCCCCGACATCGGCCAGCAACTCGACCACGACCGCGCGGGCCGCATGGCCGGCATGGACCGCGCCAACCGCTTCGAGGGCGCTCGCGGCGGCATGCAGCGCTCGTTCGGCGGCGGGCGGCTCGGTGGCGGCGGGTTCCACGGCGGCTTCCGCCGCTGAGCCGCCATGGCCGAGACCGGAGGGGTCCCGTCCCTGCTGTGGGTGATGCTCGCCGCGGCGATGGCCCCCTGGCTGTCGGACCGGCTCGCCGCGCTGCGGCTGCCGGTCGTGGCGCTCGAACTGCTGCTCGGCGTGCTGATCGGCCCGGAAGGGCTCGGCCTCGCGGCATTCGATGGCGCCCTGCCGGTCCTCGCGCGGATCGGCGTCGCCCTGCTCTTTTTCCTCGCCGGCACCGAGATCGACTTCGGCACGCTGGGCGGCGCACCGTTGCGCCGGGGCGCGGCCGGCTGGCTGCTTTCGCTCGCGCTGGCCGGCGCGGTCGCCTTCGGTCTCGCCCACCTGGGCTTCCTGCACAACCCGGCCGTGGTGGCGCTCGCGTTGTCCACCACCGCGCTGGGCGTGATCGCGCCGATCCTGCGCGACGCGGGCCTCACCGGCACGCCGACGGGCATCGCCGCCACGGCCTGCGGCGTGATGGGCGAGGTGGGGCCGATCCTGCTGATGTCGGCGCTGTTCGCCGGGCCCGGCCACCAGCTGACCCAGGTGGGGCTCACCGCGCTCTTCGCGGCCATCGCGGTGGCGGTGTGCTGGGCCTCGCTGCGCATCCGTCCCCCGGGACTGCTGGGCATGCTCGCGCGGACGATGCACCGCAGCGGCCAATGGCCGGTGCGGGTCTGCATGCTGCTCGTCATCGCGCTCGTGGTGCTGGCCGAGAACTTCGGGCTCGACCTGGCCCTCGGCGCCTTCGCCGCCGGCCTGGCGGTCGGCCAGGCCAACCGCAACCCGCGCAGCGAGGTACTCGCCCACAAGCTCGATGCCGTGGGCTTCGGCGTGATGGTGCCGGTCTTTTTCGTCACGAGCGGCATGCAGCTCGAGGTGCGGGCCCTGTTCGCCCAGCCCGCCGCGCTCGGGGCCGTGGCGCTGCTGACGCTGCTCCTGCTCGTCGTGCGGGGCTTGCCGGCGCTGGTGTTCCTGAATCCCCTCACGGCGCGCGAGACCGCCGCCGTGGGCCTCTACGCCGCAACATCGCTGTCCCTGATCGTCGCGCTGACCTCGGCGGCCGTGGCGGTGGGACAGATGACCCGCTTCCACGCCACCGAACTCGTTGCGGCCGGCCTCGTGTCCGTGCTGCTGTTCCCCTGGCTCGCCGGCCTGCTGTTGCCGCCGAGCCGGCGTTCATCCTCCGCGCCGGCCCCGGCCGATGCCCTCTGATCTTCAACCCGCACCCAGGAGACCCCGATGAAGTCCCTTCCCAACGCCCTGCTCGTCGCCCTGTCGATCGCCGCGATGTCGAGTGTCTCGACGGTCCATGCCCAGGCGGCCACCCCCACCGTGGCCGACGCCGCCGCCGACGGCGTGCGCATCACCGTGGTGGGCGAGATCACCGCCGTCGACGCGGCGGCCCGCACCGTGTCCATCAAGGGCCCGAGCGGCAACATCGGCGACTACGCGGTCGACCCGGCCGTGCGCAACCTCGAGCAGGTCAAGGTCGGCGACCGCGTGCAGCTCGACTACCGGGCCGCCGTGGGCCTCGCGCTGGTCAAGGGCGGCGACGGCATCCGCGAGAAGGTCGAGGGCGATTCGACCGCCACCGCCAAGGACGGCGCGAAGCCGGGCGGTGCCGTGCTGAAGACCACCACCATCGTCGCCAACGTGCTGAGCGTCGACAAGAAGCGCAAGCTGGTGAAGCTGCAGGGTCCGGAAGGCCGCGTGGTCGACGTGCAGGTTCGCGACCCCAAGGTGCTGAAGGAGGTCAAGGCCAACGACCAGGTGGTGGCGAAGGTGACCGAGTCGGTGGCGATCAACGTCAAGCCGGCGGCGAAGTGACCGCCGTCCCGGCCTCAGGCCGGGACGTGATGCATCACCGCCAGGCGTTGCCCACCTGGATGTACCAGGCCTTGTCCTGCGTGCTCCAGGCCATGTCCATGCCCACGTAGATCCCGAGCTTGCTCGCGATCAGGTACCGGAAGCCCGCGCCCTTCGAGACCGTGCTCGCACCGTCGGAGAAGTCCTCGCGGGTCCCCCAGGCCTTGCCGCCGCCGAGGAACCCGACGAGGGCCCAGCGGTGGTCGAGGTTCCAGCGCAGTTCGGTCTCGAGCACGGCGGTGCGGGTGTCCTGCAGCCGCATCGCGGGCACGCCGCGCAGGTCGACGAAGGGCAGCATGTAGAACGGCACGTCGCCCTCGGCGGCGCGACCGTCGGCGCGCAGGCCCAGCACGAGCACGGGCGACACCTTCCAGTAGCTGAAGACGTGGGCCCGGTACGACTGGAAGCGGGTGTCGCTGCCGATGTCGGGGTCGTAGAACGTGAGGTCGAGACTGCCGGTCCAGCCGGTGTTGGGTGTGAAGAGGTTGTCGCGC
Source organism: Piscinibacter gummiphilus (assembly GCF_002116905.1). NCBI lineage: Bacteria > Pseudomonadati > Pseudomonadota > Betaproteobacteria > Burkholderiales > Sphaerotilaceae > Rhizobacter > Rhizobacter gummiphilus. Next base: position 5,601,664 of record NZ_CP015118.1, read on the forward strand.
GAGTCGTACTCGAGCGACACGCCCAGGCCCGAGGCCTTGTTCGTGCGGGTGGTGTCGACGAACTGGCCGGCCTGCCCGGGCAGGTCGAACTTGTTCTCCAGGCTGAAGTAGTTCCAACGCAGCACGGCCCAGGCGTTGCTCTCGCCGAGGCGCACCATGCCGTGTTGCACCGACATCCATCCGTCGAGGTTGTAGGCGAGCGGGCCGATCAGCCCCCCGGCGCCGTAGAAGTCGAGGTTGACGTTGGTGCGGGCCACGCCGCCGCGCCAGCGGTAGCGGTCCTCCCGGAACGTGAACATGCCGCCGCCCCCCGCGCCCCATGTGCCGTTTTCGGTGCCGAACGCCGCCAGGGCGACGATGTCCGGCGGGGTGTAGTGGCCCGTCTCCTTGGCCTTCTCCGCCGAGTTCTTGATGGAATCGAGGAAGAAGACCGGGGCGATGCCGCCACCGTACCCGACGGCCGGCTCGGTGATGATGATGGGCACCGGCAGGAAGCCCTTCTGCTCGAGCAGCCAGTCGGACAGGTCGAGCTCACCCGTGGCCGGGTCCTTGAACCTGTCGGGCAGCCAGCCCTCGGCGAAAGCCGACGGCAACCCGAGCGCCATCAGCAACCCGGCCTTGCACCCCTGCGCCGCCAGGCGCCTCGCCACGGTGTGTCTCATCGTGGCGATTCTTCGAGCGGGTGGCGCGAAAGTAAATTGCACCTTGGTGCAAAGCGGCCGGAGAGGCTCAGACCGCGCGGCGCTGCTCCACCAGCAGGCGCACGGCGAGCGCGCCCAGCACGAGGCCCATGACGTAGCGCTGCACCGCGAGCCACGCGGGATTGCGCGCGAACCACCGCGCGATGCGCGCCGCGCCGAGGGTCACCGCGAGGTTGACGGAAGCCCCGATCAGGATCTGCGTCGAGCCGAGGGCCAGGCTCTGCCCGAGCACCGAGCCGTGCTCCGGCGAGATGAACTGCGGCAGCACCGACAGGTAGAAGATCGCGACCTTGGGGTTCAGGATGCTGGTCAGCAGCCCCATCGTGAACAGCCGCCGCGGCGATTCGTCGGGCAGTTCGCGCGCCTCGAACGGCGACGACGCGCCGGGCTTCACGGCCTGCCACGCCATCCACAGCAGATAGCACACGCCCGCGAACTTCAGCACCTCGTAGCCGAGCGGCACGGCCATGAACAGCGCCGTGAGGCCCAGCGCGGCCGAGCACATGTGCACGGTGAAGCCGAGCACCACGCCCACCCAGGACATCAGGCCCGCGCGCCAGCCCTGGCACAGCGAACGGGAGATCAGGTACAGCATGTTGGGGCCGGGCGTGAGCGCCATCAGCAGCGCGGCGCCGGCGAACACCGCGAGGGTGGTCAGCGAGATCAAGGGGAACTCCTCGGGGTCGAACGGTGGAACTTTACGGCAGATGGCTTGTCCGACGCCCACACCTGGAATCGAACGACCGTTCGATTTGGTTCACAATCGCGGAATTTCCACGCCCTCCCAGGAGCCTCCCATGTCCGACCTCGCCACCCAGTTCGAAGCCGCCCGCGCCGATTCCAAGAACCTGCCGGAGAAGCCCGACAACATGACGCTGCTCAAGCTGTACGCCTTCTACAAGCAGGGCAGCGAAGGTGATGTCAACACCGAACGTCCCGGCATGACCCAGTTCGTCGACCGCGCGAAGTGGGACGCCTGGAACGAACTGAAGGGCTCGTCGAAGGAGTCGGCGCAGCAGGGCTACATCGACCTGATCGAATCGCTGAAGTGATCCGGTGCCGGGCCGCTACCGCTTGCGGCCCAGCCAGGTGACCAGCGCCCACGTGGCCCCCATCACCACGAACGACACGAGCGTCGTCACCGTGCCCAGCGCGTAGATGGCCGGCGTGGTCACCGTGCTGGTCAGTCCCTGCAGTTCGAGGGGCAGCGTGTTGACGTCGCCGATGGCCTGCGACGTGCGCGCGATCTCGTCCCAGCTCAGCGTGAAGCCGAACATGCCGACGCCCACGAGGCTCGGCGCGACGAGCGGCAGCACCACGTGGCGGAAGCCCTGCCATGGCGTGGCGCCCAGGTCGCGCGCGGCCTCCTCGTAGGCCGGGTTGAATCGGTTGAACACCGCCAGCATGATGAGCAGACCGAACGGCAGCGTCCACGTCAGGTGGGCGCCCAGGGCCGAGGTGTAGAGGCCCATCGCGGTGCCGTAGCCTTCGAGCAGCCCGTCGAGTCCCCACTGTGTGAGCAGCGCCTGCAGGCCGGTGTCGACGAGCCGGAACTGCAGCCCGATGCCGAGCGACACCACGATCGACGGCATGATCAGGCTCGCCACCGACGTGTAGAACAGCGCCCCCGCCCCGTTCAACCGGCGGCGGAAGGCGAGCCCCGCGCCGAGCGACAGCAGCACCGTCAGCACCATCACCACGGCGCCCAGCGCCACCGAGCGGCGGAACGCGGCAGCGATGTCCACCACGCCCATGCCTTCCCAGAGCTTGCCGAACCAGTGGAACGAGAAGCCGCGCATCGGGAAGGTGAGGCCGCCCTCGGGGCCCTGCAGGCTCAGCACGAAGATCACGAACATCGGTCCGTAGAGGAACAGCACGAACAGCGCGAAGACGGCCGCGAGGCCGTAGAAGGCGGGGGGGCGGCGGGAGGCGCTCACAGCTCCCTCCGCAGGTCGACCACACGCGTCAGGGCCCACACCATCATCAGCGTGGTGGCGAGCAGGATCACCGCATTGGCCGCGGCCATCGGGAACTGCAGGTACGAGGTCTGCACCTGGATCACCTTGCCGACCGAGGCGATCTGCTGGCCGCCCATCACGCCGATGGTGACGAAGTCGCCCATCACGATGGTCACCACGAAGATCGAGCCGATGACGATGCCGGTGCGGCACAGCGGGACCACCACGTTCCACACCGTCTGCCAGCCCGTGGCACCCGAATCGCGCGAGGCCTCGATCAGCGCGGGGTCGATGCGCTTCATCGAGTTGAAGATCGGCACGATCATGAACATCGTGTAGAGGTGCACGAAGGCCAGCACCACCGAGAAGTCGCTGAACAGCAGCCACTCCACCGGTGAGTCGACCACGCCCAGCCCCAGCAGCCCCTGGTTCACGAGCCCGTTGCGCCCGAGCAGCGGCACCCACGAGATCATGCGGATCACGTTCGACGTCCAGAACGGCACCGTGCACAGCACGAACAGCAGCGTCTGCATGGACGTGGACTGCACGTGGAACGCGAGGAAGTACGCCACGAGGAAGCCGAGCAGCAGCGTGATGGCCCACACCAGCACGCAGAACTTCAGCGTCGACAGGTAGGTCTTCAACGTGACGCACAGCTCCTCGGTGTTCGCGCAGCCGTTGAACACGTCGACGTAGTTCTTCACCGTGAACGCGGGGATCAGCTCGTAGTCGGTCGCCTGCCAGAAGCTCACCGTGGCGACGAGCAGCAGGGGGAGCACGAGGAAGAGCGCGAAGACCAGGGCGAACGGAGTCGCCTGCAGCCACGGCGGAAGGTGCAGTGATTTCAAGGGGGCTCACCGAGGAGGCAGTGGGTCCCGGCGTTCGCCGGGATGACGCGCTTCGTCAGGCGGCGACGAATTCATTCCACTTTTGAACCATGTAGGCGTTTTCATCCATGATGGCGTTCCAGCACGCGATGCCGCCCATGCGTTCCTCGTAGCTGCCGCCGTCGCGCACGCCGCCGGCCTTCTGCAGCAGGTCGCCGTTCGGGCTCTTGATGTCCTTCGCGGCGGCCTTGCCTTCCATCCAGTAGGCCCACTCGTACGGCTCCATCTTGGCCTTGGCCGTCTCGAGCACCGCGCTGTAGTAGCCCTGGCGGTTGAGGTACGCGCCGGCCCAGCCGTCGAGGAACCAGTTGATGAACTCGTAGACGGCATCGGCCTTGCGGCCCGTCACCGACTTCGGCACGCCGAAGCCCGCGGCCCACGCGCGGTAGCCTTCCTTGAGCGGCTGGAACGTGCACGCGATGCCCTTCGTGCGCACGGCCGTCACGGCCGGCGACCACATCGACTGGATCACCACCTCGCCCGAGGCCATCAGGTTCACGCTTTCGTTGAAGTCCTTCCACAGCGCGCGGAACTGGCCGTTCTTCTTCGCCTCGATCAGCACCTTGATCGTGAGGTCGATCTCCTTCTTCGTCATGTTCCCCTTGTCGGGGTACTTGTAGAGGCCCGCGGCCTCCACCACCATGGCCGCGTCCATGATGCCGATGCTCGGGATGTTCAGGATGGCCGACTTGCCCTTGAACTCCGGGTTCAGCAACTCCGCCCACGACGAGATGGGCCGCTTGATCAGGTCGGGCCGGATGCCCAGCGTGTCGGCGTTGTAGACGGTGGGGATCAGCGTCATGAACTGCGTGGGGGCGGCCGAGAACGTCTTCGACGTGGGCGACTCGAGGTACATCACCTTCTTCGGGGCCGTGCCCTGGTCGCCGACCTTCTTGCCCCCGATCTCGCCCTTCGTGAACAGCGGCGTGATCTTGTCGGCGTTCTTGATGCGCTTCGTGTCGATGCCCAGCAGGTTGCCGGTGGGCAGGATCTTCTTCAGAGAGAAGTACTCGGTGTCGATCAGGTCGAACGAGTTGGGTGCCGTCACGGCGCGCTTCGTGACGTCGTCGGTGGTGACCGGGATGTACTGGATCTTGATGCCGGTGTCGGCCTCGAACTTCTCGGCGATGGCCTTGTCCTGGTTCACCGCGGTGCCCAGGTAGCGCAGCGTGATCTTCTCCTGTGCATGCACGAACGGGAAGGCGATGGCGCCGCCGGCGGCGGCCGCGCCCTTGATCAGGCTGCGGCGGGTCGTGTCGAGCTTGTTGGACGAGTCGGACATGGGTTCTCCAGGGGGCAAAAGAGGGGTCAGGCCACGAGCGCGTGGGCATCGCGCGCGGGCCACGACGCGTAGACGGTTTCACCAGGGGCCAGCGGGCCGGCGTCGAACACGGCATCGGGCACCGAGGCGGTCCAGAAGGTCTCGGCGCCACCGGCCACCGGGCTCACCTTCACGAGCACGCAGGTGCCCTGGTACTCGACAGCACGCACGGCCACCTCGCGCGCATCGGGCACCGGCGTGCGGTGCAGCGCGAGCCGGTCGGCGCGCACCGCGATCGGGCCGGCGGGGGAATCGATGACGTTGTGCGCGCCCATGAAGCGGGCGACGAATTCGGAGCGCGGCGCGTTGAACACCTCGCGCGGCGACCCGGCCTGCTCGATGCGCGCGTTGTTCATCACGACGACCTGGTCCGCGAGGGCCATGGCCTCTTCCTGCGAGTGGGTGACGTGCACGAACGTGAAGCCGAGCTCCTGCTGCCAGCGCTTGAGTTCGGCGCGCATCTGCACGCGCAGGAACGGGTCGAGGGCGGACAGCGGCTCGTCGAGCAGCAGCACGCGGGGTTCGGTCATCAGCGCGCGGGCGAGCGCCACGCGCTGCTGCTGGCCACCCGACAGCTGCGACGGCAGCCGCTGCGCGAGCGCGCCCATCGAGACGAGGTCGAGCAGCTCGCGCGCGCGTTTGTGGCGCTCGGCCTCGGACCGGCCGCGCATCTTCCAGCTGAACGCGACGTTGTCGAGCACCGAGAGGTGCGGGAACAGCGCATAGCTCTGGAACATCATCGCGGTGCCCCGGTCGGCCGGTGCGCTGCGGGTGATGTACTTGCCGCCGAGGAGGATCTCGCCGCTGCTGACCGTCTCGTGGCCCGCGATCATCCGCAGCGTGGACGTCTTGCCGCAGCCCGACGGCCCGAGCAGGCAGCAGTAGCTGGCGGACGGGATCTTGAGGTCGATGCCGGCCACGGCGACGGTGTCGCCATACCGCTTCACCAACGCCGTGAGCACGAGGGAGGAGTCCTGGACCATGCGCGGGACTGTATGCAAAGGGTATGCCACGAACCGCCCCCTTTCGACGCACCGAACTGGTTCATCCCGGGCCGACGCCCGGGCGCGCGACTTGCAGCGACGGCGCCATCCTTGATCTTTTTGTATACACGCCATGCGCATCGACGTGATCAACCCCAACACCACGGCCTCGATGACCGCGGCCATCGGCCATGCGGCCCAGGCCGTGGCGGCGCCCGGCACCCGCATCGTCGCGACGCAGCCGAGCTTCGGCGCGCCGTCGATCGAGGGCCACCACGACGAGGTCTGGGGCGCCGCGGGAGTCACCGAACAGGTGCGCCTCGGACAGGCCGCGGGCGCGGACGCGTTCGTCATCGCGTGCTTCGGGGACCCGGGCCTCGCCGCCGCGCGCGAACTGGCGTCCGGCCCCGTGATCGGCATCGCCGAGGCCGCCTTCCATTGCGCCTCGATGCTCGCCACCGGCTTCTCGGTGGTGACCACCCTCACGCGCACCTGCGTGATCGCCGAACACCTCGTCGTGCAATACGGCTTCGAGCGCACCTGCCGCGGCATCCACGGCACCGACATCGCCGTGCTGGAACTTGAGGACCCGGCCAGCGACGCCTACGGACGCATCCTCGCGAGCGCCCGCGACGCGCTCGCCCGTGACCGCTCCGGGGCCATCGTGCTCGGCTGCGCGGGCATGGCCGACCTGTGCCGGCGGTTGCAGCAGGCGCTGGGGGTGCCGGTGGTGGACGGCGTGGTGGCGGCGGTGAAGCTCGCCGAGTCGCTCGTGTCCCTGGGGCTCGGCACGAGCAAGGCCGGCGACTACGCCCGTCCGCTGCCGAAAACCTACGTGGGACTGGCCGCTCCGCACGGCCCTGTCGCGAACTGACACCAGGCAAGCGGATTGCCACCCGCTCCGCCTGCAGCGCCTCGCCGAGGCGCGCAGGAGGAACCGCCATGAACTGGTTACGCACGCTCACCCTGTCCACCCTGATGGCCGCCGCGGCGGCCCCTGCCCTCGCCTCGCGCGGCATCCCGCCGTGGTACCGGCACCCGCTGCTGCCCGAGACGTTCGCCTTCACGGGGGTGATCACGCCCACGGTGCTGCAGGACGGGGCGCAGGTGGCCGCGAACAACAACGTCCCGTCGGACTGGGCGGGCGGCACGATCCGCGGCACCATCACGCTCATTCCGGACCGGGCGGAAGGCGGGGATGCGGGCCCCGGCTCGATCTCCTGGTACGACGGCAACCCCGATTTCGGCCGCAGCGGCAACTGGTACACCGTGAGCATCACCAACCCCGACGGCAGCGTGTTCACGGTGCCGGGCGACGCGCCCGCCCCTTCACCCATGGGCGACACCAGCACCGGTGTCTTCCAGGCGGACGACGGCTGGTTCAGCCCGGCCGACCAGGCGCAGGAGACCTTCCACACGAGCCGCAGCTTCTCCGACGAAGCCCACCAGCAGGCCTTCCAGATCGACCTGGCCACGATCATCGGCCTGCCGCCGGAAGGGCCCCACATGCTCTCGTACCCGCCGCGGGAAGAGTGCTGCGTGTTCGAGCTGCTGCAGACCATCCAGGTCGACGTCGGCGCGGCCACCTTCACGAACGCCGGGTTCGTGAGCCAGTTCATCGCAGGCGCCGACGGCGAGCGCTACGCCTACGGCTTCCAGCTCACGAAGTTCGTGCACCTGGCGCCGGTGCCCGAGCCGGAGACGTGGGCCATGATGATCGCCGGGCTCGGACTGGTCGGCTGGGCCGGCCTGCGGCGAGCCCGGGGCTGAGGCAGCCCCATACAGGGTGCTGCAACCGTTTCCATCATCCGGAAAGCCCCCCGATGCACGTTTTGCGCCGGTGGGGCATCATGGACCCATGGCAAACCTCCGAAAACTCCTGCTGCTCGCCCTGCCCTTCGTGGCCGGCGCCACGCTGGCCCAGGCAGCCACGGAACCCGGTCCGGTCGAACGCACCGGCGCGGCCATCGACCGCACGGCCACCCGCACCGGTCACGCCATCGAACGGGGTGTCGAGCACACCGGCCGCGCGCTGAACCGCACCGGCGAGGCCATCGGCCGCGGCGCGCACCGCACGGGCGCCGCCATCGAGCGGGGTGCCCGCAAGACGGGCGCCGCGATCGGGCGCGGGCTCGACCACACCGGCGCAGCGATCCATCGCGGCGCCGAGAAGGTCGGCCTCACCGACTAGGCGCCACCTTCGGCAGCCACAGGCCCGCAATCGTGTTGAGTTCCGCCAGCGCGGGCTCGGTGCGGTCACGGCAGTCGAACAGCACCGAGTCGCCCTGCTGCGCGCGCACCAGCGTGAACGCATCGGCCAGCGAGCGGCTGTTGTCGAACATCAGCGTCATGTCGGCCAGCGGCGCGGCCTTCGCGATGGCCTGCTGCGTGCGGGCGTAGCGCGACCGCAGCGCGGCCTCGGGCACACCGTGGCCACCCTGGGCGCGGCGCGTCTGCACGCGCAGCATCGACATCTGCACCGTGGCCAGGCCCACGAACAGCAGCACCACGAAGTAGCCCGCGGCCTGCAGCTGCAGCACGGTGTCCGCCTTGCTTTCGACCGTGCCGTCGGGGCGCGGCTTCCAGTGCGAGAACACCGTCTCGAACGCGAACGGCATCTGCTTGCTCATGATCAGGCCGGTGAAGGCCTGCACGCCTTCCTGCGAGAGCCGCTGCCAGCGCTCGTCGTCGTCGCGCAGCCGCTGGGCCCACGGGGCGATGCGGCCGGTCAGCGGGTCGGGTGGCGGCAGGATCGAGGCGGTCAGCCGGTCGGCGTTGACGAGCGGGATCTGCAACTGGTGCGCCAGCCGGTCGTGCCACAGCGTGGACTTGCCCGAGCCGTTGTGGCCGGCGAGGATGAACGCGGGCGGGCGCTGGACGTTGGAGGCCGAGCGCAGCGCCGTGTCGAGCAGGGTTTCGACCCGGGGGACGCCGCGGGTGCGAACGCGGGGCGCCGGGCGGTCCGTCAAGCCTTGCCGGGCCCGACGGGGCGGAAGCGGCCACCGACGAGGCGGCCGATCATCTTGCTGCCGTCGGCGCTTTCGCGCACGACCTTGGTGGGGTCTTGCGGGTAGACGGAGTAAGCACTGATGCCGGCACCCGAGCCGGCACCGAAGACCGACTGGCGGCTGATGCCGGGCTTGCTCAGGGCCTTGCCGGCCTTCAGCACCAGGGCACCGGCCCGTTCGCCGGGGCCGAGCCGGGCCGGGTCGCGCGCGGCAGCGCCCAGGCGAACGAGCACGAGGTCGTCGTTCAGCGTGGGGATGCGGGTGCCCTTGACCTCGATGGCGTCCGCCTGCGGTTCTTCCACGGCGTGGGCAGGCGCGCGGGCAAGGGAACGGGCGGCGGAACGGGACATGGCGACACCACGGCAGATCGGTTGGTCAAAGCGTACCACCGAACGACCGGACGCGCCGTGACGGACGCCCGGAACCGGCCTTCCCGACGGGGTTCGTCAGGCGCGCCGGTCGCCCGCCTCGCGGGCCAGCAGCCCGTCGAGGTTCTTCTCGATCTCGGCCTGGATGGCCCGCTGGAAGCCGCTCAGCAGGAAACCCAGCCGCGCGGTCAGCTCGAAGTGGTCGCCCGACACGACCAGCTGGCCGGACACCCCCGTGCGCTTGAACTCGACCGTGTCGCCGGCCTCGCCCGAGTCCACCGAACAGACCATGTCGTACTTGCGGGCCGCGTCGGCGACCCACTGGCGGGAGATCTCGCGGGCGCGGTCGAGGCCCAGGTCGTGGGTGCGGTGGATGTGGACGTCGGACATCGGGTGGGGGATGGATGGGAAGTCAGGGGCCGAGTGTGGCCCGCCGCTCGGCCTGCGGCAAGGCGGCGAGGCGTCGCACCTCGGCGTAGAAGCGGTCGAAGTCGCCGCCCTGGGCCTGGAACAGCGCCTCGAAGCGGGGCACGAGTTCGAAGTAGGCGCCGATCACGCCCAGTGCGGCGTTGTTGGCGCGCTCGAACCACGGGTCGTAACCCTTGAAGCCGCCCCACGGGCCGGCCTTCAGCGCCTCGTACTCGGCGCGCATGGCCGCCATGGCCTCGGCCTTGGCCACGCGCTTCTCGTCGTCGGTGCGGCTGCTGCGGAAGATGCCGTCGAGCGTGACCCGCGTGCGCAGCGTCAGCGCGCGGAAATCCTCGCGGCGCGCCTCCAGCCGCTGGTACTCCTCGCGCACCGCCGGGCTGCCGTGGGCCGCCAGCCACCGCTGCACGCCGATGCGCTCGACCGCGGTGGCGAACGACTCGTTGAACACGGTGTCGCCGGGCGCGTACGCCACCTGGTGCGCGAGCTCGTGGAAGATCAGCCGCGCGAGGTCACCCTCGGCGTAGCGGATGAAGGTGTTGAGCAGCGGGTCGCTGAAGTACGCACCGGGGATGCGGCCGAGCGTCGAATACGCCGGCACCGGGTACACGCCCACCTCGAGCCCCTGGGCCCGCAGCTCGGCGGCCTCGGCGTCGGCCGCCGCGCGGTCGAAGTAGCCGCGGTAGCCCACGCAGCCCACGATCGGGAAGCACCAGGTCTTGAGCGTCAGGTCGAGCTCGGGCGTGGCCACCACGTTCCACACGGCCGCCGTGCGGTTCAGGTCGGCATAGCGGCGGTAGCTCGCGTTGTCGGGCAGGTGCAGCGCCTGCACGGCGAAATCGCGGATGGATTCGGTGAGCGCGAGGCGCTCGCGCAGCTGCGCCGGCGTGGCCGGGTCGGCGATCCAGTCGGGCACGGGCCGGGCGCTGTTGAGCAGCGAGAAGTGCCCGCCGATGGACTGGCCGTAGTAGCCGAGGGTGCCGCAGCCGGTGATGCCGCCGGCCAGCACGAGGGCGCCCAGGGCCCCGAGGACGAGGCGGCGCTTCACGCGGGGCGCACGTCCACGAGGCAGTCGTAGAACGACGGGGCGCGGCCGATGTCGGTGAGGTGCTGGTGCGTGAGTTCGTTGACGTTGGTGCCGCGGACGCCCAGCTTGCGCCACCAGATGCCCAGGCCATTGACCACGCCGGGCCGCGCGCGCGTGCTGACCCGCGCGGTGCAGTGGTACGTCCCGCGGTCGTTGAACACCTCGACGGTGGCGCCGTCGGCGATGCCGCGCACGGCCGCGTCGTCGGCGTGGATCTCGAGCAGCGGTTCGCTCTCGATGTCGCGCAGGCTCTTCACGTTGACGAACGTGGAGTTGAGGAAGTTGCGCGCGGGCGGCGAGATCATCGCGAGCGGGTACCGCGCGGCCAGCGCGGGCGTCGACTCGGCGGACTCGTGGTTCGGCACATGGTCGGGCACACCGAGCCCCGGCGCGTCGATCAGGCAGCGGCCGCTCGCGGTGGGGAACCGGCCGTCGGCCAGCGGCGCCTCGGGCAGCGGCAGCTTGACCCAGCCCTCGGCACGCAGGCGGTCGAAGTCGACGTCGCGCTTGAAGGCGACGCGGGCCATGTCCTCGTCGGTGTCGCGGAAGCACGGCTCGTCGAAGCCCATGTGGGTGGCCAGGTCGCGGAACACCTGCGTGTTCGACCGCGCCTCGCCCACCGGCGCCACGGCCTGCTCGTTGATCACGGCATAGGTGTGGCCGTAGCTCGTGTGCACGTCGAGGTGCTCGAGCTGCGTGGTGGCCGGCAGCACGTAGTCGGCGTGGTCGGCGGTGTCGGTCAGGAAGTGTTCCAGCACCACGGTGAACAGATCGTCGCGGCGAAAGCCCGCCACCACCTTCGGCGACTCGGGCGCCACCGCCACCGGGTTGCTGTTGTAGACCACCAGCGCCTCGATCCTCGGACCGAACGCGGGCGAGGCCTCGCGCAGCAGGTCGTCGCCGATGGTGCTCATGTTGATGGTGCGCGGGCGCCGGCCGGCGAGCAGGTCGGGCCGCTGCAGCGCCGCGGCGTCCTTCGGGAACCAGCCCGACGCCGACAGCAGCAGCCCGCCCGCACGGTGCCGCCACGCACCGGTGAGGCACGGCAGGATCGCGATCAGGCGCACGGCGTTGCCGCCGCCGCGCACGCGCTGCATGCCGTAGTTCAGGCGGATGGCCGCGGGGGCGGTGGTGCCGTAGTCGCGGGCCAGGCCGCGCACGTCGTCGGCGGTCAGGCCGCACACCTCGGCGGTGCGTTCGGGTGTCCACGCCTTCGCGCGCTCGCGCAGCGCGGGCCAGCCCTCGGTGTGCTGGTCGATGTAGTCGTGGTCGAGCCAGTCGTTGGCGACCAGCTCGTGGATCAGGCCGAGGGCCAGGGCCCCGTCGGTGCCAGGGCGCAGCGCGAGGTGCTGGTGGCACTTGTCGGCGGTTTCGGTGCGGCGCGGGTCGATGCACACGAGCTTCGCGCCCTGGCGCTTGGCCGCCTGGGCGAAGGTCCAGAAGTGCAGGTTCGACGCGATCGAGTTGCTGCCCCAGATCAGGATCAGCCTGCTTTCGGCGAAATGCTCGACGTGCATGCCGATGCGCGCGCCATAGGTGGCGGCGAGCGCCTCGCTGCCGGCGTTCGAGCAGATGGTGCGGTCGAGCAGCGAGGCGCCCAGCTTGTGGAAGAAGCGGCGGTCCATGCTTTCGCCCTGCAGCAGGCCCATGGTTCCGGCGTAGCTGTACGGCACGACGGCCTCTGGGTTCCGGGCGGCGATGGCCTTCAGGCGGGCGGCGATGTCGGCCAGGGCCTCGTCCCACGTCACGCGCACGAATTCACCCGCCCCCTTCGGCCCCACGCGCTTGAGCGGATGCAGCACGCGCTCGGGGTGGTACGTCCGTTCGGGGTAGCGGGACACCTTGGTGCACAGCGCCCCGTGGGTGGTGGGGTGCGCGGGATCGCCCTGGACGCGCACGGCGCGGCCGTCCTCGACGGTGACGCGCATGGCGCAGGTGTCGGGGCAGTCGTGCGGACAGGCGGCGCGAACGGTGACGGCGGAACTCATGCCCTCACTATTGCACAGGCCCGTCGCGGGGTCGCGAATCGCCGGGTAAACTGCTTTTTCGACCTCGGCGCGCCCGCGGACGCGCCGGTCCCCCGGGAGTCCCTCACCATGCAGTTGATCGAATCCATCCTGGCCGACAGCGCCGCCGCGACGGCGCTGCGCCGCGACCTCCACGCCCATCCGGAACTCTGCTTCCACGAGACGCGCACGTCCGACGTCATCGCCAACGCGCTCACCGAGTGGGGCATCCCCATCCATCGGGGCCTCGGCACCACCGGCGTCGTGGGCATCGTGAAAGGCACCCGGGGCGAAAGCCCCCGCGCCGTGGGCCTGCGCGCCGACATCGACGCCCTGCCCATCACCGAACACAACACCTTCCCGCACGCCAGCCGGCACGCCGGGAAGATGCACGCGTGCGGTCACGACGGCCACACCGCGATGCTGCTGGCCGCGGCCAAGCACTTCTCGAAGCACCGCGACTTCGCGGGCACCGTCTACCTCGTGTTCCAGCCCGCGGAGGAAGGGGGCGGCGGCGCGCGCGAGATGATCAAGGATGGCATCTTCGAGAAGTTCCCGATGGAAGCCATCTTCGGCGCACACAACTGGCCGGGCCTGAAGGTCGGGCAGTTCGCGGTGTGCGACGGGCCCTGCTTCGCGTCGAGCAACGAGTTCCGCATCACCATCCGCGGCAAGGGATCGCACGCCGCGATGCCGCACCTGGGTGTGGACCCCGTGCCGGTGGCGTGCCAGATGGTGCAGGCGTTCCAGACCATCATCTCGCGCAACAAGCGACCGTTGGAAGCCGGCGTGATCTCGGTGACGATGATCCACACGGGCGAGGCCACGAACGTGGTGCCCGACAGCTGCGAGATCCAGGGCACCGTGCGCACCTTCACGGTGGAACTGCTCGACCTGATCGAGCGCCGCATGCGCGACGTGGCGTCGCACACCTGCGCGGCCTTCGAGGCCACCTGCGAGTTCGAGTTCAGGCGCAACTACCCGCCCACCATCAACCACGACGCCGAGACCGCGTTCGCGCGGCAGGTGATGGCCGACGTGGTGGGCCCCGAGAACGTGCAGGAGTTCGAACCCACGATGGGCGCGGAAGACTTCAGCTTCTTCCTGCAGGCCAAGCCCGGCTGCTACTTCGTGATCGGCAACGGCGAAGGCGAGCACCGCATCGGCGGCCATGGCCTCGGGCCGTGCATGCTGCACAACCCGAGCTACGACTTCAACGACGACCTGATTCCGCTGGGCGCCACGCTGTGGGTGCGGATGGCGGAGGCCTGGCTGGCGCGTTGATCCTCTGAAAACACGTCATCCCGGCGAAGGCCCACTACTGTCCGGGGAAAATCGAGGCGTCGGCCAACAGGCCCGATCCAAAGCGGGATGCGCTGAATTTGCTGATTTCCCGACTCGATCGCATCGCAAGAACCAAGATGTCACCCCGGCGCAGGCCGGGGCCCTGGGCCTGGCGCGCGAACAGCCCGTCATCGCAGAGCCCGACGCGATCGCGTGCAGGCGCCAGCGCCTGCGCTCAGCAGGATGTTCCGCCCTGCGCGGAACGACGCGAGTGGCTCGGTTGAACCGAGCGCTCGCGAAGGCAGACCCCGCGAGTCAGAGCCTGGCGAGAAGTCCTGGCGTCATCGAGTTCTCGGCGTTCGACGCGCGAGTCCCGCGGAGCAGGAGCAGCAGAGCCGCATAAGCCGAAGCTGGTGTTCAGGTGCTTTGTTGGTTACTTATTTGCACCAGCAAATAAGTGACTCGCCCGCCGGGGCGAACTCCCGGCGCGGTCTCACTCACGAGGGGAACGGTGGCGCGCGCAGCCGGCACGGCCTGACCGGGCATGGCCATCCGCGCTTCGGGTCAGGCCCAGGGTCCCGGCCTGCGCCGGGATGACGGGTGTTTCGAAGGCGTCTCGATTTTCCCCGGACAGTAGTGGGCGAAGGCCGGAATGACAGTGCTTGTTGATCAGGCCGCTTTTTCGTCCCACACGCTGTTCGCAGCCAGCTGGTCACGCAGCCGCACGATGCTCTGCGGCTCGCTCAGCAGCCGCATGCGGTCGGCGTTCGACAGCCGTTCGGCATCCTGTGGCGCCATCACGGCGCGCATGAGGCTGCGCCGCACCTTGCCGCGCACGCCCCACGCCGTGTTGCGCGGGCCCATGGCCGAGCGCACCACGTCGAAGAGCCACGGGTCGGTGACGGCGTCGCTCCAGCTCGGCAGCGGCTCGGCGTCGTTCGCGTAGGCCCAGGCCTGGCGCAGCACCGTGGGCGACCACGATTCCTCGGGGGTCACGAGCAGCTGGCGCGCCTTCACGCGTTCGCCGAAACCGGCGCGGCTGGTCGCCACGGTGAGCGGCACGGCGAACAGCAGCGGCAGGGCCACCGGGGCCAGCCACAGCGCGGCCCCCGGCTCGATGGCCAGCGCCACGCCCACGAGCGCCACGACGACGGCCATGATGGGGGCGAAGCGGCGGACCGCATCGCCCCAGCCGATGTCCTGCGCCTCACGCGGAGGCGACTTCCAGTTCAGCTTCAGGCCGGTCAGGGCCACGACGACGAACATCGTGTGCGCCACCATGCGCACCGGCGCCTGCAGCACCGACAGCAGGCCTTCGAGGAAGCCGCTGCGCACCACCGCGCCACCACCGCCGTACAGGTGCTGTTCCTTCTTCAGGAAGATGGTGACCACGCCGAGGATGCGCGGCATGAACAGCATCGCGCCGGTGGCGAGCCACAGGCCCAGCATCTCCATGCGGATGCCGTACTGCGGCGTGAAGATCGCGTAGCCGCCGAACAGCCACAGCGCACCGCCCAGCAGCACGAAGCCGAGCCACAGCGGCGCCGACAGGTACGCGAGCGCACCGGTCAGCAGCATCGCGCGGTGCACGCCATGCAGGCCCGGCTCGGTGAGCAGGCGGGCGTTCTGCAGGTTGCCCTGGCACCAGCGGCGGTCACGCGACAGTTCTTCCAGCAGGTTGGGCGGCTGCTGCTCGTAGCTGCCCGGCAGGTCGGACACGAGCCACACGTGGTAGCCGGCGCGGCGCATCAGCGCGGCCTCGACGAAGTCGTGCGACATGATGTCGCCGCTCAGGCCGCCGCGGCCCGGCAGCGGCGCCAGCGAGCAATGCTTCATGAAGGGCTCGACGCGGATGATCGCGTTGTGCCCCCAGTAGTGCGACTCGCCCAGCTGCCAGTACTGCATGCCCGCGGTGAACAGCCGGCCGGCCACGCGGCCCGCGAACTGCTGCGCGCGTGCGTGAACGGTCGACAGGCCGCAGGCCTGCGGGGCCGTCTGGATGATGCCGGCCTTCGGGTGGGCTTCCATCAGCTTGACCAGCGTGACGAGGGCGTCGCCGGTCATCACGCTGTCGGCGTCGAGCACCACCATGTAGCGGTAGTCCTTGCCCCAGCGGCGGCAGAAGTCGGCGACGTTGCCGCTCTTGCGCTTCGTGCGGTGCTGGCGCCAGCGGTAGTACACGCGGCCGTTGCCGCCGAGCGTGGTCCGCAGCTCGGCCCACGCGGCGAGTTCGGCGGCGCGCAGGGTCGGATCGCTCGTGTCGGACAGCACATACAGGTCGAACAGGCGCGAGCCGCCCGCGGCCGCCACCGATTCGAGCGTGGCGCGCAGGCCGGCGAACACCGTGGCCACCTGCTCGTTGCAGATCGGCATGATGATGGCGGTGCGGGCGTCGGGCGACAGCGTGTCGTTCAGCACGTCCTGGTACCGCAGCGCGTGCGGATCGCCGCGCAGCTGCACCCAGAAGCCCATCAGCGCCGTGAAGAAGCCGGCCGCCACCCAGGCGAACAGCAGCGAGAACAGCGCGATCTGCCCCACGCGCAGCCAGTTCGCCTCGTAGACGGGCAGCACCTGCGTCAGCAGCGCGGTGGCCCCCACGGCGGACAGGGCGACCAGCACCAGCAGCACGCGCCGGCGCCACATCGCGGCCACCTCCCACGGCAGCTTCGGTTCGAACGACGTGCCGCTGCCGGAGAACACACCGGCCACACCTTCGAACAGGCCTCGCCAGAAGCCGCGCCACGGCGTGGCCACCATCGACGCGCGCCGGATCGGCGGGGCGCTGGGCCCCACGCCAGGCACGCGCGGGATCAGGGGGGACGAGGACGAGCCGACAGGACCCGGGCTCATCAAGCGGGCTGAATGATGGATGTCCATGTTTCGGTCAATGCGTGGGTGGATTGCTGGAGGAAGGCGCGCAGCTCGACCGGCTGCGTCGCATCGATTCGGCGCACGCGCAGCGTCAGGCGCCAGGCGCCGTTGGCCGCGATGCGGTAGGCGTTGGTCTCGACGACGCGGCCGTTGGGGCCGGCGGAGACCACGGGCTTGACCGCGGCGTCGTGCGGCAGAGCATCGAGTGCCGGGCCGGTGAAGTCGACGACGTAGTTCACTTCGTCGGCCGCCACCTCGGCGAAGCCGCGGCCCGTGCGCGACTGGGTGGCCCAGCCGGTGGGCGGGCGCTGCTGCACATCGCCCTGGAACGACATGCGGTACGCGAAGTCGAGCGGCTGGCCCGGGGCGGGCACCGTGTCGGGCACCCAGTACGCCACGATGTTGTCGTTGGTCTCGTCGGCCGTGGGCCACTGGAAGAGTTCGACACGGCCCGCCCCCCACGCGCCCTTCGGCTCGATCCAGGTGCTCGGGCGGCGTTCGTAGCTCGCCTCGGTGTCTTCATAGCTCGCGAACGCGCGGTCGCGCTGCATCAGGCCGAAGCCCTTCGGGTCGCGCGTGGCGAACGACGTCACGAGCGGCTTCGAGGGGTTGATCAGCGGACGCCACAGCCACTCGCCTTCACCGGTGGCCACCATCAGGCCATCGGAGTCGTGCACCTCGGGGCGGAACTCGCCTGCGCGCGGCTGGTTCTCGCCGTGCTGGAACATGCTGGTGAGCGGCGCGATGCCGAGGGTGGCGACGCCCGCGCGCAGGTACAGGCGGCTGCGCACGTCGGCCACCGTGCTTTCGCCCGGGCGCAGCGTGAACTGGTACGCCCCGGTCGCGCGCGGCGATTCGAGCAGCGCGTGGACCACGAGCGACGTCGCGTTCGACGCGGGTCGCTCGATCCAGAACTCCGTGAAGCGCGGGAACTCCTCGCCCTTGCCGCCGGCGGTGTCGATGGCAAGGCCGCGCGCGGACAGGCCGTAGTGCTGGTCGCGGCCCAGCGCTCGGAAGTAGCTGGCGCCGAGGAACACGACCAGCTCGTCCTTGTACGTCGGCTTGTTCAGCGCGTAGTGCACGCGAAAGCCCGCGAAGCCCAGGTCGCCCCAGTTCGCGGGGTTCACCTTGTTCTTGCCGTAGTCGAAGGTCTTCGGGTCGAAGGTGATGTGGCGCACGGCGCCGGAGGAGGTCACCTCGTGGATGCGGACGGGTGCGGTCTGGTGCTTGCCGAGGTGGAAGAACGCGAGCTCGAACGGCAGGCCGTCGGCACGCCACATCGCCTGGTCCGGCTTGAAGCGGATGTCGCGGTACTGGTCGTACGACAGCCCCCGGAGGTCGGGCGGCAGGTTCAGCGGCGCCGTGACGTGGGGCAACGCGGCCTTGGCCTTCGCGAGGCGGTCCACGTCGTCGAAGCCGAACGCGAAGCTGCCGCCGGCCGCGAGGCAGGCCGCCAGGCCGGCGGCCAGGCGAAGCAATGGCAGGGAACGCGAGAGGAGCTGCAAAACGGGGTCCTTGGGGCTAGGGGTCGGAAACCGCTGAAAACCAGCGGCGCGACTCCTCTAGCGCAATGACCATGCCAAAGCGACCAACCTCAATGAAATCAATGGCTTACGAGAAATGAGGTGACCGAGTCCACCCTCATTTCCTCGTTTTCTGTCGCCCCTCGGCGACAGCGGAAAGCGGACCTCCCGGTCGCTTTCCCTCTGCTGCACCGCGGCAAACCAGTTGTCGCGCATCGGCGACAACTCGGATCGGGTGACGCCGCCCGGTGGCCTATTCGGCCGTCGGCGTGTCGGCGCGGAACCGACCGGGGGTCAGCCCGTGCTTCTGCAACAGGCGGTAGAACTCGGTGCGATTGCGGTCCGCCAGACGGGCTGCATCCGCCACGTTGCCATCGGTCATTTTGAGCAAACCGACCAGGTAATCTCGTTCAAAGCGTTCCCGCGCCTGCGCGAAGCTGAGCACCTCGACGGTGGGCACGCGCAGCGCGCGCTGCACCAGCGCGAGGGGGATCAGCGGCGTGGTGGCGAGCGCGCAGACCTGCTCCACCACGTTGTGCAGCTGCCGCACGTTGCCCGGCCACAGGGCCGTGGCCAGGGCCTTCAGCGCATCGGGGGCGAAACCGTTGAGCGGCTTGCCGTACTTCTCGCCCAGTTTCGAGAGGAAATGGTTGGCCAGCAGCGGGATGTCCTCGCGGCGCTCGCCGAGCGGCGGCAGCGTCAGGGCCACCACGTTCAATCGGTAAAAAAGGTCTTCCCGGAATTGCCCTTCGGCCATCGCGGCGTCGAGGTCGCGGTGGGTGGCGGACAGGATGCGCACGTCGACGGGGATGCTCTCGCTCGCCCCGACCGGCCGCACCGACCGCTCCTGGAGCACCCGCAGCAGCTTGACCTGCAGCGCCGGGGGCATGTCGCCGATTTCGTCGAGGAACAGCGTGCCCCCGTCGGCGGCCTGGAAGAGGCCCCGGTGGTTGGCCACGGCACCCGTGAAAGACCCCTTCACGTGCCCGAACAATTCGGACTCGAGCAGGGCCTCGGGGATCGCGCTGCAGTTCACCGCGACGAAGGGTTTGTCGGCCCGCGCGCTGGCCTTGTGGATGGCCTGCGCGAGCAGTTCCTTGCCGCTGCCGCTCTCGCCGCAGATCAGCACGCTGGCGTCGGACGCGGCCACCATCTTGGCCTCGGCCAGCAGCTCGGCCATGCGGGCCGAACGGCTCACGATGGCCTCGCGCCACTGCTCGTCGCCGTCGGCCGCCTTGTGCGCGGGGGCGCCCAGCGCGAGCGCCTGCGAGATCTTCTCGAGCAGCGCCTTGCCGTCGAAGGGTTTGGTGAGGTACGTGAAGACACCGCGGGCCGTGGCCTCGACCGCATCGGGGATGGTGCCGTGCGCGGTGAGCAGGATGACCGGCAGCGCCGGGTGGTGGGCGCGGATCTCGTCGAACAGCGCGAGGCCGTCGCGGCCCGGCAGCTGCACGTCGCTCACGACGAGCTGCGGGCGGGCGACGTCGAGCTGCGCGAGGGCGTCCTCCGCGGACGCCACCGCCGTCACGTGGTAGCCGGCGGAGGTGAGCCGCATCGACAGCAGCTTGAGCAGGTCCGGGTCGTCGTCGACCAGCAGGAGGTTCGCCGGCATCACGGGGCTTTCGAGGCAGGAGCGGGTGCCGGCGGCGCGGACGGCGCCGGGGGTGGCGGTGGCGCGGAGGGCTTCACGGGAGCCGACGGCGGCCGCGCCGTCAGGCTGCGTTCGATGGCCTTGAGGGCCTCGAGCTTGTCGTTGGTCTGCTGCAGGTTGCGCTGGGCCTCGCGCAGCTGCAGGCCCTGGCGGTCCAGCTGTTCCTCGAGCTTGCGCTGTTCGACGAGCCGCACCGACAGCAGGCGCGCCAGCGGTTGCCACGGCGCGATGTCGGGGTTGGTGGACTTGACGATGGGGTCGAGCAGCGCGGCCGCCCGGGCGATGTCCCCGTTGTTGCGCGCATGGGTCAATGCAAGCGAAAGCTCCATCACGAGTTGCGGCGACGCCGCCTGCGCGTTGGCGGACACGAGCGCGTTCAGCCGCGTGAGTTCCTGGCCCAGCTCGGCCGGCGCCATCTGCCGCAGTTGCTCGTTGTAGGCGAGCAGCCGCCGCGCCACGCCCTCGCTCGGGTCGACCACCGGCGGCGGTGGGGGTGGCGGGGGCGGCGGCACGGGGGCCGGCGCGGGCGGCGGAGGCGGCACGGGGGCCGGCGGCGGCGCGGGCTGCAGCGCCGTGCAGGCGGCCAGCGCGAGGCTGCCGCCCGCCAGGGCCCAGGCACGAAGAAGGTCAGTCCGAGGACGCATGCGGAAGCTCGATGTGGAAGTGCGCCCCCGGCCCGTCGGGCAGCAGTTCGATCTGCCCGCCGTGCGCGGTGACGTATTCATGGACGATGGACAACCCGATGCCACTGCCACGCGCCTCGTCGGCCGGCTGGCGCTCGCCCCGGTAGAAGGGTTCGAAGACGCGGGCACGGTCGGCGGACGCGACACCCGGGCCGCTGTCGACGATGTCGATGCAGGCCCGGCCGGCTTCCCGGGAAACCGAAAACTGGATGGTACCGCCCGAGGGGCTGAAGCGGATCGCGTTCGACAACAGGTTGGCAAGGGCCATTCCCATCTTGTCGCCATCGATCTCGGTCCAGAGCGGGTCGCCGTCGACCCGCACGCGCAGCAGCTTGGCCTGCCACTGCAGGCGCTGCTGGTTCACGAGGTCACCGATGAAGGCCACGAGCTCGGTGCGCCGGCGCACGAGGCGGCGGGCCTCGAAGGCCGCGGCGTTGAAGCGCAGCAGGTCCTCGATCTGCCGCTGCAACACCACGGTGTTCTGCTGCAGGATGCGCACGACCTGCACCTGGTTGTCGTTGAGCGCGCCCGTGACCCCGTCCTCCAGCAGCGACACGCCCTCGCGCAGCGCCGCCAGCGGCGTCTTCAGCTCGTGCGACACGTGCCGCAGGAACCGCGCCTTGTCGGAGTCGAGCTCGGCCAGGCGCAGCCGCAGCCATTCGAGCCGCTGGCCGATCAGGCGCACGTCGGCCGGGCCGCGGATGTCGATGGTCTTCTCGAGGCGGTTCTCGCCGAGGCCCACGATGGCGTTCTCGATGCGCTTGAGCGGCCGCGCGAGCCACAGGCCGAACACCAGCGCCAGCACACCGGCGACCACGATGGCACCGAGGATCTGCTGCGCGAGGTCCACGCGCCGCGCCTCGAGTTCGTCGCGCAGCACCTGGTTGCGCTGCTCGGTGGCCTGGCGCACCTGCTCGGCGATGGTGGTGTTGAGCTGGTCGAGCGACGTGAACGCCGCGGTAAGCGCGAGTTCGCGCTGGCGCTGCGTGGGCGGCGTGCCGGTGAGCTGCGCCTCGATCTCCGCGAGCGTCGCGCGCCACTTGTCGGCCGACGCCTTCGGCAGCGACCCCGCCGACAGCTGTTCGAGCGAGTCGCCGGCCTCGCGGGCCGCGTCGTCGAAACGCTGGCGCAGGTTGGGGTCGCCCAGCACGAGGAACTGGCGCGCCGCACGTTCCATGTCGACGCTGCGCTCGGCCATCAGCTGCGCAGCCGCGCTGAGCGTGACCGCCTGGCGGGCGCCCGCGCTGCTCTGGCGCAGCAGGCCTTCGAGGGTGAAGAGGCCGCGCAGCGATGCGGCACTGAGCAGCGCGGCGATCAGCAGGAACGCCACCAGCAGCAACTGCCGGAAGGAGTAGCGATGAAGACTCATCGCGATGCGACCGTCAATCGAAGACCGGCAGCACGTCGTCCTTGAGGGTGCCGCGGGCCTTTTCGAAGTCGGGCATCACCGAACGCACCACGTCCCAGAAACGCGGGCTGTGGTTCATCTCGCGCAGGTGGGCGAGTTCATGCGCCACCACGTAGTCGATGGTGGACATGGCGAAGTGGATCAGGCGCCAGTTGAGGCGGATGGAGCCGTCGGCGCTGGCGCTGCCCCAGCGCGTCTGCGCGGACGACAGGCTGAGCCGCTTGTACTGCACGCCCAGCTGCACCGCGAAGTGGCGGCAGCGTTCCTCGAACACGCGGCGCGCTTCGCGCTGCAGCCAGCTCTGGACCGCGTCGCGGATCTGTTCCGGCCCCGCGGTGTGCGGCAGGCCGATGTGCAACGTGTGGCTGGGCACGCCCGGCAGCCCGGACGCATCGGTGTTGAGCGCGGCGCCGCCCTTGGCGGTGCTGGCCCGCGCGTCGAGCACCACGATGACGGTGTCGCCGAGGTACGGGATGCTGGTGCCGTCGCGCCACTCGACCTTCGCGGCCAGCAGGCGCTGCTGGCGCTCCTGCTGTTCGCGCAGCTTGCGCAGGATCCAGTCGGCCTTCTCGTGCAGCGCGGTGTCGATCTCGGCAAGGCCCACCCACTTCGGGGCGGAGACGGTCAGGCCGTCGAGCCCGACCACGAAGCCGATGCTGCTCCGGCGCGCGCGGCGCAGCGCGTAGGCGACCACGTGGGAGTTGAGGCGGATCTCGCGGTGCGCCTGCGGATGGCGGAACACGGCAGGCGCCAGCGCGCTCGGCGCCGGGCTCACCGCCAGGGGCAGGCGAGGCGTGGGCGCCGGGGCCGAAACCATCGGCGGTGCATCGGGAGGCACGGACATCAGGGGCAGAGCAGCCGGCGAGCCGTCATCGAACAGCGAAAGCTGCATCGTGCGGTGGGCCGGCGAGGGACGCGTCATGGGCGCTCATTCTATGCGGCGCCCATGACCTTCAGGTTGCGGAGGACACGTAGGCCTCGGGATCGATGCGGCGCATTTCCGCTTCGATCCAGGTTTCAACCTCGCGCATCAGGTCGTCGGCCGTGCGGCCCTCGGACGGGATGGGCTTGCCGATGGAGACGTCGACCACCCCCGCGCGCACCATGAACGACTTGCGCGGCCAGCAGCGCGCCGCGTTCACCGCGATGGGCACCACCGGCACGCCGGTGGCCACGGCCAGGCGCGTACCACCGGCCTTGTAGGTGCCCTGCCCGCCGCGCGGCGCACGGGTGCCTTCGGGGAACATGATCACCCAGTTGCCGTGGCCCATGTGCTTGCGGCCCTGCTCGGCCACCTTGTTCCAGGCCTCGGCGCGTTTGCTGCGGTCGATGTGGATCATGTCGATGCGCGCCATGGCCCAGCCGAAGAACGGGATGTAGAGCAGCTCGCGCTTGAACACGTAGCAGAGCGGCTTCGGCATGATCGTGGGGTACGCGAACGTCTCCCACGTGCTCTGGTGCTTCGACAGCAGGATCACCGGCCCGTCGGGCAGGTTCTCCATGCCCTGCACGCGCTTCTCGACGCCGCAGATCACCTTGCAGCCCCAGATGGCCACGCGCAGCCAGCCGGCGCACAGCCAGTAGATGGGCGCGCCGCGCACGAAGATCGAATAGACCAGCACAGCGAGGGCCCAGGGCACCACGGTGACGGCCATCCACAGCAGGAACAGGAACGACCGGATCGCGGTCAGCAGTTTCGTCATGGGGGTTCAGTCGAGACGTCCGAGGCTCGCGTCGCCCGCGCCGGCACTGCCGCGCAGGACACGCTCTTCCTGGATCAGGTATTCGGCGAAGGCCGCGAGGTCGTCGTGCACCACGGTGCCCGGCACCTGGTGCAGCACGTTGCCGGCCACGGTGGCGGCGCCCTTGCCGGTGCGCACGAGGTGCGGCTTGCAGCCCACCGCGGCGCCCGCCTGCAGGTCGCGCAGCGAATCGCCCACCACCGGCACGTTGGCGAGGTCCACGCCGTAGCGTTCGCCGATCTGGCGGAACAGGCCCGGCAGCGGCTTGCGGCAGTCGCACGATTCGTCGGGCGTGTGCGGGCAGAAGAACACCGCATCGATGCGGCCGCCCACCTTCGCGAGCAGCGAGTTCATCTTCGCGTGCATCGCGTTGAGCGCGGCCATGTCGAACAGCCCGCGGCCGAGGCCCGACTGGTTGCTCGCGATCACCGTGTGCCAGCCCGCATGGTTCAGCCGGGCGATGGCCTCGAGCGAGCCGGGGATCGGGATCCAGTCGTCGGCCGACTTGACGTAGTCGTCCCGATCCTCGTTGATCGTGCCGTCGCGGTCGAGGATGATGAGGTTCATCGCGTGATGCTCAGGTGGCCAGCTTGGACAGGTCGGCCACGCGGTTCATCGCGGCATGCAGGCTCGCCAGCAGCGCCAGGCGGTTGGCGCGCAGCGCGGGGTCTTCCGCGTTGACCATCACGCTGTCGAAGAACGCGTCCACCGGTGCCTTCAGCACGGCCAGGGCCTGCAGCGAGGCGGTGTAGTCACCGCGCTCGAAGGCCTCGGTGGCCGGGCCGTTGGCGGCGCGCAGCGCCTCGAACAGCGCCTGCTCCTGGGGCTCGACGAACCGCGCGGCGTCCGGCGTGGCGCCCACGGCACCTTCGGACTTCGCGAGGATGTTGCCCACGCGCTTGTTCGCGGCGGCCAGGCTCGCGGCCTCGGGCAGCGCGGCGAAGGCCTTCACGGCCGCGAGCGCACGCGGCACCTCGTGCACGCGGCTGCCGCGGCGGCTCAGCACGGCATCGATCTCCTGGGCGGCATAGCCCTGGTCGCGCAAGCTGACCGCGAGGCGGTCGAACATGAAGTCGACCACGAGGCCGGTGGTCTTGGCCGGGTCGGCGACCAGCGGGCCGAAGGTCTCGACGGCGGCGCGCACGAGCGCGTCGATGTCGAGCGGCAGCGCGCGCTCGACCAGCATGCGCACCACACCGAGGGCATGGCGGCGCAGCGCGAACGGGTCCTTGTCGCCGGTGGGCAGCTGGCCGATGCCGAAGAGGCCGGTCAGCGTCTCGAGCTTGTCGGCCAGGGCCACCGCGACACCCACGTCGTTGCGCGGCAGTTCGTCGCCCGCGAAACGCGGCTTGTAGTGGTCCTCGATGGCCGAGGCGATGGTGTCGCCCAGGCCGTCGCCACGGGCGTAGTAGCCGCCCATGATGCCCTGCAGCTCGGGGAACTCGCCCACCATGTCGGTGAGCAGGTCGGCCTTCGCCAGCTGGGCCGCGGTGTCCGCCTGCGCGGCCACGTCGGCGCCGCCGATCGCTTCGCCGATCACGCGGGCGATGGCGCGCACGCGCTCGACCCGTTCACCCTGCGTGCCCAGCTTGCCGTGGTACACGACGCGGCCGAGGCCCTCGACGCGCGATGCGAGCGTCTTCTTGCGGTCCTGGTCGAAGAAGAACTTGGCGTCGGCGAGGCGCGGGCGCACCACGCGTTCGTTGCCACCGATCACGCGGCTCGGGTCGGCCGGCGCGATGTTGCTGACGATCAGGAACTTGTTCGTGAGCTTGCCCGCCGCATCCAGCAGCGGGAAGTACTTCTGGTTGGCCTTCATCGTGAGGATGAGGCACTCCTGCGGCACGGCGAGGAACTCCGGCTCGAACTGGCACAGCAGCACGTTCGGGCGCTCCACCAGCGCGGTGACTTCGTCGAGCAGCGCGGGGTCGTCGATGGGCACGAGGCCTTCGCGGTCGGCGGCCACCTTCAGCTGGCGGGAGATCTCGGCGTGGCGCGCCTCGAAGCTCGCGATCACGGCGCCCTGCTCCTGCAGCTGGTGCGCGTAGTGGTCGGCGTCGAGCAGCATCACCGGGTCGACCGAGGCCTCGAAGCGGTGGCCGTGCGTGGCGCGGCCGGACTCGAGGCCCAGCGCCTTCACCGGCACCAGGTCGGCGCCGTGCAGCGCGACGAGGCCGTGGGCCGGGCGCACGAAGTTCACGCTCGACCAGCCGTCTTCCAGCTGGTACTGCATGACCTTCGGGATGGGCAGCTTCGCGAGCGCCTCGTCGAGCGCCTTCTGCAGGCCCTCGGCCAGGCGGGCGCCCTTCACGACGGTGTCGAGGAACAGGGCCTCGGCCTTGCCGTCCGGCTGGCGCTTGAGCTGGGGCACGACGGAGGCATCGAAGCCGAGCGAACCCAGCTTCTTCAGCAGCGCCGGCGTGGCGTTGCCCGAGGCGTCGAGCGCGACGGCCACCGGCATCAGCTTCTGCGTGACGGGCTTGTCGTCGGCCTGGTCCAGCACGCCGCTCACATGGGCGCCCAGGCGGCGCGGCGAGGCGAACGGGGTGACGGCCGACTGCGCCGAAGCGAGGCCCGAGGCCTTCAGGCTTTCGGCGATCGTGCGGGCGAAGGACTCGCCGAGCACCTTCAGCGCCTTCGGCGGCAGTTCCTCGACGAACAGTTCGATCAGGAGGTTCTTGGTGGTCATGGTTCAGGCCGCCTTCTTGTTCTTCTCGAGGGAGGCGACCACTTCGTCGGCCCAGGCCTTCGGGGCCATCGGGAAGCCGAGGCGGGCCCGGCTGTCGAGGTAGCTTTGCGCGACGCTGCGCGCGAGGTTGCGGATGCGGCCGATGTAGGCGGCGCGTTCGGTGACGCTGATGGCGCCCCGCGCATCGAGCAGGTTGAAGCTGTGCGCGGCCTTGAGCACCTGCTCGTAGGCCGGCAGCGCGAGCTGCGACTCCATCAGGTGCTTCGCCTGCTTCTCGTGCGCCGCGAAGGCGGTCAGCAGGAAGTCGACGTCGCTGTGCTCGAAGTTGTAGGTGCTCTGCTCGACCTCGTTCTGGTGGTACACGTCGCCGTAGCTGAGCGTGTCGGTCCACTTGAGGTCGTAGACGCTGTCGACGCCCTGCAGGTACATCGCCAGGCGTTCGAGGCCGTAGGTGATCTCGCCGGTGATGGGCTTGCACTCGATGCCGCCCACCTGCTGGAAGTACGTGAACTGCGTGACCTCCATGCCGTTCAGCCACACCTCCCAGCCGAGGCCCCAGGCGCCGAGCGTCGGGTTCTCCCAGTCGTCTTCCACGAAGCGGATGTCGTTGGCTTTCAGGTCGAAGCCGAGCGCCTCCAGCGAGCCGAGGTACAGCTCGAGGATGTTCGACGGCGCGGGCTTGAGCACCACCTGGTACTGGTAGTAGTGCTGCAGGCGGTTCGGGTTCTGCCCGTAGCGGCCGTCCTTCGGGCGGCGGCTGGGCTGCACGTAGGCAGCCTTCCAGGGCTCCGGACCCAGGGCGCGCAGGAACGTGGCGGTGTGGCTGGTGCCCGCGCCGACTTCCATGTCGTACGGTTGCAGCAGCGCGCAGCCCTGGCGGTCCCAGTAGTCTTGCAGGCGCAGGATGATTTGCTGGAAGGTCAGCATGGTGGTGCAGTCACGGGAAAAGGGCAGGAGGCGGGATTTTACGGGCCCGCCGCCCCGCCCGGGATGTCAGTCTTCGGCGCGGCGGAGGACGAGGGCGCCCAGCAGCGGCAGCAGCGCCACGATCAGCAGCGGCAGCAGCCCGAAGCGCGAGGACCACGACGCGAACGGCGTCAGCCCGGTGCGCCCCGTCACCGGAGCGTTCAGCACGCCCTGCGTGAACGTGGGCATCGCCTGCGTCACGTGGCCGGTGTAGTCGATCACGGCGGTGGTGCCGGTGTTGGTCGCCCGCACCATCGGCCGCTGGAACTCGAGCGTGCGCATGCGCGAGATGTGCAGGTGCTGGTCGACCGCGATGGTGTCGCCGAACCAGCCGATGTTGGTCAGGTTCGCGAACACCGTGGGCGCCACCGGCTCGTCGGCGAACCGGGCGGCGAGTTCCTCGCCGAACAGGTCCTCGAAGCAGATGTTCGGGGCGACCCGTTCGCCCTTCACCGGGAACGACGGAGCCACCCGCGGGCCCCGGCCGAAGTCGCCGAGCGGGATGTTCATCAGGTTCGTGAACCAGCGGAAGCCGGTGGGGATGAACTCGCCGAACGGCACCAGGTGGTGCTTGTCGTAGCGGAAGAAGCCGTCGTCCATCTTCACCGTGTCGCGGGAGATGCCCACGGCGGAGTTGGTGTAGCTGGTCTCCAGGCTGCCGAGCGGCCGGCCGAAGAGGGCCGCCTGCGAGCCGCGCTGGAAGTGCTTCAGCAGCGGCTGCCAGTACTCGGGCGGCAGCTGCTCCGGCAGCAGCGGGACGATGGTTTCCGGCGCGATGACCAGGTCGCCGCGGGCGGCCATCAGGTTCTTCGCGGCCCAGTCGAGGTTCTGCGGCAGCACCTCGACCGCGAACTTCTCGTTCTGCGGCACGTTGGGCTGCAGCAGCGACAGTTGCAGCGTGCCCGTGGCCGTGGTGTAGCCCGGCAGCTTGATGAAGGTCAGGCCCGCCAGCACGACGCCGACGGTGGCCACGCACACGGCCGTGACCCCGCCCGGCTGGCGGCGGTCGCGCAGCCCGGCCACGAGCAGCGCGGACAGCCCGGCGGCCACCGCCCCGATGCCGTACACCCCGATCACCGGAGCCAGCGCCGCCAGCGGCGAGTCGACATGGGCATAACCCGAGGCGGCCCACGGGAAGCCGGTCAGGACGTAGCCGCGGGCCAGCTCGGCCAGCAGCCAGCAGCCGGCGAACATGGGCACGTCGAGCCACAGCGCGTGGCGCCGGAACTTCGCGAAGAGCCCCATCGCGGCCGCGAGGTAGAGGGACAGGAACGCCGACAGCGCGAACACCGCGAGCGCCGACAGCGGCGCCGACAAGCCGCCGTAGCGGTGCATGCTGATGTAGAGCCACCAGGTGCCGGCGCACAGCCAGGCCGTGCCGAAGGCGAAGCCGAGCAGCGCCGCGCGCCCCACCGAGGCCCGGCTCACGCGGAACGCGAGACCGGCCGCACACAGCAGCTGGATCCACCAGAAGCGCGGGTAGGCGGTGGGCAGCGCGTGCAGCGCGCCCAGCAGGATCACGAGGGCCAGGTCGAACCCGACGAAGACCCGGTCGATGGCCGTGCCCTTGCTGCGCCGGGCCCCGGCGCGGGCACTCCTGCCAGCGCTCTTGCCGGTGTCGCCACCGCGGGTTGTCGTACGGGTTGTCGAATTGGTTTTTTGAATGTCAGGCACCGTCACTCCCCAGGGCGATCTCGGGGTTGCGGGTGACCTTGAACCAGCGCACCGCGCCACCACGGGTCAACATGACCGAGAACACGAGGTTCGCGATTGTCACGGATTCGCCGCGACGCGGGACACGGCCCAGTTCCTGGGCGACCAGGCCACCGATGGTGTCGAACTCGTCGACCGGCAGGTCGACCACGAACGCCTCGTTGACGGCGGCGATCTCGGTGTCGCCCGCCACGCGGTGGCTGCCGTCGGCCAGGGTGTAGATGCCGGACTCGCCGTCCTTCTCGTCGAACTCGTCCTCGATCTCGCCGACGATCTCCTCCAGCACGTCCTCGATGGTGATGAGGCCGGCGGTGTTGCCGAACTCGTCGATCACCATCGCCAGGTGGTTGCGGTTGGAGCGGAAGTCGCGGAGCAGTTCGTTCAGGCCCTTGGACTCGGGCACGAAGACGGCCGGGCGCAGCAGGGTGCGCAGGTTCAGCTCGGGGGCCCGCTGCAGCTTGAGCAGGTCCTTGGCCATCAGCGTGCCGATGATGTTGTCGCGGGAGCCCTCGAAGACCGGGAACCGGGAGTGCCCGGTGTCGATCACGACCCAGAGCAGGTCGTCGTACGGCGACTCGATGTCGAGCACGTCCATGCGCGGCGCGGGCACCATCGCGTCGCCGGCCGTCAGGTCGGCCATGCGGATGACCCCCTCGAGCATGACCCGCGACTCGGGCGGGATCAGCTCCCGCTGCTCGGCGTCGGCCAGGGTCTCGATGAGTTCGTCGCGCGAGTCGACGCCCGGCGACACGAACTCGACCAGCCGCTCGAACAGGCTGCGCTTGTCGGCCTGCGGGGCATGACGGTCCCCCCGGGGGGGGCGGCTGGGATGAGGGTCGGGCATCGCGCGGGCGCGGGGAGTCGGAATGGGCAAAAGCTTAACAGCAGTAGGCGTATGTCCGGTCCGGCGAGCTTGACACATCTGGTACCTTCGAGAAAATCGCTTGTCAACCCCGCCCGCGACCCCACATGGGCCCGCATGGGTTCTTCTCCGCCGCCGGCGGCACCCTCCCCCACAGGTTTTCCATGAGTCTGATCCCCGCCACCATCCTGACCGGCTTCCTCGGTTCGGGCAAAACCACGCTGCTCAAGCGCGTGCTCACCGAAGCCCACGGCCAGAAGATCGCCGTCATCGAGAACGAGTTCGGCGACGAGAACATCGACAACGAGATCCTGGTGCAGGACAGCCGCGAACAGATCATCCAGCTGAACAACGGCTGCGTCTGCTGCACCATCCGCGAAGACCTCCGCAGCACGCTGACCGTCCTGGCGGCCAAGCGCCGCAAGGGCGAACTGCAGTTCGACCGCGTGGTCATCGAGACCACCGGCCTCGCCGACCCGGGCCCGGTCGCCCAGACCTTCTTCATGGACGACGAGGTCGCCGAGAACTTCCTCCTCGACTCCATCCTGACCCTGGTGGACGCCAAGCACGGCGACCAGCAGCTCGACACCCGCCAGGAAGCGCGCATGCAGGTCGGGTTCGCCGACCAGATCTTCATCAGCAAGGCCGACCTGGTCGACGACGCCTCGGTCGACGCCCTGGCGCACCGCATCAAGCACATGAACCCCCGCGCGCCGCAGAAGCGCGTGAACTTCGGCGACGTGCCGCTGAAGGACGTGTTCGACCTCAAGGGCTTCAACCTCAACGCCAAGCTCGAGATCGACCCCGACTTCCTGAAGGCCGACGACCACGGGCATGGCCACCACCACCATGACCACGATCACGACCATGAGCACGGTGAACATTGCGACCACCCGCATCACCACGCCCACGACGACGATGTCAAGTCTTTCGTGTTCCGTTCCGATAAGCCTTTCAATCCGGCCAAGCTGGAAGACTTCCTCGCGGCCATCGTCCAGGTGTACGGCCCGAAGATGCTGCGCTACAAGGGGGTTCTGAACATGAAGGGCAGCGACCGCAAGGTGATCTTCCAGGGCGTGCACCAGCTGATGGGCAGCGACCTGGGCCCCGCGTGGGCGAAGGGCGAGAAGAAGACCAGCAAGATGGTCTTCATCGGCCTCGACCTCCCCAAGGACGTCTTCCAGCAGGGCCTGGAGCAGTGCCTGGCCTGACCCCTTGACGGGGGGCAGCCCGAAGGACGGCAACGTGGCTACAATCCGCGGCGCCTGATCTCGGCTACCGGGGTGCACGTGGCCCCCATAGCGGGTATAACTGCCGTTGCGAGGAGATTTCCAGTGAGCAAGACCCCGGTCCAGCGAACCAGCGCGAGCAAGCCAGCGGCGAAGAAGCCGGCGGCCAAGGCCGCCGCCAAATCTCCGGTGAAAGCCACAACCACGGCCACAACCACGGCCACCGCGGAGGCCAAGCCGGCCGCGAAGGCCGCGGCCAAGTCGGCCCCGAAACCCGCAACCAAGGCGGCGCCCGCCCCTGCCAAGCCCACCCCTGCTGCCGTGACCCGCACCCCCGCCCCGAAACCCGAACCCGCCCCCGCGAAGGCTGCCCCCAAGGCGGCGCCGGTGGCCGAGGCCGTCGAGGCGGACAGCGGGGTCATGAAGGCCTCCTCTCCGCGTGTCGCGGCGGCCCGAGCCGCCGCGGCGCCCCCGCCGGCCCCCATTCCGCCGGCCACCTCCCGCTTCGCGGACCGCTTCGCGCCTCCGCGGCCCCCTACCCGCCAGATGAATTCTTCCGTGATCGACATCGCCAAAACCCCTCACAAGGCCGACCCCAAACTCGCCAACGCCTGGAAAACCAAGGCCGGCAGCGAACTGACCGAGGCCGAAGTGCTCGCCATGCCGGACAGCGAGTACATGAAGGACAAGCAGATCGAATTCTTCCGCGCCAAGCTGCAAAGCCTGAAGGACGACCTGCTCAGCAACGCCGGCGAAACCACCGAGCACCTGCGCGAGGACACCTCCATCGTCCCCGACCCGGCCGACCGCGCCACCATCGAGGAAGAACACGCCCTCGAGTTGCGCACGCGCGACCGTGAACGCAAGCTTCTGAAGAAAATCGCACAGTCTCTGGTCCGCCTCGATTCGGGTGACTACGGTTTCTGCGACGAAACTGGCGAACCCATCGGTTTGGGCCGCCTGATCGCCCGCCCGACCGCTACACTGTCCCTGGAAGCCCAACAACGGCGCGAACTGAAACAGAAGATGTTCGGCGACTGACGCCCTGCGTCGGCCCGATCCAGCTTTATTTCTTTCGACATGGCGGACAACAAAGACAGCTCCAGCTTCTTCCGGAAGGTCGTCAAGTTCGTGGCCAACCCGGCCACGGATTGGGCGCAGCTCGGCGCGCCCACGGAAGACGCTCGCGAGAGCGAATACGCCAAGTCCGAGCTCAAGGCGATGATCGAGCGCAAGCGGCGCAACGACTTCGTGCGCAAGCGCGAGTTCGACATGCTCCGCAAGGTGCGCCGCGAGGGCCTGACGAGCGAACAGCTCGCCACGCTCGGCGGCTCGTCCCGCATCGACGACTCCGAAGCCCGCATGCCCGAGAGCGGCGCCAAGCCGTACAGTGGCGTGAAGGCCAAGATCGACGAGATCGAGCAGCAGATGGTCGGCGACGGCCTGGCATCGCCCTCGCGCCGCACCCCTGCCTTCTACGACGCCCCCACGCAGCCCGCCGCGATGGGTTACGCCGCGACGCAGCCCGATGGCGGCACGCCCGGCCTGACCCCGGTGCCGCCGCCCGGCCCGCGCCCGGGCATCGCCCCGCAGGCCGCCGTGGTCATGAGCCCGGGGCTGTCCCCGCTCAACGGCAGCGTCGAATCGTCCGAACTCGCCCGCCCGTTCGCGGCGGAGGTCAGCGAGGTCGAGCACGACCCCGAACTCGACGAAGCCGTCATCGCTTTCGCGAACGCCGACTTCGAGCTGTGCGAGGAATCACTCTCCCAGCTCACCGCCACCTCCGGGCCCCGCGCCCAGCACGCGGAAACCTGGCTCGCGCTGTTCGACCTGTACCGCGCCATCGGCCAGCAGCAGAAGTTCGAGGGCCTGGCCCTCGACTACGCCCAGCAGTTCGGCTGGTCGGCCCCGCAGTGGTTCTCGATGCCGCGCCTCGTGGCCGAGGCCGCCAGCGAAGAGCGCCGCCCGAGCAACGCCCGCATCGACGGCAACGTCGGCTGGGTGTGCCCGAGCCTGGTCGAGGCCGACACCGTCGCCGAGTTGCGCTCGCAGACGCTGCAGATGCCGCTCCCGTGGGTCTTCGACTGGAGCGCGCTCCAGTCCATCGACGCCGAGGGCTGCGCCCGCCTGAGCGAACTGTTCCGCAGCTGGATGCCGCAGTCGATCGACATGCGCTGGGTGGGCGGCGAACGCCTGCTGCAGGTGCTGTCGGATGCCGCGCCCACCGGCGTGCGCGACGCGGACCCCGTCTTCTGGCAGGTGCGCCTCGACGCACTGCGCCTGGCCAACCGCCCCGACCAGTTCGACGAAGCCGCCATCGACTACTGCGTCACCTACGAGGTGTCGCCGCCGTCGTGGGAGCCCGTCACGTGCCAGGTGCGCATCAGCGGCTCGAACCTCAGCACCCAGTCGCCGCCCATGTCGGTCGTCAGCGACGTCTCCACCAGCTTCCAGGAATCCCAGCTCATCGACGAGCCGGGGGTGGTGCAAGTGGCCGGCGTCGAACTGTCGGGCCAGCTGGTGGGCGACATCAGCGCCACGCTGACCAAGATGCACGAGGACCTGGGCAACGCCACCATCGTCAACGTGTCGTGCGCCCGCCTGATCCGCGTCGACTTCATCGCCGCGGGCGACCTGCTGAACTGGGTGCTCGCCCGCCGCAGCGAGAACCGCTCGGTGAGCTTCTCCGACGCCCACCGCCTCGTCGCGCTGTTCTTCGGCGCGATGGGCATCAACGAACACGCGAAGGTCAAGGTCCGCGTCGTCTGATCCCGGCTTTCGCCGGGATGACGGCCAGCCCGCCGCCCGCCCCACCACTTCCGTCATTCCGACGAAGGCCGGAACCCTGGGCATCGGCCGAAGGTCCCGGCCTTCGCCGGGATGACACGTTGCGTGGGTTTTCTGTTTCGCACCGGGGTTGAACCCGGCGCATCCGCCCGGATCTGACCCCCATGGAAAACTATCACGGCACCACCATCCTGAGCGTGCGCCGCGGCAACGTCGTCGCCCTCGGCGGCGACGGCCAGGTCACACTCGGCAACATCGTGGTCAAGTCCACGGCCCGCAAGGTGCGCAAGCTCTACCGCGACCAGGTGCTGGCCGGTTTCGCCGGCGCCACCGCGGACGCCTTCACGCTGTTCGAGCGCTTCGAGGCCAAGCTCGAGAAACACCAGGGCCACCTCGTGCGCGCCGCCATCGAACTGACGAAGGACTGGCGCACCGACCGCGTGCTGCGCCGCCTGGAGGCCATGCTGGCCGTGGCCGACCGCGACGCCTCGCTGATCATCACGGGCAACGGCGACGTGCTCGAACCCGAGAAGGGCATCGTCGCCATCGGATCGGGCGGCGCGTACGCCCAGGCCTCGGCCCTCGCCCTGCTGCAGCACTCCGAACTCTCGCCCCGCGACATCGTCAAGAAGTCGCTCGAGATCGCCGGCGACCTCTGCATCTACACCAACCAGCAGCACACCATCGAGACGCTGGAATGAGCACCATGACCCCCCAGGAGATCGTCTCCGAACTCGACCGCCACATCGTCGGCCAGAAGGACGCCAAGCGCGCCGTCGCCATCGCCCTGCGCAACCGCTGGCGCCGCCAGCAGGTCGAGGAAGGCCTGCGCGGCGAGATCACGCCGAAGAACATCCTGATGATCGGCCCCACCGGGGTCGGCAAGACCGAGATCGCGCGCCGCCTGGCCAAGCTGGCCGACGCGCCGTTCATCAAGGTCGAGGCCACCAAGTTCACCGAGGTGGGCTACGTCGGCAAGGACGTCGACTCCATCGTCCGCGACCTGCTCGAGATGGCCGTGAAGCAGGAGCGCGAGGCGCAGATGCGCCGCCAGCGCGTGCGCGCGGAAGACGCCGCCGAGGAACGCGTGCTCGACATCCTCGTGCCACCGCCGCGCCCGTCCGGCCACGACTTCGGTCTCACCGCGAGCCCCCCGCCCGCCCCCGCCGCCGACAACACGGCGCGCCAGGTGATGCGCAAGCGCCTGCGCGAAGGTGCGCTCGACGACAAGGAGATCGAGGTCGACCTGGTCGAGCCGAAGGCCAACCTCGAGATCATGGGCCCGCCGGGCATGGACGAGATGGCCGAGCAGCTCAAGGGCATGTTCTCCAACCTCGCGCCCACGAAACGCAAGACCCGCAAGCTCAAGATCGCCGAGGCGCTGAAGCTGCTGGGCGAGGAAGAGGCCGCCAAGCTCGTCAACGAGGACGAGGTGCGCACCCGCGCCCTCACCAACACCGAGCAGAACGGCATCGTGTTCCTCGACGAGATCGACAAGGTCGCCTCGCGCTCGGACAGCGGCGGCGCCGACGTGTCCCGCCAGGGCGTGCAGCGCGACCTGCTGCCGCTGGTCGAGGGCACCACGGTGAACACGAAGTACGGCATGGTCAAGACCGACCACATCCTCTTCATCGCCTCCGGGGCGTTCCACCTGAGCAAGCCGAGCGACCTGATCCCCGAGCTGCAGGGCCGCTTCCCGATCCGCGTCGAACTGGGCTCGCTCTCGGTCGACGACTTCGAGGCCATCCTCACGCAGACCCACGCCAGCCTGCTCAAGCAGTACCAGGCGCTGCTCGCCACCGAGGGGGTCACGCTCGACCTCGCGCCGGACGGCATCCGCCGCATCGCGCAGATCGCGTGCGACGTGAACGAACGCACCGAGAACATCGGCGCGCGACGGCTGTCGACGGTGATGGAGCGGCTGCTCGACGAGATCAGCTTCGATGCGCCGAACCGGGGTGGGCAGACGGTGTCGATCGGGGCGGCGGAAGTGGATGCGAAGCTCGGCGCCCTCGCGAAGAACGAGGACCTGTCTCGCTACATCCTCTGAGAAACGCTGTCATCCCGGCGAAGGCCGGGACCCTGGGCGCAGGCTGAAGGTCCCGGCCTTCGCCGGGATGACATGCTTGTTTTCAAAGGGCCAGGCGATGGGATTGCAGGGCCAGCAACCCGTCGAACACGAGCTTCTCGACGTTCTCGAACTTCAGGTCGGTGATGGCCGACAGCTTCGGCGCCGCCCCGCCGCTCATCAGCAGCACGGGGTCCTGGCCGCAACGTTCGCGCAGTTTGCGGTGCATGCGCTCCACCGCGCCCACCATCGCGCTCGAGCCGCCGGTCATCAGCGCGTCGCTCGTGTTGGTGGGGAAGTCGACGATCTCGCCGGTGGGCACCTTCAGGCCCGCGGTGCTCATCTCGAGCGCCCGCTGCATCACGCCGAAGCCCGGCAGGATCATGCCGCCGAGGAAGTTGCCGTCGGCGTCCATCGCATCCACCGTCACCGCGGTGCCCACCATCACGACCAGCGCCGGGCGCGGGGCGCCGTGGGCCAGCACGCGGTGGCGCGCCCCGATGAGGGCCACCCAGCGGTCGGTGCCGAGGCGCCCCGGGTGGTCGTAGCCGTTGGAGACACCGGCCGCATGGGCGCTCGACACGACCCAGCGCGGGTCGATGTCCCACAGCTCCAGCTGCTCCTCGACGCGGCGGCGGATGCCCTCGCCGGCCACGACGCAGCCGAGCATGCTGCCCGGCGGGGTGAGTTTTTTCCACTCGGACTCGGCGAGCGTGTCGATGGTCTCGAGGAACACCGCGCCGTGCGCGACGAGCGGGGCCCCGGGGAACGGGGCCGCGTACTGACCCCACTTCAGGCGCGTGTTGCCGATGTCGATGGCGAGGAACGTCATGCGACAGAGATTACTACGGTCATGTCACCGATTGTGACGACAGCAGCTCACGGACGCGCGACATGGTCTGGGAGGCCCACAGCCCCTTGAACGGCTTGGTGATGCGCAGCTCCACTTCCTCGAGCAGCCCTTCGAGGTCCGCACGGCTGCGCGCGCGCCGCAGGCGCAGCAGCGTGAGCGACCCGGCGACCGGGGCTTCGGCGCGCACGGCGCGGATCATCAGGTCGCGGGCCTCTTCCAGCTGGGCATCGCCGCCCTCGCGGATCAGCGAATCGAGGTCGCCCAGGTCGGACGGGGGAGGTTCGTTCAGCATCACCGAATCGTTCAGCGTGGACTCGGGCTGCAGCGTCAGCGAGGCGGGCAGCAGGCTGCTGTGGACCGAATCGGGGCCGGCGGGCGGCACGTCGACCAGCAGCACCGGGCCGGGCGCGGGCGCCGGCTCCTCGGCCAGCGGCATCGGCGCGCTGACAGGCACTTCCAGCACGGGCTCGGGCAGCGTGATCATGCCGAGTTCGACGAGTTCGTCGAAACAGGTTCCGGCCGCGCCGGCCTGCAACGCCATCTGCCGCACCTGGAGCTCGGACCGCTTGCCGTCGACCAGCAGCAGCACCGTGCGATGGCGCTGGCTCAGCTTGCGCTGGCGACTCGCCAGCTCGGCCACGGCCTCCGGCGTTTTCTGGGGAATGGTCTGGGCGGCCACGTTGACTCCTGCTGTCTCGTGTCTGTTTGTGCGCGGGGCGTACCCGTCGTTCTAGGACCGGATTGTGCCGGGATTCCGACAGCCCGAGCCCCCCGCCGATGGGTGACAGAATGAAAACCTGCACCGATTTCCACAGGGAAGGAACGCATCGATGGCCGCCACGAAGATTGACGCTAGCCCTTACCAACACGCCACGGCAGACAGCGCCTCGAAGAAGTTCCGCCTCGACAAGGTGGACCCCGGCGACAAGCCGTTCTCGACCGGCGACAAGGTGGAGGACCGCGCCCTCGTCGACACCCTCGCCGTCGAACTCGACACGCTGCAGAACCTGCTGTATGCCGACCGGCGCTTCAAGCTGCTGGTGGTGCTGCAGGGCACCGACACGAGCGGCAAGGACGGCACGCTGCGCGGGGTGTTCGGCCGCATGAGCGCCCTGGGCGTGAAGACCATCGGCTGGAAGGCCCCGAGCGAGCAGGAGCGGGCCCGCGACTACCTCTGGCGCATCCACCAGCACGTGCCGGCCGCCGGCGAGATCATGGTGTTCAACCGCAGCCACTACGAGGACGTGCTCGTGCCGCCCGTCAACGGCTGGATCACGAAGGCCCAGACGAAGCAGCGCTACGCCCACATCAACGACTTCGAGCGGATGCTCACCGAGACCGGCACGGTGGTCTGCAAGTTCATGCTGCACATCTCGAAGGACGAGCAGCGCGCGCGACTGCAGGAACGCCTCGACGACCCGGCCAAGCGCTGGAAGTTCGCGGCCGACGACCTGACGGCCCGCAAGCAGTGGGACGACTACCAGGCCGCGTACGCCGACCTGGTCTCGGCCACCGGCACCTCCTGGGCGCCGTGGACCGTGGTGCCGGCCGACTCCAAGACCCACCGCAACCTGATGATCGCGACGCTGCTGAAGCAGAAGCTCGAATCGATGGACCTGGGCTACCCGCCCGACGACCCGGCCCTGAAGGACCTGAAGGTCACCTGAGCCGGACCGATGCCCGCCGCGGGAGCGGCGGCCGGCTCGCTCGCCAAATGCACTAGCGTGCACTTACGAGCGTGAAACTCGCGGGGAAACCCGCGCAGCCCGCACACAAACTGTTGCATCGACACCCCCTAAATCGTTGTTGCGCGAAGGTTTTCCCTCGCGACACCGTCATGAACGCCCGTTTAGGATTTGCACATCCGTGCAGATCAGACCGCGCGGCAACGCGGCGGGACGGATTCCATCGCCCGCCGACGACTTGGTAGCCAAGCCATTGGAGGACAACGATGACAATGAATCGAAGAGACGTGCTGGCCACAGGGGTGGCCGGCGGAGCCTTGTGGGGGACCGGCCTGGGCAACGCCCAGGCGCAGGTCGTGCCCCCCGTGTCGGCACTCGATGCCGCCTCGCTCGCCATCGTGCGGGTGTGGGTGCCCATCGTGCTGGGCGAAAGCGCCCTGCCCGCCGACCCCACCGCGCGGCAGGCGGCCATCACCCTCGTCGCCCAGCGCGCCGGTGAACTGGTCAGCAACTACCACCCGTTCAACCAGGCGAGCGTGCTCGGCCTGTTCACCACGCTGAAGAACGGCCCCCAGATCTTCAACCCCGCCTTCCCGCCCACCTGGGAAGCGATGCCCGCGGCGGCCCTCACGGCCCTGCTCGACGCCCTGCGTCTGAGCGCATCCGCCAGCCAACGTTCGATCTACAGCGCCTTCATGGGGATCATCCCCAACGCGCACTACTCGAACCCGACCAACTGGCCCGCCATCAACTACCCCGGACCGCCGAGCATCAAATGACCATCACCATTCCACAAATCGTTCCCGTGCCCTCGAAGAAGCCGGTCGACCCGTGGGTCGTCGGCAAGAAGGCCGGATGGAAGATCACCGACGCCTCGACGATCACGGCGGACCAGACGGTCACGTTCGACGTCGTCATCATCGGCACCGGTGCCGGCGGCGGCATCACCGCCGAGATGCTCGCCACCGCAGGGCTGAAGGTCGCGCTGATCGAGGAAGGCCCGCTGAAGAGCTCCACCGACTTCAACATGAAGGAATCGGAAGCCTACCCGGCGATGTACCAGGAAGCGCTCGGCCGCCGCACGCTCGATGGCGGTGTCGGCATCCTGCAGGGCCGCACCGTCGGCGGTGGCACCACCATCAACTGGGCCACCAGCCTGCGCACCCCGCCCGTCGTGCTCGAGCACTGGCAACGTCGCTTCGGCCTAACCGACCTGACCCAGGCCCGCATGGACCCGTGGTTCCGGGCCGTGGAAGCGCGCCTCGGCGTGCAACCGTGGAAAGGCGTGCCGAACGCCAACAACGCGATCCTGTCGAACGGGCTTTCGCGCCTGGGCTACACGTGGGGCACCCTGTCGCCCAACGTGCGCGGCTGCGCGGACCTCGGCTACTGCGGCCTCGGGTGCCCGATCAACGCGAAGCAGTCGATGCTCGTGACCACGCTGCCCACGGCGCTCGCCCGCGGCGCCAGCCTGTACACGCGCCTTCGCGCCCAGAACTACGTGTTCAACGCCGCGAAGACGAAGGTGGAATCGCTGGTGTGCGACGCACTCGACCCCGCGGGCCTGCGCCCGAGCGGCCGCAAGGTGACCTTCAAGGCGAAGCACTTCGTGCAGGCCGCCAGTGCCATCAACGGCCCGGGCCTTCTGCTGCGTTCGGCGGCGCCCGACCCGTACGGCACGCTCGGCAAACGCACCTTCCTGCACCCGTCGGCGGCCGTGAGCGGCATCTACCCGAACCAGGTCAAGGCCTTCCAGGGCCTGCCGCAGTCGGTGTACTCGGACCACTTCCTCGACCAGAACCCCGTCACCGGCCCGCTCGGCTTCAAGCTCGAGGTGGCCCCGCTGCACCCGGTGCTCGTCGCCAGTTCGGTGGCGGCCACCGGTGAGGGCCATGCGGACGTGATGCGCAACTACGCCAACTACGGCACCGTGATCTCCTTCGTGCGCGACGGGTTCCACCCCGACGCGCCCGGTGGCTCGGTGGTGCTTCGCTCCGACGGTTCGCCGATCCTCGACTACCCGCTCACGGCGCCGGTGTTCGAGGCCCTGCGCCGCGCGATCAAGGTGCAGGTGGACGTGCAGTTCGCCGCCGGGGCGACCCGCGTGTTCACGGGACACCAGCAGTCGAAGCCGGGCGGCTACACGAGCAACGCCGAACTGCAGGCCGCGATCGACGGATTCAACTTCTCGTCGGGCCTCGTGCGCCTGCAGTCGGCGCACCAGATGGGCGGCTGCGGCATGGCGGCCGATCCGAAGCTCGGCGTGGTCAACGCCGATGGCCGGCACCACCAGCTGACCAACCTGTCGGTGCACGATTCGTCGATCTTCCCGACCAGCCTCGGCGCGAACCCGCAGGAGACCATCTTCGCGCTGTCGGCCCGCATGACCACGAAGCTCGCGCTCGACATCTTCAAGAAGAACTGCGCGCTGACCTCGGTCTGACCGCGGAACCCACCTCGTCGGTTTGAAAGGCGCCCCTCCCCCGGGGGGCGCCTTTTTTCATTCCAGGCGCGTCCAGGGCTGGGTGTAGTCCACACCCGTGGGGTAGCCGTCCGCGTTCAGCGTCCCGTCGCCCTGGCCGAGGAAGAGCTGGCCGCCGACGCGCACGCGCAGGTCCTTCTCGTTCGTGTAGCTCGCCTGCACGAGGTCGTCGCTGTAGATCACGAGGCCCGAATCGGGCGCCACCACCTGCAGCTGGCCGTCGACGATCCGCACGTGGTCGCTGCCGGTGTCGACCGTCAGCGCGCCGCCGGCCGACGAGGCGGTGAAGCGCACCGCGGTCACCGAGCCGGACGACGGCGCGGCAACCGACTGGGTGCCCGTGCCGGTGAGCAGGATCAGGGGGAAGCGGATCGAGACGAACGCGGGGCCACGGCACCGCGTGCCGAAGTACTGCCGCAGGCCGAACGAGGCCTGGGTGTCCGAGAACGTGAGCACCGTCTGCATCGACGTGAAGCCGTCGGCATTGGCCGCGCAGACCGCGAAGCTGCCGTTGACCGAGGTGTCATCGGCCGACACGTCCCCTTCGGCATCGCCGCCACCGCCACAGCCCGCCACCATCGCGCCCAGCAGCAGCGCCCATCCCCATCGTGATCGCATCGTCGTTCGTGTTCCCTGGAATCGATCGGGCCAGGATAGCTCAGGCCGCCCGGGCGTGCGGCACCTGCAGCGTCAGCGGCGACTCGGGCCGCGCCACGCACGGCAGGATCCAGCCTTCCTGCTTCTCCTCGGCGCTGAGCCCCGGCCACTCGATGGCGTAGCTGACGCGCCCGGCGGTGGCGAGGCACATGCAGGTGCGGCAGGTGCCGTTGCGGCACGAGCTGGGCAGCACCACGCCGGCGGCCAGCGCGGTGGCGAGCAGCGTGTGCTCGCGGGGTGCGTCGAGTTCGCGGCCGAGCGGCTCGATGCGCACGGGGAACGTGGGCTCCGCGTCAGCCATGCACGGCGCCCTGGAACTCGCGGCGGTAGGCCGACGGCGACGTGGCGAGCGCGGCCGCGAAGTGCTGGCGCATCGACAGCGCCGTGCCGAAGCCGGCCTCCACCGCGATCAGGTCGATGGGCCGCTGCGTCGTCTCGAGGAGGCGCTGCGCGAACGCGAGCCGCTGGCCCTGCAGCCACCGGCCCACCGTGGTGCCGGTGGCCTCGCGGAAGTGGCGGGTGAAGGTGCGCCGGCTCATGCGCGCGCGTTCGGCCAGGCTGTCGAGGGAATGCGTTTCGTCGAGGTGATGTCCCACCCAGTCGAGCAGCTCGGAGATGCGGTCGCCCTGCACCACGGTGCGCACCGGCTGCGCGATGAACTGGGCCTGGTTGCCCTGGCGGTGGGGCGCCACCACCATGCGCCGCGCCGCGCGGTTGGCCACCTCGGCGCCACACAGGCGGCGCATCAGGTGCAGGCAGCAGTCGAGGCCGGCGGCCGTGCCGGCGGAGGTCAGCACCTGGCCATCGTCGACGTACAGCACGTCGGCATCGAGCCGCACCTTCGGGTAGCGTTCGGCGAACGCCGGGGCCAGGTGCCAGTGCGTGGTGGCGGGGCGGCCGTCGAGCAGCCCGGCCTCGGCCAACACGAACGCCCCCAGGCACAGGCCCACCACGGTGGCCCCGCGCCGGTGGGCGGCCCGCAGCGTGTCGAGCAGCTCGGGCGGGGCGGGCCGCAGGTCGTCGTGCCACGACGGCACCACCACGATGCCGGCCGCGCCCACGGCCCCGAGCCCGTCGGGCACG
Source organism: Piscinibacter gummiphilus (assembly GCF_002116905.1). Classification (NCBI taxonomy): domain Bacteria; kingdom Pseudomonadati; phylum Pseudomonadota; class Betaproteobacteria; order Burkholderiales; family Sphaerotilaceae; genus Rhizobacter; species Rhizobacter gummiphilus. Next base: position 5,644,645 of record NZ_CP015118.1, read on the forward strand.
TCGATGCGGAAGCCCGCGCCGGTGCCGAGCGACCCCGGCGCCACCGCACACACGCGGGTCTCGAAACGCGGGCTCTGGTCGTGGATGCGGTCCTCGCCGAACACGAGGCACGGCACGGACAGGTGGAACGGGCTGATGCCGTCGAAGGCGATCACGGCCACGGACAGGGGGGTCGACGTTGGCATGGCCCGATTCTATCGAAAGTTGACATTCGGGCCACTGTCGGCCGGCGTCGCCGCTGCGCAGAATGCCTTCCATGGACAGCGCCTCCCGCTGCCCTCCACCGAAAAGGAGAACCCCATGACCGCCCCGCGCCGCGCCCTTGTCGTGATCGACGTGCAGAACGAGTACTTCACCGGCAACCTGCCGATCGAGTTCCCGCCGGTGGCCACGAGCCTGCCGAACATCGGCCGGACCATGGACGCGGCCACCGCGGCCGGCATCCCGGTGGTGGTGGTGCAGCACACGGCCCCCGCCGGCGCCCCCATCTTCGACAAGGGCACGCCGGGCTGGGACCTGCACCCCGAGATCGCCCGCCGGCCGCATGACCACCACGTGCACAAGCGCGAGGCCAGCGTGTTCACCGGCACCGAGTTCGGCGCGTGGGTGAGCGCCCAGGGCATCGACACGCTGACCATCGTGGGCTACATGACACACAACTGCGACGTGTCCACCGTGATGCAGGCCTCGCACCTGGGCCTGAAGGCGGAGTTCCTGTCGGACGCGACCGGCGCGCTGCCGTACGAGAACGCCGCGGGACGCGTGAGCGCGGAGGAAATCCACCGCGCCTTCAGCGTGGTGCTGCACAGCAACTTCGCGGCGGTGGCCACCACCGACCAGTGGCTGGCGGCGGTGCGTGCGGGTGAAGCCCTCCCGATGGACAACGTGCCGATGTCGAACCGGCGCGCACGGGAGACAGCGGCCGGCCGCAACGCGTGATAGAACGGCAGGCTCCGACGTCCTCGAGGGCCTGCCCATGTCGATCATTCTCGTGCGCCACGGCGAAACGCTGCTCAACGTGGCCCGCACCCTGCAGCCCGCCGACACCCCGCTCAGCCCCACCGGCCTCGCGCAGGCCGCCGCGGTGGCCCGCCGCCTGGCCGATCAGGGCGTGGGGGCCATCGTCAGCAGCGACCTGCCGCGGGCCCGCGCCACCGCCGACGCCATCGCCTCGGCCACCGGCCTGCCGGTGGCCGAAACGCCGCTGCTGCAGGAACGCAACTTCGGCGACCTGCGCGGCCAGAGCTACGACAACCTCGGCTTCAACCCGCTGACGATGACCGACGCCCCGCCCCACGGCGAGTCGGCCGACGCCTTCTTCAAGCGCGTGGCCCGGGCCTTCGACGACGCCGTGCAGCGCCAGCGGGGTCTCGCGAAGCCGCTGGTGGTGGTGACCCACGGCCTGGTGATCCACGCGATGCTGCAACGCCACCTTCAACTGGCCGCGATGCACACGATGCCGGCGCGGCTCGGGAACACGTCGGTGACGGTGTTCAGCCCCGAGGCGCCCTACCCCGTGGACCTGGTCGATTGCACGGCGCACCTCGCGGGCGCGGTGCAGGACAAGGCCGGCAGCTTGTCGGGCGGGTGACGGCAGATCAGTCCGCCACCGGCGCCCAACCCAGTCGTTTCAGCAAGCCCCCCGCCGCCAGCGGCGCCTTTTCCTTCGCACCCGCGATGAACAGCATGAACACGTCGCGTGCCGACCCCGCCTTCGGCGCGGCCTCCACCCGCGGCAGGTCGGCCGGGTGCTGGCCCTGCGACCACGTGCGGGCCGCCTCGGCCCAGTCGTCGAGCGCCTTCGGCGTGTAGCCCAGCTTCACCGTGGGCTGGGTGCGCATCAGGCGGGCGTACACGAACGGGCCCGTGACGTCGGCGAACACGGGGTAGTCGTCGGAGTCGGCGAAGACCGTGGCCATGTGGTGCTGGCGGGCGAGCGCGAGGTACTCGGGCACCATGAAGCTCGGGTGGCGCACGTCGAGCACGTGGCGCAGCGCCACGCCGTCGACTTCCTTCGGCAGCAGGTCGAGGAAGGCGGCGAAGTCGTCGGGCACGAAGACCTTGGTCTCGGCGAACTGCCACACGATGGGGCCGAGCTTCTCGCCCAGTTCGGAGATGCCGCTGTGGATGAACTTGTTCACCGAGTCGCCGGATTCGGCGAGCACGCGGCGGGCCGTGGCGTAGCGGGAGGCCTTCACCGAGAAGACGAAGTCGTCGGGCGTGTCGTCGCGCCACTTGGCGAAGGTGGACGGCTTCTGGGAGCCGTAGAAGGTGCTGTTGATCTCGATCATCGAGACCTGACGGCTGGCCCAGGCCAGCTCCTTCGCCTTCGACAAGCCCTCGGGGTAGAAGGTCTCGCGCCAGGGCTCGTAGTTCCAGCCACCGATGCCGACACGGATTTCGGGTTTTCGCGCCATGGTCACCTCGCTCGGATTCGCATCACAGGAATGCCATCTTCGCCCAGGCGCGCGCCAAGTCCTGTCAGGGAATGGGTGGTAAATCCGCCACCCCGAAGGCGGTCGCCGCGGTCGATAGACTCGCCCTCTTTCGACTGTTCTGGAGTGCGAGATGTCCTGGATCCTGCTGGTCATCGCAGGCCTGTTCGAGGTGGGCTGGGCCATCGGCCTGAAGTACACCGACGGCTTCACGAAGCCGCTGCCCACCGTGCTGACGGTGGGGGCGATGGTCGCGAGCGTCGGCCTGCTGGGCCTCGCGATGAAGGAGTTGCCGGTGGGCACCGCCTACGCGGTGTGGACCGGCATCGGCACGGTGGGCACCGTGCTGCTGGGCGTGTGGCTGCTGGGCGACTCGGCCTCGCCGATGCGGCTGGCCTGCGTGGGCCTCATCATGCTCGGCATCGCCGGGCTCAAGCTCACAGCCTGATCAGGTCGTTGCCCTCGACGCGCACGCGGTCGCCCACCTGCAGGCCGTCTCGAGCGCCCACGCGCACGGTGCGCGTGTCGCCGTCGTCCATGCGAACCGACACGCGGTAGCCCACGACGTGTTCGCTGCGGCGCTTCTCGATCTCGTTGCCGGCGAAACCGCCGCCCACGGCACCGACCACGGTGGCGACCTTGCGGCCGTTGCCGTCGCCGATCTGGTTGCCCACGACCCCACCCACCACGCCGCCGATCACGGCACCGGCACCGGTGGGTTTCTTCGCCTCGACGATGGCTTCGACGCCGGTCACGCGGCCCAGGTGGCGCTCGACCGGGGGCGCGCGGCGCTCGGCCACCGGCTGGGTCCGCGTCGTGGGTGCGGCCGCGGTGGCTGGGGTGTCCATGCGAGGCATCACGGGGTCGCCCTTTTCCGGTCCGCAGGCGGTCATGACGGCGGCGGAACCGATGGCGGTCAGGAAGACGGCAAGGGCGGGAAGGCTGCGTTGATGGGCATTCATGGGAAACCTCGACTGGCAGAAATCGGTGCCAGGATCTTCCCGCCGCGCCCCTGCCGCGGCTGCCCGCCGATGGCGGATCGCGGCGTCAGCCGCCGCCGAAGCGCCCGTAGGACAAGGCCACACCCACGGCGAGCAGCACCAGCAGCACGGCGTTGATGGCGATGAGCCACCGCGCGCGGGCGCGCAGCACCCCGATGGCCTCGACCACCTTGGCGTTCTGCTCGGCCAGCGCCTCGACCAGCTTCGCCGACGCCTGCTCGCGTTCGGCCATCTCCTGCAGGCGCGCCTCGAGCAGCCGCAGCCGCTCGGAGGGGTCGGCGCCGGGCGGCACCACGGGCGCGGGGTCGTCCTCGGTGCGCGAGAAGATCTTGCGCGCACCCTTCACGATGGCCGGCGCGGCCGTGATGACGTCGCCCCACGGGACGACCTTGAGCGCGGTGATGAGGCTGCCGAGGGCCACGGGCGGGAACCTTTCTGCGGAGGAGAAACCGGACCCCAGTGTCTCACTGAACGTGTACGCCCGGGATGCGGGCGACCGCGCGCTGTAGTCATCCTCCTACGAGGTGTCGCTCGGTCGCCTGATATCCGGGATCGGACCCACACCGCACGATCTCGTTCCATGAACCTGTCGTGTCGCCGGGTCATCCAGGAGTGCCAGCATGAGCAGCAACGACGAGCAACGCATGGAAGACGTGAACCGCTGGTACTACGGGGGCACGCCGCCTGAGACCTACCGCGAGGACCCGGACGGCGACGACGCCATCGGCTACGAGGCCGCCCATCCCGCGCTGCAGGCCCTGCACTGGCCCGACGCCGCCTGGGCCGCGCCGGTCACGCCATGAACGCCACGGTGGCACACGCCTGGGAGCGGGTACCGGCGTGGCTGCGGTCGCCGAGGCTGCTGGTGCCCCTCGCGGTCGCCGCGATGCTCGTGCTGCTGTTCAGCTTCGCGTCGGTGGTGCAGGACATCGTGCACCAGGGCGAGGTGGGCAACGGTTCGCCCACCTCCGCGGTGTCACCAGGTATCGACCGGACGTGACCCCACGGGTCCCACCTTCGCCGACGCCAGCCCGAGCGACAGCCACCGCCGTGTGTCCGCGGGGTCGATGACCGCGTCGATCTCCAGCGCGCTCGCCATGTTCGTGGCCTGACCGCGTTCGTACTGCTGGGCCACCAGTTGCTGGAACAGCGCCTCGCGCGCCGGACCCTCGGGCACCGCTTCCAGCTCCTTGCGGTAGCCGAGCCGCACCGCCCCTTCGAGCCCCATGCCGCCGAACTCGCCGCTGGGCCAGGCCGCGGTGAACACCGGGGCGTGGAACCCGCCCGCGGCCATCGCCATGGCCCCGAGGCCGTAGCCCTTGCGCAGCACCACCGCGAACACCGGCACGCGCAGGTGCGCGGCCTGGACGAACATGCGGCTCACGTGCCGCACCTGCGCCTGGGCCTCGATGTCCGGCCCCACCATGAACCCCGGTGTGTCGATCAGGCTGACGACGGGCAGGCCGTGGGTGTTGCACAGCTGCAGGAACCGGGCGGCCTTGTCGGCCGCATCGGCGTCGATGGCGCCGCCGAGGTGGGCCGGGTTGCTGGCCAGCAGGCCCACCGGACGCCCCTCCACGCGCGCCAGCGCGGTGAAGATGCCGACGCCGAAGCCGGCCCGCAGCTCGAGGAGGCTGCCCTCGTCCGCCACGCCGTGCAGCACGTCGCGCATGTCGTAGGACCGCACGCGGTTCTCCGGCAGCACGTGGCGCAAGGCCTGCGGGTCGGGTGCGCTCCACTCGCTGATGCGCCCCTGGAAGTACGACAGGTACTGGCGGGCCGCGGCGACCGCGCGGGCCTCGTCGTCGACCAGCACGTCGATCACCCCGCTGCGGAACTGCACCTCGCTCGGGCCGATGTCCTCGGGCCGGAACACCCCCAGGCCTCCGCCCTCCACCATCGCCGGGCCGCCCATGCCGATGTTGCTGCCACGGGTGGCGATGACGACGTCGCTGCAGCCGAGCAGTGCCGCGTTGCCGGCGAAGCAGCGGCCGGCCGCGATGCCGACGACGGGCACCTGCCCGCTCAGGCGCGCGTAGCTCGCGAAACTGGTGAGGTGCAGGCCGGCCACGGCCGTGGAATCGGTGTCGCCCGGACGCCCGCCCCCGCCTTCGGCGAACAGCACCACCGGCAGCCGCTGGGCCAGGGCCACCTCGACGAGCCGGTCCGTCTTCGCGTGGTTGCGCATGCCCTGCGTGCCGGCGAGCACCGTGGCGTCGTAGGCCAGCACCGCGCAGCGCGAGGCCTCGGGGCCGAACAGCCCGGCATTGACCGACCCGATGCCCGTCACCATGCCGTCCGCCGGGGTGTTGCGGATCAGGTCGTCGAGCGAGCGGCGGCGGGTCTGGGCGGCGATGGCGAGTGCGCCGTATTCGATGAACGAGCCGGCTTCGCACAGGTCGTCGATGTTCTCTCGCGCGGTGCGCAGGCCGAGGGCGTGGCGCCTGGCCACCGCCTCGGGGCGCGCCGCGTCCAGCGTCAGCGCGTGGCGGTCGAGCACGGCCTGCAGGTCGGCCCGGATGGTCGCGGCGCTCACCCGGGGTGCGTCGTCCGCCACCTTCGCCACCGCCGCCGCCAGACCGGGCGCACCCAGCACCAGCAGGGCCTCGTCCTCGGCCACCGTGTCGCCCACCGCCACCGGGAGGGACGTGACACAGCCGTCGCGCGGCGCCCTCACCTCGTGTTCCATCTTCATGGCCTCCAGCACGAGGAGCAGCTGGCCGGCCCGGACGGTGTCGCCGGAACCGGCGCAGACCTGGACCACGGTGGCGGACATCGGGGCGAGGATCGGTTCGTTCATGCCGGTGACTCTAGGGCATCGCACCGAAACGGGGTGTCACCCAGGAGCCTCCCGAACGCCGCACAATGGGGGCCATGGCCACCCCCACCCTCCTCAAAGCGCAGTCCTTCACCGACGCCGATGCGGCCCTGGCCCATGCGTCGACCATCTACGCCGCCGGCATCGCCCACCTGCGGGACAGCCTGCAGCGGTTCGTCGCCGGCGAAACGCTCGGGCAGCACGTGCGAGCGTGCTACCCGTACCTGCGGGTGCACACCGACACCGTCGCCCGCGCCGACAGCCGCCTCGCCTACGGTTTCGTGGCCGGGCCCGGCACGTACGAGACCACCCTGACCCGCCCCGACCTCTTCGGCGACTACTACCGCGAGCAGTTCAGCCTGCTGCTGAAGAACCACGGCGTGTCGCTCGAGGTGGGCATGAGTTCCCAGCCCATCCCCGTGCACTTCTCGCTCGCCGAGAACGACCACCTGGAGGGCAGCCTGACCCGCGAGCGCCGCCTGCTGCTGCGCGACCAGTTCGACCTGCCCGACCTCGCCGCCATGGACGACGGCATCGCCAACGGCACCCACGAGCCCGAGCTGGGCCACGACGGCAAGCCGAAACACCCGCTGTCGCTGTTCACCGCCCCGCGCGTCGACTACTCGCTGCACCGCCTGCGCCACTACACCGGCACGGCGCCCGACCACTTCCAGAACTTCATTCTCTTCACGAACTACCAGTTCTACATCGACGAGTTCGTGCGCCTGGGCCACGACGCGATGGCGCAGGCCGACGGCGAGTACACCGCCTTCGTGGAACCCGGCAACGTGATCACGCGCCGCGCGGGCTCGCCGCGCGAACCCGGCGACGACACGGGCATCGCCCCGCCGCGCCTGCCGCAGATGCCGGCCTACCACCTGATGCGCGGCGACCGCGCCGGCATCACGATGGTCAACATCGGCGTGGGCCCGGCCAACGCGAAGACCATCACCGACCACATCGCGGTGCTGCGCCCGCACGCGTGGATCATGCTGGGCCACTGCGCCGGCCTGCGCAACACGCAGGCCCTCGGCGACTACGTGCTGGCCCACGGCTACGTGCGCGAGGACCACGTGCTCGACGAGGAACTGCCGCTGTGGGTGCCCATCCCGCCGTTGGCCGAGGTGCAGGTGGCGCTCGAATCGGCGGTGGAGGAAATCACGCAGCTCAAGGGCTACGAGCTCAAGCGCATCATGCGCACGGGCACGGTGGCCAGCACCGACAACCGCAACTGGGAGCTGCTGCCATCGCACCATTCGGCCACCACGCCGGAGCGCCGCTTCAGCCAGAGCCGGGCCATCGCGCTCGACATGGAAAGCGCCACCATCGCGGCCAACGGCTTCCGCTTCCGCGTGCCGTACGGCACGCTGCTGTGCGTGAGCGACAAGCCGCTGCACGGCGAGATCAAGCTGCCCGGCATGGCCAACACGTTCTACCGCGAACGCGTCGACCAGCACCTGCGCATCGGCATCCGCGCGGTGGAGCTGCTGCGCGACCAGGGGGTCGACCAGTTGCACAGCCGCAAGCTGCGCAGCTTCGCCGAAGTGGCGTTTCAGTAAGCCGGCGCGCCGTCGTCGTCGATGCCCCAGGGCGTCGGCGCACGGCCGCCGAAGGCCGCTTCACCGCGATGCCATCGCGGCGGCCCGTCCGCGTGGGTCCACGCGAGGGTCACCTCGGGCGACACCCAGGTCCACGCATCGTCGCCCCCCGGGCGCGTGGACACGCCCGCGAGGCGCGCGGGAGCCACACCCTCGAGGCGGCGCTTGAGCCACGCCTCCTTCAGCGTCCACAGCTCGCGGAACGCGGCATCGCGGGCCGGGCCCTGCAACGCGGTCAGGCGCGCCTGCTCCGCAGGTGAACACACGTTGGCGGCCAGCGCCAGCACGTCGCGGGCGCGGCCCGGGGTTTCGACGTCGAGGCCGATCGCCGTGGCCGACACCGCCCCGGCCACCCACCCGCCGCTGTGGCTCAGCGCGAGGCGCACGCCGGCGTCGGCCGGCACGAGCGGCGGGCCGTCGTCCGCCGCGGTCAGGGACCAGTCACGCGCCTCGCCGCCCAGCGTGGCGGCGAGCAGGCGGCGCAGCAGCAGCCGGCCCGCGAGGAACTCGGCCCGGCGCTTGGCCGAGCTGATGCGTGCAAGCCGCTGCTGCTCGGTCGCTGACAGCAACTGCAGCAGGCCCGCTTCCGCCTCGGCCGCGAGCGGGCCGATGCGGTCGAGCCAGAGCACCGCGCCCGTCAGGCCGAGTGCGGCCACCGCTTGAAGATCAGCGAGGTGTTGAGGCCACCGAACGCGAAGTTGTTGCTCATCACGAGGTCGGTGTCGAGCGCGCGGCCGTCGCCGGTGATGTAGTCGAGCGGGGCGCAGTCGGGGTCGACGTCGGTGAGGTTGATGGTGGGGGCGAACCAGCCCTCGCGCATCATCTCGATGGTCATCCACGCCTCGAGCGAACCGCAGGCGCCCAGCGTGTGGCCCATGTAGCTCTTGAGCGAGCTGATGGGCACCTGGCCGCCCAGCACCTGGTGCGTGGCCTGCGATTCCATCACGTCGCCCTGGTCGGTGGCCGTGCCGTGGGCGTTCACGTAGCCGATGGCGCTGGCCGGCAGGCCCGCGTCGTCGAGCGCGAGCTGCATCGCCACGCCCATGGTCTCGGCGTTGGGATGGGTCACGTGCTTGCCGTCGCTGTTGGTGCCGTAGCCCACGATCTCGGCGAGGATGCGCGCGCCGCGCGCCTGCGCGTGCGACAACTCCTCGAGCACCAGCGTGCATGCGCCCTCGCCCAGCACGAGGCCGTCGCGGCCCTTGTCGAACGGGCGTGGCGTGAGTTCGGGTTCGCCGTTGCGCACGCTGGTGGCGAACAGCGTGTCGAACACCGCCGCATCGATGGCATGCAGTTCCTCGGCGCCGCCCGCGAGCATGGCCACCTGCTTGCCGCTCTGGATGGTCTCGTACGCGTAGCCGATGCCCTGGCTGCTGGACGTGCACGCGCTCGACGTGGTGATGACCCGGCCGGTGATGCCGAAGAACACGCCCATGTTGACCGGGGCCGTGTGCGCCATGCACTTGATGTACGTGTTGGCGGTGATGCCCTCGGTGGTGTTCTCCGCGATCATCTTGCCGAACGCGCCGATGGCCGACGGCGAGCCGATGGACGAGCCGTACGCGATGCCCATGCGGCCGCTGCCGAGCAGCGGGTCGTTCAGCAGGCCCGCGTCGGCCAGCGCCAGCTCCGTGGCGCGCACCGCCAGCACCGCCACGCGGCCCATGCTGCGCATGGTCTTGCGGTTGTAGTGCTCGGGCAGGTCGAACGGCTTGGCCACCGACCCCAGCTGGGTGTTCAGGCCTTCGTAGACGGACCAGTCCGGGATCAGCTGCACGCTGTTGCGCAGGCTGCGCAGGTGCGCGTGGACGGTGGACCAGTCGTGGCCGAGCGGGCTCAGCGCCCCGACGCCGGTGACGACGACGCGCTTCATCCGACCATCCCCCCGTTGACCGAGATGACCTGGCGCGTGATGTAGGCCGCGTCGGCCGACACGAGGAACGCGACGAGCGACGCGACCTCGTCGGGGCGGCCCATGCGCCGCATCGGGATGATCTTCATGGCTTCTTCCAGTACTTCGGGGGAAATCATCTCGGTGTCGATGAGGCCGGGGGCGACGCAGTTGACGGTGATGTCGCGCTTGGCGAGTTCGATGGCCAGCGCCTTCGTGGCGCCGATGATGCCGGCCTTGGCCGCACTGTAGTTGGCCTGGCCCCGGTTGCCGACCAGGCCGGACACGGACGCGAGCGTCACGATGCGCCCCGGCTTGCGCCGGCGCACCATGGGCATCACGAGCGGATTGAGCACGTTGTAGAAGGCGTCGAGGTTGGTGTGGACGACGGCGTCCCACTCCTCTCCGGTCATCGCGGGGAAGGCGTTGTCGCGGGCGATGCCGGCGTTGCACACCACACCGTACGGCGCGCCGTGGGCCTCCACGTCGGCCAGCAGCGCGGCCGAGGCGGCGGCGCGGTCGGCCACGTCGAACGACAGCACCCGGGCCTCGCGGCCCAGCGCCCGCACCTCGGCGGCCACGGCCTCGGCCTGCTCGACGCCGCTGCGGCAATGCACCACGATGTCGTGCCCCGCTTGCGCCAGGCGCAACGCGATGGCGCGGCCGATGCCGCGGCTGGAGCCGGTGACGAGGATGGTGGAGTTGGCAGTCACGACGTCTGACCCTTGAGAATGCTGGCGCCGTCTTCCGGCTCGTAGATGGAAAGGCGGGCCGATGCGACCTCGTCGCCCTGCTGGAGGATGCGGCAGGCGAACATGCCGAGGCCGTTGTCGCCCACGAACTCCTGCTGCACCTCGATGCGCAGCACGCTGCCCGCGGCGAAGTCGGGCACCTGCGCCTGGTAGCGGCGAGTGCCCAGCAACATGCCGAGGCGCGGTGTACCGCCGGCCTCGGTGTGCCGCACGCCGGACCAGGCCGAGATGGCCTGCGCCATGTATTCGAGGCCCACCCAACCGGGCATCCGGCCGTCCTGCACGAACAGGCCGTCGGCGGGCACGGTGACCTCGGCCACGGCGTGCGTGGGGCCGGCGTCGAGCAGGCGGTCGATCAGCAGCATCGCGCCGCGGTGCGGCACGTACGCCTCGACGGGGCGGAAGGACGTGGTCATCTCAGGCGGCTCCCAGCAGCAGCGCGGCGTTGCTGCCGCCGAACGCGAAGGAGTTGCTCAGCACGTGCCGCGGCGCGCGCCCGAGCGATTCACCCGGGGCCACGAGGTGCAGCACCGGCAGGGCCGGGTCGGCGGCGCCGTCCCACCAGTGCGGCGGCAGCCGGCCCGACGGGTTGTCGACGAGGGTCAGCCAGCCGAGCGCGGCCTCGATGGCACCGGCCGCGGCGAGCGCGTGGCCGGTGAGCGGTTTCGTGGAACTGGTGGCCACGCCCGCGCCCAGCACCTGGGCGACGGCGGCGCTTTCCATCGCGTCGTTCAGCGGCGTGGCCGTGCCGTGCAGGTTCACGTAGTCGATGTCGCCGGCAGCCAGCCCGGCCCGGGCCAGCGCCTGCTGCATCACGGTGACGGCACCATGGCCCGTGGGATCCGGCGCGGACATGTGGTGGGCGTCGGAGCCCTCGCCCCAGCCCGCGAGCACCAGCGGGCCGGCGTCGCGGCCCATCAGGAACAGCGCGGCACCTTCGCCGATGTTGATGCCCGAGCGGTTCGCCGACATCGGGTTGCAGCGCGCGGCCGACACCGATTCGAGCGCGCTGAAGCCCGCGATGGTGAACTCGCACAGCGCGTCGACGCCACCGGCGACCACCGCGTCGACGAGGCCGGCATTGAGCAGGCGCGCCCCGGAGATCAGCGCCTTCGCGCCGGACGAGCAGGCCGTCGAGATGACATGCGCCGGGCCGCAGGTGCCCAGTTCGCCGGCGAGCCATTCGGCCGCGTTGCCCATCTCCTGGAGCGCGTAGTCGAACCCTTCGGGCCAGCGGCCTTCGGTCTGCCACATCCGGCTGGCGCGTTCACCCTCCTCGACCCCGGCAGTGCTGACGCCCAGCACGATGGCGACGCGGCGCGGGCCGAAGCGGGCGATGGCGGCATCGACCTGCGGACGGATCTCGGCGAGGGCCGCGGCCAGCACGGCGTTGTTGCGGCTGCGCTGGCGCAGCGGAGCGCCGTCGAGCGGCGCCACCTCGGCGGGCAGGACGCCCAGGTGCAGCGGGCGGCCGGCCGTGTAGCGGTCGGTCTCGACCACGCCGGCGAACGACGGTGAAAACAGGGCTTCGCGGACGGCCGGGGCGCCCATGCCGAGGGCACAGACGACACCCATCGCTTGCAGGTGGACGTGGTTCATGGAAGGCCTCGGGTGTCGACCACGAGGTGGTACTGGTCGCGCCGCTGGTCGATCTCGATGCGGGATGCGGAAGGATACGTGACGGCGACGACCGGGTCGGTGGCCTGGCGCAGCACGCGGCCGCCGGCCACGGTGTCGAGGAACCAGCCCGGGGGCAGCGCGGCGCGCACCGCGGCCTCGGGCCACATCGCGAGCTGCAGGTCGCTCAGGATGCGTTCGCCGGACACCACGGCGGGGAGCCACGGGGCGCGGGTCTCGGAAAGCTTCTGGCCGTCCCACTCCAGGCGGGCGGCCGTCTGGCCCATCGCCACGAGGGCCAGGCGCACGGCGGCGGCGTCGACCTCCAGCAGCACGTCGACGCGCTGGGTCTGGCCGCGCGTGGTCACCGACAGCTGCTGCTGCACGGCCAGGTCCTTGCCCAGCGAGGCGGGGGACAGGCGGAACACTGGCGCGGCCTGGTCGGGTGCGCAGTCGTCCGCCGCCTTCGGCAGCGAGGTTCTCGGCGTGGCGGCACACCCCGCGAGCGCGGCGGCGAGCAGCAGCGTGCACCAGGCCTTCCAGGTCATGCGGGCGCCCGTTTCCTGAAACGCATCAGCGTGTGGCAGTAGCCGATGCCGTCGCGGCTGGTCACGAGCTCCAGGCCCGCCGCCTCGGCGAGGCGCAGGTAGTCGGTGCTTTCGTAGACCTTGCTGTTGCCGCTGGCCATCGCCGTGAAGTACGGCGACGTGTTGATGAGGCAGTACGCAGCGATGTCGTAGCGCTGGCGGTCCCACAGCGTGTCGAGCACCAGCACCTGGCCATCCGGGGCGAGCGATGCGGCGGCCCGCTCGAAGATGGTGGCGATCACCGGTTCGCTGAAGCAGCTGAGGAACTGGCTCATCCAGACGATGTCGGCGCCGGCCGGAAACGCGGCCGCCGGGTCGAGCATGTCGATGGCGTGGAACTCGGCGCGGCCGGCCTGGCCCGTGGCGCCGACCCGGTCGCGCGCGGACGCCAGCTGCTGCGGCAGGTCGACCAGCCGCACCTCCACCCCGGGATGGGCCTCCAGCAGCGCCGCGGCGAACTTGCCGGTGTTGGCCCCCACGTCCATCACGCGCTTCGGCGCGGTGGCCAGCACGTCGGGCATCACGTCGGGGAAGGAGGTGTCGGAGTAGTGGTGGTCGAACGCGAACCAGCTGGTGCGGGCCGGCTCGGGCAGTTCGGACAACCCCTGGTACAGCGTGGGCCACGTGCCCAGTTCCTCGAGGCCCACCGGGGTGCCGGTGGCCAGCGCCTCTTCCAGCCGGTGCAGGCCGAGGTAGCAGACGTCGTGGATGAAATCGAGGTTGATGCGCGTGATGGGATCGGCCAGCAGGCAGTACCCGGCCTTGTCGAGCACGTAGCGCCCGTCGACCCGCATCACGACCCCGGCGGACAGGCACGACTCCAGCACCACCTTCAACGCATAGGCGGACCACCGCCCGGACGCGGCGAGCGTCTCCACGTCGAGCCCCGCCTCGCCGGCCTCGGCCAGGCGGTCCAGCATGCCCTGCTTCCAGGCGATGCGGACGCATTGGAACACCACCGGGCCGAAAGCGATCTTCTGCGCGTCGAAGCGCGCATCGAAAGCCGACTGGCCGGCGGGAGAGAACCGTTTGGAGTGCATGGTGGGGGTCGTCATGACGGTCATGGACCCGAGTATCCCTGGCGGGTTCCGGGGATTCGCGTCACGAGCACAACTCGGCCAGCACGGCCAGGCGGCGCTTGGGTTCGGCGACGAACGGATTCTTCGTGTCCCAGGCGTAGCCGGCCAGGATGGACGAGATCATGCGGTGCACCTCCGGCGACGAATCCTTGTGGAAGATGATCTTCTGGAATTCGCCGGCGTACCAGGCCTCGACGTAGGCACGGAAGCAGTCGACGCCGGCCTTCAGCGGCAGGGCGTAGTCGCGCTGCCAGTCGACCTCGACGCCCGCGGCCTCGCGGGCCAGGCAGTCGGTGGCGAGGCTCGCCGACTTGAAGGCGATGGTGACACCGCTCGAGAACACCGGGTCCAGGAACTCGCCGGCGTTGCCCAGCAGCGCGAAGCGGTTGCCCCACAGGGACGTGACGTTCGACGCGTAGCCGACGATGGTGCGCGCGGGCGTGTCCCACACGGCGTCGCCCAGCAGCGCCGACAGTTCGGGGTCTTCCGCGACGATGGCCTTCAGGCGTTCGGTCTCGTTGCCCGGGTACTTGGCCAGGAACTCGTTGTGGGCCACGACGCCCAGCGAGCAACGGCCGTCGGAGAACGGGATGGTCCAGAACCACACGTCCGGGAACTTCGGGTGCACGGTGACGCGGATCTTCTGGCGGTCGAACGTGCCGCCGGGCGGGATGCGGTCTTCCACGTGGGTGAAGATGGCACCGCGCACCGGGAAGTCGGACGGCCGCTCGAGCTTCAGCAGGCGCGGCAGGATGCGGCCGAAGCCGCTGGCGTCCAGCAGGAAGTTCGCCTCGATCACGTGGATGCGGCCTTCGGTGTCCTTGACCGTCACGCGCGGCTTGTCACCCGACACGTCGGCCTCGACCACCTCGTGGCGGTAACGGATCTCGGCGCCGGCACGCTCGGCGGCGTCGGCCAGCACCTTGTCGAAGGTCGCGCGCTGCACCTGGTACGTGCTGCCCCAGCCGGGCGAGAACTTGTCGCGGAAGTCGAAATCGGTGTACTGGCCGTTGCGGGCGAAGGCCGCGCCGTTCTTGTACTGGAAGCCGGCCTCGACCACGGCCTGCAGCATGCCGGCCGCCTCGATGTACGCCATGCTCTGCGGCAGCAGGCTCTCGCCGATGGAAAAACGCGGGAACTGCTCGCGTTCGACGACCAGCACCCGGCGCCCCTGCTTGCGCAGCAGGCCAGCGGCGACCGCGCCGGCGGGGCCCGCGCCGATGATGAGGATGTCGGTGGTTTCGGTGGGAGTGGACATGGGACGGTGGACCGTGGGAAAGAGGTTCAGGGAGAGGCCGGTGGGCCGTCGTCGCGGACGGCCAGCACGAACCGGAAGGGGCACCCGCTGTCGTCGGACTCGACGCGGAAACCGTGTTCCGCGAGGCGCGTGCCGAAGTCCTGCTTGTGCCAGGGTTCGAGGAAGGGTTCGAACGCGCGCTGCGACAGCCACTTGAAGTAGAGGCCACGCCAGCCGTAGCGGCGAAACACCCGCCACACCGACAGGTGCCACTGCTCGGGCGACGGTTCGAGCACGGCGAGGCGGCCGCCCGGACGCAGGATGCGGCGCACCTCGGCGAGGATCTGCAGCAGGTAGCGCGGCGGCACCTCGTGCAGCAGGAAACACATGGCGACCGCATCCACCGACGCATCGGGCAGGCCCGTGCGCTCGGCCAGCCCCTGGCGCCAGCGCACGTCGGGGTAGGTCTTCGCGGCGAACTGCAGCAGGTAGGGCGACGGGTCGATGCCGATCACCTCGGGAATGCCCGAGGCCTTCAGCGCCGCAGCGGTGTGCCCGCCGCCACAACCGAGGTCGACGACCTGCCGCGCGCCGGCCAGCGCCTGGGCGATGCGGGCGCGGCCGCCCGCCATGCTGCCGATCATCACGCGGTCGAAACCGCGGGCGTACCCCGCGCTGATGCGCTTGGAGTAGTTGCCGTTGGGCAGGTTGTGGAATTCCTGGAGGATGTACTTCGCGATGCCGTCGGCGCCGGGTAGCCCGTCGGGCAACTGGACACGGGCGCGGGAGCGGCCCAGGGCCTGGCGCATCAGGCGCAGGCCTGTGAGCGGATGTTTCCAGTCGAGCCGATCCGGCCAGGCATCCGGCAGTTCCACTGCCGCCCAGTCGATCGTCGAATCGGCCGAAAACCCCTCGCTCATTGCCCCACGCCCGAGAAAACAAACCGCGATTTTCCCCCATCGCGCGGGCGGTTCCTGTCACCCTTGCAGGGGTATCGCCCCCTAGGTTGATTTCGCGGGGATTTGTGCACGCTGCCCGGGGCGGGCGAAGTAGAACCATTCGGCCCCGGGCACGGCCCGCGGGTTCGGGAACACCACGTGCCCGTCGGCCGGGGCCACCACGGCCGTGCCGTCGTGGCGCACGCCGATCGGCTCGCCGGCCGCCACCGGATCGAAGCTGGACCAGTCCCGCACGAAGCGGTCGTCCGGATGCTGGCGGTCCACCACGTCGGCCAGGACCAGCAGTTGGAAGGCCGGGGCCGGCGGCGCGGGGGTCTCCCCCGTCAGGCCCAGCAGCGCGAGGGTCTGCACGATCGCCCGGTACGCCACCTCGGGCGCCTGCGGGTCCTCGTGCTGGCCGCATTCGAGCGTGATGCCGTAGCCGCCCTGCGAGCGCATGTACTCGGTGGTGCCCACGCCGTAGGACGGGTCGGCGCCGGGGCCGCGACGCTCCACGCCCTTCGCGTAGGTCTCCAGCCAGCCTTCCACGAGGCGGGTGGGCCCCAGGTGCAGCGCGAGGCGGGTCTCCGCGTCGGCGTGGGCGAAGGGTTCGAGCGCACCGGTGTTGTCCGGCGGGCCGATCATCGCGAACGGGCGGCCGGCGGTGTGGAAGGAGTGCAGGTCGAGCAGCACGTCGTGGGCCGCGAGCATCGGGCACAGCACGTTGGCGACGTGATCCTCGTAGTCGACCGGGTCGGCGCGGGGCACGAGGCGGCGGTTGAGGTTGCGCTCGCCCTCACGGGTGACCCGGGCGCCGGCGAGCGGGTTGGCGGCGGGCACCAGCGTCAGCAGCCCGCGCGAGACCGCACGTTCGCCGCGTTCGAGTTCGCCGAGCAGCCGGCGGATCGCGAGGGTGCCGCACACCTCGTTGCCGTGCACGCCGCCCAGCACGATCAGGCGGGGCCCGGGGGACAGGCCGGCGAACTGGTGGGCGCGCAGGTGCCCGAACTGCGGGGACGTCACGTGGGAGGAAGCCATGGCCCATTGTGCAGCGACCTGACATGCAGGCTGGCTACACTGCCCCGCATGGCCCTCTTCCCCCAGAACGCGCTCAACGACGGCGTGCGCAAGCGCGAGGTCTTCGGCTGGGCCATGTACGACTTCGCGAACTCGGGGTACACGACCGTCGTGCTCACCGCCGTGTTCAACGCGTACTTCGTGTCGGTGGTAGCGGGCGGGGCCTCGTGGGCCACGCTGGCGTGGACGCTGACCATCGCCGCGTCGAGCCTCGTCGTGATGCTGACGCTGCCGGCCCTGGGCGCCTGGGCCGACCTGCGCGGCGCGAAGAAGCGCCTGCTCGGCCTGACCACGGCCACCTGCGTGCTCGGCACCTGCGCCCTCGCACTCGCCGGCCCGGGCAGCCTGTGGCTCGCGGTGGCCGCGGTCATCGTCTCGAACGTGGCGTATTCGTACGGCGAATCGCTGGTCGCGGCCTTCCTGCCCGAACTCGCGCGGTCCGATTCGATGGGCCGTGTCTCCGGCTGGGGCTGGAGCCTCGGCTACGTGGGCGGCATGCTCGCGCTGGGCCTGTCGCTCGCCTACGTGCTGTCGGCCTCGGCGCGCGGCGTGCCCGCCACGTCGTACGTGCCGGTGACGATGCTGATCACGGCGGGCGTGTATGGGGCCGCGTCGCTCGCCACGTTCCTGCTGCTGCGCGAGCGGGCCGTGCCGGCCGCCGCGGCCGCGACGGACGACGGTGGCATCGGCGCCTCGCTGCGCCGCCTGGCCGGCACGTGGCAGCACGCGCGCCGCTACCGCGACTACGTGTGGTTCCTCGCGTGCAGCACCAGCTACCAGGCGGGCATCTCGATCGTCATCACGCTCGCGGCGGTGTACGCGAAGGAAGCCATCGGCTTCACCGACACCGACACGATGCTGCTGGTCTTCCTCGTCAACATCGCGTCGGCCCTCGGCGCGTTCGCGTTCGGCTACTGGCAGGACCGCATCGGGCACAAGCCCGCGCTGCAGGTCACGCTCGTGGGCTGGCTGGTGATGACGGGCCTGGCGGTGGCGTCCACCGGCCCGGTGCTGTTCTGGATCGCCGCCGTGGTGGCGGGCCTGTGCATGGGCTCGAGCCAGTCGGCGGGGCGCGCGATGGTGGGCCTCTTCACGCCGGAGGACCGGCGCGCCGAGTTCTTCGCGCTGTGGACGTTCGCGACGCGCCTGTCCGCGATCATCGGCCCCGTGACCTACGGGCTCTTCACGATGGTCACGTTCGGCAACCACCGTGCCGCGATGGCGGTGACGGCGCTGTTCTTCGTCGGCGGCCTGCTGTGCCTGCGCCGCGTGGACCTGTCGAGGGGCGAGGCCGCGTCAAGGGCGGTCACACCCCCTGAACCGGGCATCTGATCCCCCTCGTGCGGGTCATGTCCTAAGTCATTTGGGGGAGGCACCTCCCACAAATGGGGCATGGCAGCAAGCAGGGGTGACACCTACGCTTGATCCAAGGCCGCAATCGATCGCTGGCCCGCCAGGAGCAAGACCATGAACACCTCGTCGATGAACCCGTGCCGCTACGAACTCCGGTTCCAGCCGTTGGTGCCCGAAGGCGAGGTGTTCGCGTTCCCGTGCGACGCCGAAGGCCACGTCGACATGGACGGCCTGAGCGACCGCGACCGCCGCGAGTACCTCTACGCGCGGGCCGTCATGGGCCGTGAGGTGGCGATGCCGGCGGTGCGGATCCGGGGCGGTCACTGACCGCCGGCGGCCGGAACAGCGGCGCCATCATCCACACCAGCAGCACACCGAACAGCAAGGTCAGCCCGAACGCCCGCAACGCGGGGGTGGCCGACAAGCCCAGCAGACCGAAGGACAACCAGGTGCTCGCCGCGCCGAGCACCACCGCCAGCCAGGCCGACGGATCCCCGTCGTGCTCCAGCAGGAAGATGCCGTAGTCGACCCCGATGCCCAGCAGCAGCACGAGGGCCAGCACGGTGAAGAGCTGGAACGGCTGTCCCATGTACCCGAGGATCGCGACCGCGAGGCCGCTCGCGATCACCGCCGGCAGCGACGCGCGCCACGCGCGGCCGCGAAGGCGCCACCACAGCAGGACGAACACGGCCACGTGACCCAGCACCAGCAGCCACGTCATCGCGACGCGGTAACGGCCCAGCAGGTCGGAGACCTCGGCGGTCTTGTCGACCCAGCGCACGCCCTCCAGCCCCTCGGACAACGCCGCCAGCTGCGGCAGCAGCGCCGGGTCGTGCAGGCCGCGCACCATCACCACGCTGGCCACACCGCCACGCACCGGGCCCAGCCACAGGTCGCGCGACGGGGCCGACACGGGGTCGGCCAGCCAGCGGTCGAGGGTCAGCGGCGCCGCGTCGAACGCCGGCCGCCGCAGCGCTTCACCCAGCCGTGTGTTGACCGCGGCCACCACCTCGCCTTCGACCTTCGCGGTCAGCGCCGCGTCGGCGGCCTGGCGCGCGGCCGACGGCACCCAGTCGGACACGGCGCGGTAGCCCGCGAGCCGGCCATCGCGCACGAGGGTGTCGAGCCGGGCCTTCAGCGCCTCCTCGCGCGCCAGCACCGATTCGGCGTCGGCCCCGCGCACGAGGTAGAACTGCGCCGGGCTCGGCACGCCGAGCAGGCGGCCCACGTCGCGCTGCGACTGCATCAGCGCGGCGGGCGAGCCCTGCAGCTGGCGGATGTCGTCGTTCGTGTGCACGCGCCACCAGCCGCCGGCGCACAGCGCCAGCACCACGGCGTACAGCAGCAGCTCACGGGGCGACCACCCGAGGCGCGGCCAGCGGTCGAGGCTGGCCGCCACCTTGGCGGCGAACCGCGTGGGCCGCACGGCGCCGCGGTCGAGCCACGGGAACCAGCACGCGGCGGTGAGGAAGGCGGCGGTGAGCCCCACGGCCGAAAACACCGCCATCTGCCGCAGGCCGGGGAACGGCGCGAGCCCGAGCGTGAGGTACGCGAGCACGCTGGTGGCCAGCGCGAGCGCGAGGCCCGGCAGCAGCTGGCGCATCAGCGAGCGCGGCGCGGCATCGGGATTCCCCTGGCGCGACGCGAAGTAGTGGATGCCGTAGTCCTCCGCCACGCCCACGAGGCTCGCGCCGAACACGAGCGTGATCAGGTGCACCTGGCCGAACCACCACACGGTGACCGACAGCGCCGCGGCCACGCCCACGCCGAGCGACAGGGCCACGAGCACGATGGGCCGGAGCGACCGGAACGCGAGCCACACGAGCAGCAGCACGGCGGCGAGCGATCCCCAGCCGATGGTGTTGATCTCCTGGTTGGCCTGGACGGCCGCGGCCTCGCCGTGCAGCGGCACGCCGGCGCGCAGCAGCATGACCTGGGGCGCCACGGCCCGCGCCGCGGCATCGGCCGCGCCGAGCGCCCGGCCCAGCACGGCCTCGCCGTCGAGCGCGAACGCCGAGCCGCTGACCTCGTACGGCAGCGCGATCCATTCACGCCCCTCGACCGAGACCCACAGTTCGCCGTCGCGCGGGCGCAGCTTCGTGTCGGCCGCGCGATCGGTCCACCAGCGGCTCCACAGCGCGAGCGGGTCGGCCGCCCAGTCCGACAGGCGCAGGCCGGCTGCCGGCTGGAACAGCGTGGCGAGGGACTTGTCGACCCAGGCGGACGCGGGCTGGCGGGAGAGGTCGGCACGCTGGTCGGCCGTCAGCAGGCGGTCCCGCCACGGGCGGTAGAAGTCGACGGCGCGGCCGAGGCTGCCGCCGTCGAGGCCGGGCGCCGGCTTCAGCGTGGACGCGGGCAGCGCCTGGCGCCACGCAGCGGCGGCGGCCTTCGCCGTGGGCCAGTCGGACGCGCCCAGCAGCACGATGACCTGCCGCTGCGCGCGGTCGGCCAGGCGGCGCGTGGCCTCGGTGATCTCGGGTTCGTGTTCGTTCTCGGGCAGCAGCGCCAGCACGTCGGTGTCGATCGCCGCGTGCCGCCAGAAGTGCCATTGGTGCCCGGCCACGGCCAGCACGCAGGCCAGCCACAGCAGCGCGGCTGCCGCCCAGGCGCGGCGGTCAGTCGAAGCGGGCTGCATCGTCGCGGGTCAGGGCCGCGGCGGTGACGTGGCCGGACAGCACGATCTCGCTGCTGTCACCACCCGCTTCGGTGAAGCGCACCTTGCGCACGAAACGGTCGCCCTCGAGTTCGATGCGGGCCACCCACTGCGCGAGCGCGGCGTCGCGCGGCTTGAGCGCGAGGCGCCAGCCGTCCTTGCCCTGCAGCGCACCGTCGATCTCGAACCGGGCCGACAGCGCGGCGAGGTCGGCGGCCATCAGCGCGAAGAGCATCTCGTTGACGGCGCGGATGCCCGGCTCGTGGGCGGCGTCGACCCGCGTGTTGACCGAACCGTCGGCCTGCTTCGACAGCAGCCGGTCTCGCGTGACGATCAGCTGCGACGCGAACGGCTCGCGCGTGGCCCACACCACGCCGCGCTCGCGCGCGACGAGGAAGTCGCCGCGGGACACGAGCGGGTTGCGGAAGCCCTTGACGGTCTTGCGCTGTTCGAACGCGCCCTTGAGCACCGGCGCGTCGGCGAGGCGCTGGCGCACCTGGGCGAGCACGTCGCTGCCGGCGGCGAACGCGGGCACCGCGACGGACACCAGTGCGGCGGCGATCAGGTGGCGCCGCTTCAAGCGCTCACCCCCAGCCGCTCCCACAGCACCGGCGGGCAAACGAAACACATCTCGCGCGTGGCGATGTCGACGGCCACCTGGATGGTGTGGCCCGTGGTGAGCTTGCGGCCGGTGGCCTGGTCGCGGATCACGTACTCGATGCGCAGGCGGTTCTCCCACTCGACGATCTCGCAGCGCACGACGATGGGTTCACCGAACACGGCCGAGCCCACGTACTTCAGGCGCAGGTCGACGATGGGCCAGGCGTAGCCCGAGTCGCGCATGTCGCGGTAGCCGTACCCGAAGCTCTCGAGCATGGCCGACCGCGCGGCCTCGAGGAACTTCACGTAGTTGCCGTGCCACACGATGTCCATCGGGTCGACGTCGTAGAACTCCGGCCGGAGGACGTGTTCGTAGGTCAGGTCGGGCTGGCTCATGCGTGCGGATTCCAGACCGCTTCATCGCGCGCCGCCAGCAGCGCCTGCAGGTCACGATCGAGTGCACGGTCTTCCACGACCAGCGGCACGCGGTCGGACAGGTCGGCTTCGAATGCGGCCAGCGCGGGGGGCACGGCCAGCGACGGGTCGGCGCGGCGGCGCAGCGCGAGGCCCTGGCGCGCGGTGATCAGCATCGCGGCGAGCACCTGGTCGGTGAGGTCGAGCACGCGCAGGCAGTCGCGTGCGGCGATGGTGCCCATGCTGACCTTGTCCTGGTTGTGGCACTCGGTGGACCGCGAGAAGACGGACGCCGGCATGGTCTGCTTGAGCGCCTCGGCCGTCCATGCCGACACGCTGATCTGCAGCGCCTTCAGCCCGTGGTTGATGGCCGCGCGCGGGCCGGTGGCGCCCGACAGGTTCGACGGCAGGCCGTGGTTGTAGCGAGTGTCGACGAGCAGCGCCATCTGGCGGTCGAGCAGATCGGCCACGTTGGCGACGGCGTTCTTCAGGCCGTCCATCGCGAAGGCGATGTGGCCACCGTAGAAGTGGCCGCCGTGCAGCACGCGTTCGCCCTCGGCGTCGATGATGGGGTTGTCGTTCGCGCTGTTGAGTTCGTTGTCGATCAGCGAGCGGAAGAACGGCAGCGCGTCTTCGAGCACGCCGATCACGTGCGGGGCGCAGCGCAGCGAGTAGCGGTCCTGCAGGCGTTGTTCGTTGCGGCTGGCGCGCGCGGCGGAACCCGTGTCGAGGTCGGCGCGCAAGCGGGCGGCCACGCGCTGCTGGCCGGCGTGGGGCTTCACCGAGAACAGCGTCTCGTCGAAGTGGTGGGCGTTGCCGCTGCTGGCCACCACGTTGCAGGCGGTGAGCCGGGTGGCCAGGCGCGCGACGCGGTCGGCGCGACGGAACGCGAGGCACGCGAGCGCCGTCATCACGGCGGTGCCGTTCATGATGGCCAGGCCTTCCTTCGGCCGCAGGCGCAGCGGCGCGATGCCCAGTTCGGCGAGCACCTCGCCGGCCGGGCGCGTGCGGCCCTGGTACAGCACGTCGCGTTCGCCGCACAGCACGGCGGCCACGTACGACAGCGGTGTGAGGTCGCCGCTCGCGCCCACCGACCCTTCCGCGGGAATGAGCGGCAGCACGTCGTTCACGAGCAGCGCTTCGAGCTGAGAGAGCAGCGCGACGCTGACCCCGGACATGCCCTGCGCGAGCGACGCCAGCCGCACGGCCAGCACGGCGCGGGTCTCCTCGGCCGTGAGGAAACGGCCGGCACCGCAGCCGTGGTACGTGTAGAGGTGGTGCGGCAGCTCGGCCACCAGGTCGGGCGGGATGGTGACGGTGCACGAGTCGCCGTAGCCGGTGGTGACGCCGTAGACGACGCCGTCTTCCTTCAGCAGGCGGTCGAGGAAGTCGGCGCCGCGGGCGATGCGGGCGATGAACGCGGGCTCGCGCGACAGCACGGCGCGCGCGCGGCGCTCCGACAGCGCGGCGATGTCGTCGAGGCCGAGGCGGCTCCCGTCGAACAGCACGGTGGGAAGGTCGGAGGTGGAACGTGTCATCGTTGGGCCCAGAACGGGAAAAAATTGAACCACTCGTAGGGCGATCGCGCCAGCAACGTTTCGATCCGTTGCGCGTACTGCCCGGCCAGCGTGGCGAACACCTCGTCGCGCGAGCGGCGCGGCAGCACCACCTCGTCGGCGAGCCGGTCGAAGTGGAGGGTGTGGCCGTCGCCCTCGCGCAGGCAGGCCATCAGGAACAGCGGGCACTTGAGCAGCGCGGCGAGCACGTACGGGCCCACGGGCCAGTCGGCCTCGGCGCCGAGGAACGGCACGCGCACCGTGCGCCCGCCGCCGACCGGCACGCGGTCGCCCGCGATGGCGACGAACTCGCCACGCGCGACACACTCGGACAACAGCACCGCGGTGGCCGGCGTGATCTCGGCGACCTGGATCAGGCGCACCGCGCCGTCGGGGTCGAGCCGGCCCAGCAGGCGGTTGAACTGCTCGGCGTGGGCCGTGTGCACCAGCACGTTGAGGCGGATGCGGCGCGTGCGGTTGATGGCTGCCTGGCACATCTCGAGGCAGCCCATGTGGGCCGTGACGAACACGGCGCCCTGGCCGCGTTTCGTGAGCTCGAGGATGGCCTCGACGCCGTCGAAGCGGATGTTCTCGAAGCGGTAGCGGCCGCTCATCGCGAGGGTCTTGTCGAGCAGCGTGTCGGCGAACGACAGGAAGTGCCGCAGGCCGTGGCGCCATGTGGGTTCCTGCCCGAGGCTGCCGTGGGTGGCCTGCAGGTGCTGCAGGTACTCCATCGACGCGCGGCGCGCCACGCCGCGGCGCACGCGGTAGTAGAAGACCACGGGGTAGAGCACCAGCAGGAAAGGCACGCGCCCGAACAGGCGGTACACGGCCACGAGGAAGCGCAGGCCGAGCACGAAGGTGCTCTCGCCCACATCGGCCCAGTGAACGGGCTTCATGCCGCCACCTTGCGCCAGAGCAGCATCGGCAGGCGCAGCAGCATGCCGAAGAAGAGCCGGGCGTGCATGCGCGAGATCAGCACGTTGTCCTCGAGGCCGCGGAAGTGCGAGATGCCGTCCTGCGGGTACGTCACCGCCGTGGGCTGGTGCACGAACGGCACGCCGCGCCAGTGCAGGCGCACCAGGATCTCGGGGTCGAAGTCCATGCGCCGGCCGAGCCGCGCGCCATCGATGGCGGCCACGGTGGGGGCGAGCGGGTAGACGCGGAAGCCGCACATCGAGTCACGGATGTCGAGCGACAGCGTGTTGATCCACACCCACACGTGCGTGAGGTAGCGGCCGTACAGGCGGCCCTTCGGCACCGAGCGGTCGTACACCGGCGTGCCGCAGATGACCGCACCGGGCGAGGCCTTCGACAGCGCGATGAAGGCCGGGATGTCGGCCGTGGCGTGCTGCCCGTCGGCGTCGATCTGCAGCGCGTGCGTGTGGCCGCGGCGCAGCGCTTCGCGCAGGCCGGCCATCATCGCGCCACCCTTGCCCTGGTTGACGGTCAGGCGCACGAGCGTCACGTCGGGGCCGGACGCGGCCAGCGCGTCGAGCACGGCGGCACAGCCCGGTTCGCTGCCGTCGTCCACCAGCACGCACGGCAGGCCGTGGGCGCGCACCGCGGCCACCATCGTGCCGATGGTGGCGGGATGGTTGTAGACCGGGATCACGACCACCGGACGGTACGGCATGGCCTCAGGCATCGGCGGCTCCGAACACGACGGCGCCGCTCGCGTGCGGGCCGGCGTCGGACGTGTAGGTGAACGCGAGCGAACCGGTTTCCGGACGCCAGGTGAGCGTCAACGTGAGCAGCATGCCCGGTCGCACCGGGCTCTGGAACTTGAGGACGTCCAGGCGCAGGAACCGGGGTGGTATCGCGAAACACTCGCGGGCGAAGCCGACGGCCCAGTCGAGCTGCGCGACGCCGGGCAGGATGGGCACGGCGGGGAAGTGCCCGTCGAACACGAGCAACTCGGGGTCGATGGGCAGCCGGGCGATGGCCTTCAGCTCGCCGCGCTCGAGCCACTCGGGTTCGGGCCGCACCGGGCGGAACAGCGCCTGCAGCGTGGCGAGCGGCGTCTTGCCCTGCGCGTTCGCTGGCAGGCGGTCGAGGTAGCGGAAGCGGCGCGGAAGCACCACACGCTCGACCACCTGCAGCAGCTGGGCGCGCAGCCGTTCGTTGAGCACCCGCTTGCCTTCGGCGAGGCGGGCGCTTCCGGCCGGCGTGGGCACGCCCACCACGGCGAGGCGCGGGCCGGTGTCGCCGGGCAGCTCGATCACGCGCGCCTCGGCGAGGTCGCCGCCGGCAAGCAGCGCCTGCTCCATCGCGGTCAGCGACACGCGCTTTTCCTCGATCTTCACGATGCGGTCGGCCCGGCCGCGCAGCACGAAACCGTCGCCGTCGGCGGCCACGCGGTCGGCCGTTTCGAACCAGGCGCCGTCGGGCAGGTGGCGCGAACGCACGCTGAGCTGACCCTCGTCGCCCGCGCGCCAGTCGATGCCGGGCAGCGGGGTCCAGCGGTCGCCGTGTTCGGCGCGGCGGCGCCAGGCGATGCCGCCGGTCTCGGAGCTGCCGTACACCTCCGTGGGCGAATGGCCCAGCAGGTCGAGGGTGGTGGCCGCGGCCTCGGGCGGCAGCGGGCCGCCCGACGAGAACACGGCCAGGAGGCCCGCGCGCGCGGCCGACCAGTCGAGCGTGTCGGGGAGTCGCTTGAGGTGCGCCGGGCTCGTGACCAGCACGGACGTGCCGCCCAGCTGCGCGGCCATCTCCTCGGGGTACTGCAGCCGGTGCGCCACGAGCACGCGGCCCGAGGCCAGCGGCCACAGCGCATGGAACAGCAGCCCGTAGATGTGCTGGTGCGACACCGTGGCGAACACCTCGGCGCCGTCGCGCGCGGCCAGTTGCGCGCCGAAGGCGGCCTGCAGCGTGTCCATCTCGGCATCGAGCTGGGCGAGCGACTTGGCGATCTCGACCGGCTCGCCGCTGGAGCCCGACGTGTGCACGACGAGGCCGGTGCGCTGCGCATCGAGCGCGGCGAGTGGTGTCACCGCGGCCCCCTCGCGCGGTCCGATGGCGCCGGGCAGTTCACCCGCGCAGGCGTCCACGCCCGGCAGCACGCGCTGCAGCGTGGCGGGCTGGGTGTCGCCCGGCAGGGACACGTGTTTGCCGGCATGCCACGCGCCGTACAGCGCGCAGGCGAAGGTCCAGGTGTCGTCGAAGTACAGGGCGACGCGCGGGCCGGCCACGGCCTCGAACGCGGCACGCCAGGCGGCGACCTCGGCGAGGAAACGCGTGCGGTCGCGCACGACGCCGTCCACGCGCGCCACGGGCCGGGCGCCGAACCCCGGCGCCGAGGCGACCTCGGTCAGCGGCAGCCACTCAGCCATGGGCGGCCTCCGCGTGCACGCGGGCACGCACGCGCCGCCGCACGAGCCATTCGCCCGCGAACAGCAGCCCCATCAGCCCGTAGCTGATCAGTCCGTTGTAAAGCGCCCAGACGGCGTTCGACGCCCACAGCGCGGTGGCGAGGGAGATCGACCCGTTGAGCACGAAGAAGCCGCACCACACCTGGGTCACCCGGCGCGTGTAGGCCACACCCTCGGGCGG
Source organism: Piscinibacter gummiphilus (assembly GCF_002116905.1). Classification (NCBI taxonomy): domain Bacteria; kingdom Pseudomonadati; phylum Pseudomonadota; class Betaproteobacteria; order Burkholderiales; family Sphaerotilaceae; genus Rhizobacter; species Rhizobacter gummiphilus. Next base: position 5,671,803 of record NZ_CP015118.1, read on the forward strand.
CAGGTCGGGTTCGGTGAGGCGGGCGAAACGTTCGATGGCCGACGGCGGGTGCACGAGGCTGATCGCGAACACGACCAGGAACACGGCGTTGACGAGCAGCGGGTAGAGCTTCAGCGGCAGCAGGCTGTTGCCCGCGAACCCGAGCGCGGCCAACACACCGGCGCCCGCGGCGGCCACCCACCAGAACGCCGTGCGGGACGCCAGCGCGCGCAGCAGCGCGACGCCGCCGAGCAGCAGCGCGAGCCACTGGGGCTGGAGGTGGGCGATGCCGGCGTAGACGAGGAACGGGTAGGCAAGCGTGACCGCGCCCAACAGCACGGTCAGCGGACGAAAGGTCATGTCGGTGGCGGCCGGACTCAGGCCGCGGGGTCGTGAACCAACTGGTAGAGCGCGTCGACCACGTCCTGCACGGTGCGCACCGACTTGAACGCGTCGGGTTGCAGGCGTTTGCCCACGAGCGGCTTGAGCTGCACGATGAGGTCGACCGCGTCGATGCTGTCGATGTCGAGGTCGCCGTTGAGCGTGGACGTGGGCGAGATGCGCTCGGGCGCGATGTCGAACGTCTCGTGGAGGATGGAGACGATCCGTTGGTAGATGTCGTCTTTGGTCATGATGGCGGCCCGGGGCGAGCGGTGGATCGGGTTCAGGTCGGTTGGGCGGGCTTGCGGTTCGCGGCGACGAATGCGGCGAGCGCCTTGACGTTGGCGAAATGCTTGCGGGTCTCGGCGGAGTCGGCCGACATGTGCACACCGTAGCGCTTTTGCAGCGCCAGGCCCAGTTCAAGGGCATCGATCGAGTCGAGGCCGAGGCCTTCGACGAACAGGGCGGCGTCGGAATCGATGTCCTCGGGACGGATGTCTTCCAGCGCGAGCGAGGAGATGATCAGCTCCTTGAGCTCGAGTTCAAGTGACGGCACGGCGGATCTCCAGGGAAAAGTAGTCGGTCAGGTGCGCAGTGAGTTCGCGGGTGGCGATGGCAGCGCTGCGGGCCTGCAGGAAGGGGGCCACGGGAATGTCGTCGCACACCTCGATGACGAAGTGCCCGCGACGGGGCGGCACGCGGTACCACGGCACGCCCTTGGCCAGCATGGGCGGATGGCAGCGGATGCGCACCGGAGTGATGTCGATCTCGCCTCGGACGGCGATGTTGGCGGCGCCGCGCTGCAGCGGCAGCGGCGGGGTACCGGGCAGCGGCGTGCGCGAACCCTCGGGGAAGATGATGAGGTTGTTGCCGCGCCGCACCGAGGCGACGCAGTCTTCCACGAGCCCCGCGCCTTCGTCGTTGCAGAGGAAGCCGGCCGCGACCACGGGCCCGCGCGTGAAGGGGTTGCGCGCGAGCGAACTCTTCACGATGCAGTCGGCGCGGTCGATGCAGGACATGAGGAACACAACGTCCACCAGCGACGGATGGTTGGCAACGATGAGCCGGCCGCCGCCCTGCAGCTTCTCCAGCCCGTGGATCTCGAGGCTCAGCACCCCCACCCGGCGCATCATCGCGACGAACACGCGGAACGTGGTGCGGATGATGGCCTTGACCCGCACCGCGCGGCGCTCGGGGTCGCGGGTGGACCAGCGCACGCAGGGGAACACGAGGACGCGCAGCGCCAGCCCGCCCAGCCCGAAGGTGGTGAAGCACAGGCCGGTGGCGACGATGCGCCACACGCGTTCGAGGCGCTCAAGCATCGTGGCGCCGCCAGGTCCAGGCCGTGCCCGAGGCCGTGCGGGTGAGGCTCGGGGCGTCGGCGGCGACGAACCGCATCACGTCGAGGCCGAAGGGCAGCGCCGCCGGCTCCGACGCGGCCGCCGCCGGCTCGGCGGCCAGCGAGTAGCGCACCTGCCCGGCCACGGGGGCGGTGACCCGCCACGCCCAGGCGTAGAGCGCGGCCGGCCCGTCCTCGAACGTGGCGTAGCCGCCGGGCAGCGGGGCGTCGCAGCAGACCACCAGCACCTCGGGTGCGCCGTCGGCCAGCAGGCCCGCGGCCTCGACGAGGCCGGCCGCCGCCGTGCCGGGGCCGGCGGCCACGGACAGGTAGTTGCTGCGGTCGCCCCGGATGATGGAGTACATCGCGCCGATGGCGTTGTGCACGGAGAGGCCGAACGACGTGGGCGACAGCGCCTCGCCGCGGACGAGTTCGGCGAGCAGGTCGAGCGCGCGGGAGGCGTCGCCGTACCGCGACGCGAACACCACGGGGACGTCGGGCGCCGGCGTGTGCACGTCGAACGCCGGCTGCAGCGCCGTGCGGCCGAGCGCGTTGAGGCGGCGCCGCACCATCGCGGGCACCTGGGACAGGTCGGGGCGCGGTTCGCCGGCCGGCACGCAGGGCGCGGCCGCCCACGCGCGCCAATCGGCGGGCGTCGACAGACCAGGACCGCAGGCGGCCCATGACGGGATGGCGAATTCGAGGTTCACGGTGTATCGGGGGGAGGCCGCGGGATCGTGCCCGTCGGTCCATCGGAATTCCGCGTCGGACGCGGTACCACTCCACCCGTTGGCTCCAAACCGTCGATTCTACGAAAGCCCCCTGCCCGCGGCCGACAACTTCATGCCCCCAAAGCGGGGTGTTTGCCACACGGACGAGCCCGGTGGCAGGACCGATTCAGCGCTCGAACGGCCGGGTGAGGGCAAACCCGTGGGCATCGGTGGGTACGCCCGGCGCGGCGCCTTCGCCCGTGCCGCGGGCCTGCAAACGATCGATCTCGGCATAGGCGAAGCGCAACTGGCCCTCGAGCCGCACCAGTTCGGCGCGGTGATCGGCCGCCGCGGCCGCGAGGCGCCCCTGGATGGCCAGCTTTTCCTTGTCGAGCGAGGCCTGGAGGCGGGCATTGGTGGCGCGCAGTCCCTGCGTGCCCGTGGCGTACTGCTCCCGCGCGGAGGCGACGAGCCGACGCTGGCGTTTCATCGCACGGCTGGAGCACCACTGCCATGCGATGGCGCCGCCCACGATCATTCCCAGCCCGGCGGCGGTGCCCGCCGAGATCATCCACGCCAGATTCATCTGACCACCCCATTTGTTATTCGCGCACCGAGGCCCCTTGGCCGACGGGAACGCATGGGGCGAACAGTAGCAGCCGCCGTGCCGGAGTGAACGCCCGCGAATGAGGGCCCGCCGCGGGCAGCGTGACAAAGTGACGCGCGGGAGGATCCGCGCGGGAGGGGCCGTCAGAACTGGCCCTTGACGTACAGGCCGACGCCGTTGCGCCGCACCCGGAGCGACATCTTGTAACCCGAGTCGAGCTGGAACGCCACGCTGCGGGAGGCGCCGTCGAGGCCGAACTTGTTGCTGCGGGCCTTCCACGCCACACCCACCTTCGTGCTGTAGCGGTCGTTGGTGTCGGCGTCGAAGCGGCGGGCGCCGGAGGCGTCGGCGAAGACGGTGGAGTGGTCGTCCACCTGGTAGCGCCAGCCGAGGGTGAGCACCGAACTGCTGTAGGCGAGCGCCTGGGCGCCGCCGGGTTCGGTGGGCGGCACGACGTAGCCCAGCGCGCCCACGCCCACCCCGAAGTTCGACGCGCCGCGGCTGACCCACCACCGGTACGTCACACCCCCCAGCTCGACGAGCGGGCGGCCGTAGGCGTCGAGGCCGGTGCGGCTGGAGGGGGCGCGTTCGTCGTCGAGCACTCGCTCGTGCTCGACGGTGAGGCGGGGGGCGGCGGCGAGGGTGGCCGGGGCGATGCGACCGAGCAGGGAGTTCATCGTTTCGCCGCTGGCGGCCGGGATGGCTGCCACGTCCTGGGCGTACGCGGTGTCGGGGGCGAGGGAGACCGCGGCCAGGAAGGCCAGCACACCACCGGCAACGGCCCAGGCATCCCTCGGGACGAGGGGGAAGCCGATCCTGGGCGCCAGCATGGTGTTCATGGTGACCTCGACGACGACAGTGAGGGTGAGTATGGAACTCCTGTCGGACTCGTGGCTCATGCCATTTGTCCCGGAGCGTGACCAAACTATCGTTCACCCCCTTCTCCACCACTGTCGGCCGCGTTTGGGACCGTCTGTAGGACAAGCGCACGGCGGAGCGCCTGTCCCCTTCCCCCGGGCGCGTCAGCCTTTGCGCGGACGCACCTTCGACGCAGCCTCCTTGGCCCGCCGGCGAGCCACTTCCACGTCGGCGTCGTACGCGAGCGCGACACCCATCCGGCGCTTCTCGAAGCTCTCGGGCTTGCCGAACAGGCGCACGTCGGTCTGGGGCACGCGCAGGGCTTCGTCAAGACCATCGTAGGCAATTCCGGTGGCTTCGACACCCCCGTAAATGACTGCACTTGCGCCCGGGCTCTTCAGCGCCGTGCTGACCGGCAGGCCGAGGATGGCGCGGGCGTGCAGCTCGAACTCGCTTTGCCACTGGGTGGTCATGGTGACCATGCCGGTGTCGTGCGGACGCGGGCTGACCTCGCTGAACCAGACCTGGTCGCCCTTCACGAACAGTTCGACGCCGAAGACACCATGTCCGCCGAGGTTGTCGGTCACGGCCTTGCAGATGTCGCGCGAACGCTGCAGCGCGGCCGGGTGCATCGGGTGCGGCTGCCAGCTCTCGACATAGTCGCCCTTGACCTGCACGTGGCCGATGGGCTCGCAGAAGTGGGTTTCGGTCTGGCCGTCGGCACCGGCGGCGCGCACGGTGAGCTGGGTGATCTCGTAGTCGAAGTCGATGAAGCCCTCGACGATCACGCGGCCGTGGCTCACGCGGCCGCCGGCCATCGCGAAGTCCCAGGCCTTCTGCACGTCGGCCGGGCCGTCGATCTTGCTCTGGCCCTTGCCCGAGCTGCTCATCACCGGCTTGACCACGCAGGGGTAACCGATCTTGGAGTCGATGGCCGCCTGCAGCTCGGCGAGCGAGTCGCAGAAGACGTACGGGCTCGTGGGCAGGCCGAGCGTCTCGGCGGCGAGGCGGCGGATGCCTTCGCGGTCCATCGTCAGGCGCGCGGCGCGGGCGGTGGGGATCACGCGGACGACCTTCTCGGCCTCGAGCTGCTCCAGCATGGGCGTGGCGATGGCCTCGATCTCGGGCACGACCAGGTCCGGGCGCTCCTTCTCGATCAGCGCGCGCAGCTGGGCCGGGTCGCTCATCGTGATGGTGCGGGCGTGGTGGGCGACCTGCTGGCCCGGGGCGTTCTCGTAGCGGTCGACGGCGATGGTCTCCACGCCGAGGCGTTGCAGGGCGATCAGCACCTCCTTGCCGAGTTCACCGCTGCCGAGCAGCATGACCTTGACGGCGGTGGGCGACAGCGGTGTTCCGAGAGTGACGCTCATGATTCAAGTCCCCGTGAAAAGCGAATGGAATGGCAAAGGGCGCAATTGTCCACCAGCCGCGCGCCTCCGCCGCTTGCGGCACACTCGCGCCCATGCCCGATGCCCTGATCTCGCTGTCCTCCGTCGACAAACGTTTCGCCTCCGGCACCGTGGCACTGCAGTCGGCCTCGCTCGAGGTCCGGGCCGGCGAGTTCGTCTCGCTGCTGGGGCCGTCCGGCTGCGGCAAGAGCACGGTGCTGCGGCTCGTCGCGGGGCTCGACCAGCCCACCGCCGGCCGCGTCGACACCCCCGCCTGGCGCGACCCCGGCCAGGCCCGCACCGGTTTCGTCTTCCAGGACGCCACGCTGCTGCCCTGGGCCGACGTGTTCGACAACGTGTGGCTGCCGCTGCGGCTGGCCGGCGTGTCCCGCGCCGAGGCCGCGCCGCGCATCGGCGCGCTGCTCGCCTCGATGGGGCTGGCCGACTTCGCTCATGCGATGCCGTCGGAACTGTCGGGGGGCATGAAGATGCGCGTCGCCATCGCGCGCGCCCGCGTGACGCAGCCCGAGGCGCTGCTGATGGACGAGCCGTTCGCCGCCCTCGACGAGATCACCCGCCAGCGCCTGAACGCCGAGCTGCTCGAGGCCTGGCAGGCCGAGCCGATGGCCGTGATGTTCGTGACCCACAGCGTGGTGGAGGCGGTGTACCTGAGCCAGCGGGTGCTGGTGATGGGTGCGCGGCCGGGGCGCATCGTCGACGTGGTCGAGATCGACGAGCCGCATCCGCGCCCCCCCGGGTTCCGCACCTCGCCCCGGTTCGCCGAACTGTGCCGGCGGCTGTCGGACGCGCTCGAAGCGGCGACGGCGGCATGAAGCGGCTCACCGACGCGCTGCTCCCCGCAGGGGTGATGGTGGCCCTGCTCCTGGCCTGGGAGGTGCTCGTACGGGTCGCGGAGATCCCGCACTACACGCTGCCCGCGCCGTCGCTCGTGCTCCAGACCCTGTGGGCGAACGCCGCCTCGCTCGCCGGCAGCTGGTGGTTCACGCTCAAGATCACGTTCGGCGCGCTGGCCCTGGCCGTGGCCGGCGGGGTGCTGGTGGCGAGCGTGTTCGCGCTGTCGCGGCCGCTCGAACGCGCGTTCCTGCCCGTGGCGGTGATGCTGCAGGTGACGCCCGTGGTGGCCGTGGCGCCGCTGATCCTGATCTACGTCGAGAGCACCACGGCCGCGCTGCTGCTGTGCACGTGGATCACCGCGTTCTTTCCGATCCTGTCGAACACCGTGCTGGGCCTGCGTGCGGCCGAACCGGGCCACCGCGACCTGTTCCGGCTGTACCGCGCGACGCCCTGGCAGCGGCTGCGCCTGCTGCTCGTGCCGACGGCCTTGCCCTACTTCGCGGCCGGGCTGAAAATCTCCGGCGGCCTGAGCCTGATCGGGGCCGTGACGGCCGAGATGGTGGCCGGCGCGGCAGGCCGTGAAACCGGGCTCGCCTCACGCATCCTCGAGGCGAGCTTCCGCACCGAAACGCCGAAGATGTTCGCCGCGCTCGTGCTGCTCGTGCTGACCGGGGTCGCGATCTTCTGGCTGTTCGACCGCCTGTCCCACGCGCTGCTCGGCCGCTGGCACCCCACGGGGTCGCCGAACTGAACCTGTCCCTCCCTGGAGTCCGCCTGCAATGACCGCCCTGCCCCGCTGGTCCCTGATCGCCCTCGCCTCGCCGCGCTGTGCGGCACCGCCGCCGCCGCCGACAAGGTCACCTTCGCCACGAACTGGAAGGCGCAGGCCGCCCACGGCGGCTTCTACCAGGCCATCGCCGACGGCACCTACCAGAAGCTCGGCCTCGACGTGACCCTGGTGCCGGGCGGCCCGCAGGTGAACAACCGGCCGCTGCTGCCGGCCGGCCGCATCGACTTCCTGATGACCGGCAACCTGCTGCACAGCTTCGACAACGTGAAGAACGGCGTGCCCACCATCGTGGTGGCCGCGATGTTCCAGAAGGACCCGCAGGCGCTGATCGCCCACCCGGGCCAGGGCTACGAGTCCTTCGAGTCGCTGAAGAACGCGCCGGTGGCGCTGATCGCGAAGGACGGCCAGTTCAGCTGGTGGCAGTGGCTCAAGGTCACGCACGGCTTCCGCGACGAGGCGCTCAAGCCCTACAACTACAACCTGGGCCCGTTCCTCTCGAACCCCAAGGCCATCCAGCAAGGCTACTCGGTGGCCGAGCCCATCTATGTGCAGAACCAGGGCAAGTTCAAGCCGGTGGTGCACCTGCTGGCGGACCACGGCTTCAGCACCTACTCCACCGTCATCGAGGCCCGCACGGCCACCGTGCGCGACAAGCCCGACCTCGTGAAGCGGTTCGTCGACGGGTCCATCCTCGGCTGGGTGAACTACCTCTACGGTGACCGCCGCGCCGCCAACGCGCTGATGCTGAAGGACAACCCCGAGATGACCATCGAGGAGCTCGAGGCGTCCGTCGCGCTGATGAAGCAGCAGGGCATCGTCGACTCGGGCCAGTCGCTCACGCAGGGCATCGGCGCGATGAACACCGCGCGCATCCAGGACTTCTACACGCAGATGGTGAAGGCCGGCCTCTACAAGCCCGGTGAGGTCGACGTGTCGAAGGTGGCCACGCTGCAGTTCGTCAACCGCAAGGTGGGGCTGGACGTGAAGGCCGCCCTGGGTAAACCCTGATTCAAGCGCGGCGCGGCGCACCGATATCCGAAGTGACGACCTCGCCTCCGTCCGCACCATGAGCCCGCTCGCCCCCGCCCCGCTGGACACCGCCCTGCCGAACCTCGACGCCTGGGTGGCGTGGTTCCGCAAGGCCGAGATGCCGGTGCTGGCGGACACGGCCGACGCGCTGGAGGCGATGCGCGCGAACGAGGACGACGTCGACGCGAACCTCATCGGCGAGATGGTGGCCCACGACCCGCTGATGACGCTCAAGATCCTCGCGCACGCGGCCACGCACCGACCCGAGCGCCGCGTCACGGACGTGGAGACCGTCACCGCCGCCATCGTGATGATGGGCATCTCCCCGTTCTTCAACACCTTCGGCCCGCAGCCCACGGTGGAGGACCGCCTGGCGCCCGTCGACGGGGCACTGGAAGGGGTGAACCACGTGCTGCGCCGGGTCCACCGCGCGTCGCGTTTCGCGTTCGCCTTCGCGGTGCACCGCATGGACCTCGATGCCGCGGTGATCCACGAAGCCGCGCTGCTGCACGACTTCGCCGAGATGCTGCTGTGGTGCCACGCCCCGTCGCTCGCCCTGCGCATCCGTGCGATGCAGCAGGCCGATCCTGCGCTTCGGTCCGCGGCCGCGCAGCAGTCGGTGCTGAACATCACGCTCGCCGACCTGCAGCACGAACTGATGAAGGCCTGGGCGCTGCCCGACCTGCTGATCCGCATCACCGACGACCGCCAGGCGCGGCACCCGAGCGTGCAGAGCGTGGTGCTCGCGATCCGGCTCGCGCGCCACACGGCCGAGGGCTGGGACAACCCCGCCGTGCCCGACGACATCACGGAGATCGCACAACTGCTCAACCTCTCCCCCGACGCAGCGCTGCAGTTCGTGAACAAAGTCGACGAATGAGCCCCCGCGAGTGTGGTGTCGCCCCTCCTCGGGGTGATTGTCCGGCTCGGGGGTGCGCTCGACACTCGTCGGCGTGAACCCGCAGTCTCCGCTACGACCCCACCCCGTCGCGCGCCCAGCGCACGGTTTCCTCGAACACGTCCGGATGGCCGGCGAGGTGGACGTGTGCCATCGCGGGCACGTGGCGGTTGTCGGCGCCATCGAGCGTCGCCGTGGACGGCGGGAAGACGATGTTGTCGCAGTGGCTGTAGAAGCACGTGAAGCGTGCGAGCAACTCCGGCGTTTCGGCCGCGGCGAGGCGGCCGAGCAGGCCGCTGTCCTGTCGCATGTCACCCGCGTTTTCGGTGGTGCTGAAGCGCGCGGCCCACGTGCCATGGTGCGGGCTGGCGATGGTGATCACGCGGTGCACGCCGCGGCCGCCAGCCGCCATCCATGCGCGCACCGCGAGGCCCCCCATGCTGTGGGCCACGATCACGGGCTCCCGGCCGGTGGCCTGGTGCACGCGCCGCACCGCCGCGCCCACGACCTCGGCGTAGGTCGTGATGGGGCAGAACGCGGGCTCGAGGTCCACGGCCACGTGCGGGATGCCGCGTGCGGCGAGCCGGGGCATCCAGTCGTTCCAGAAGCCGCGGTTGCAGACGAAGCCGTGCACGAGCACGACACCGCGCGCCGCTGCATCGGCCGGCAGCCAGTCGGGCTGCACCGTGGAACGGAACGGCTGCAACCAGCAGAACACACGGGGCGACGTGGTGACCTCGCCGAACCAGGCGCGCAGTCGCTGGCCGAACGTGGGCCGGGGCGCGGGGTCGTCGCCGTGCACCCAGGCCGCGAGCACCATCTCGAACCCCATGACCAGCAGGTAGCCGCCCACGACCAGTGCGGTGCCGACCCAGGCCCATCGGCCCTGGCCCAGCGCGATCGCCATCGCGGCCCAGCCGGACACGAAGGCCAGGAGACCGAGGGTCACGAAGCGCTGCAGGCGGGCGATCATCCGCGCGATGCTAGCAGCGGCCCGGAGGTTCCCCGCGCCGAACAACCACTTACAAAGACCCCCGCTTTCGGGTGCCGCCGTGTCCCGGGTGCCGGTGTGAAAATTCCGCGCCGCCCAGCGGGTCGGGCCCCGCTCCGTTTCTTCTCTTTCTTTCTCCCACTCATCTCGAAGGATCTCCCTTGAGGCAGCTCTTGTTCACCTTGCTTGCGTTCGTCGGCGCCCCCGCGTTCGCCGCCACGGTTTCGCTCGCCGGGTTCTCGTACTCCGGCGACGCGCAGTCGATCGCCGCGCGCTTCCCCTACACGCAGCGCTTCAACCAGGCCATGGCCGCGCAGGGCGCCACCACCGACAAGGTGCTGGGCCAGATGCTCGCCTCCACGAAGATCGACAACTTCACGCTGCAGCAGGGCGAACTCGCGCAGCTCAAGGGGCGTGATCAGGCCGTCGCGGTCTCGATGGTGATGACCAGCGAGACGGTCTCGTACGAGCGCTTCGGCGGCCTCTACAAGCTGTTCATCAACCTGCGCGGCCAGGCGCTGTTCTTCGACTTCAAGTCGATGACCATCCTGCGCTCGTACCCCATCACCGTCGCCTACCTCGACGTGCTGGGCGCGCCGCCGAGCGATGCCGTGCTCGACGACCGCGTGCGCAAGCTGTTCCTCGGCGACGGCGACAAGGCCGGCCTGCTGCAGCGCTTCGCGTCGCAGCTGTCCGTGGCCACGCTGCCGGAACACGTGCCGCGCTTCCTGCAGGTGGGCAAGGTGTCGATCTCGCCCGAGGCCCGCAACGAACTGCCCGAGGCCTTCAAGGCCACGCCCACCACGGCCGAGACGTGGCTGGCCGACCAGTTGAGCGAGATGATCGCCACCCGCGCCGGCGTGCCGGTGCTGCCCTATGCCAAGGGCTACGCCATCGGCAACACGATGGCCATGCGGTTCGCCGACGGCACGGTGTTCAACCTGAAGATCCCCGAGGCCGACTACGTGTTCTCGGTGGACCTGACCCAGTTCAAACGCGTGAAGACCGGCGAATCCGCCGCCGGCGCGAGCTACGTGTACGGCAGCTTCGTCGACCTCAAGCTCGTCGAGCCGGTCTCGGGCCGCTCGTACCTCGACGCGAAGATCAAGAACGGCGAGGTCAAGCTCGTGCCCGCCACGCAAAGCGAGATCGACGACTTCCCGTCGTACTCGGTGTCGCTCCGCAGCCTGTTCTCGAAGTTCACCTCGGTACTGGGTGGCAAGGACGACCCGTGGGTCAAGTCCGCCGTCACCGCCTCCGACATCAACGCCCAGATTTCTGCCACCAAGACGGTTCTCCAATCATGCAAGTAATCCGCACACTCCTGATCGCCCTGCTCGCCTTCGGCATGCAGTTCGCGTTCGCGCAGGTCGAAAACGCCAAGGGCTCGGCCACCGTTCGCTACGAGCGCAAGCTCACGCCCGAAGACAAGGACCGCGCGTTCAAGGAAGCCCAGGTCAAGGCCGTCGAGCGCTACTACGCCGAGAGCGGCGAGGCCGACAGCGCCAACTTCGACAACGTGCGCGACAAGGTCCTCGAGAACCTCGACAAGTTCGTGCTCAGCGCCACGCTGATCAGCGACCAGGACATGCCGGACAAGAAGCAGTACAACGCCGTCGTCCGCATCGAACTGAACGTCGCGCGCCTGCGCAACACGCTGAAGGCCAACTCGGCCATCGGCAGCACGCCGGCCGGCAACAAGTCGCCGCTGACCTTCGTCTTCATGGCGCGCCAGGTCGCCTCCGTGAAGGCCTACGACGCCCGCGTCGTCAAGCGCGCCGAAGTGCGTGCCGATGCCTCCGGCGCCATGCAGGCCCGCGAGAAGACCGCCGAATCGGAACGTGTCGGTGGCAGCAGCGTGAAGACCTCCACCGCCGTCGACCGTTCGTACAACGCGTCGGCCCAGCGCTCCATCACCGCCGAGACCGGCGGCAGCTCCACGCAGAAGTCGGATGACACCACGTGGCGCCTGATCCCCGCGCAGAGCCTGAACTCGCAGTTCACGGGCGTGTTCGCCAAGGCCGGCTTCGACGTCGTCGAGGCCGCCTACGTCGAGCCGCAATCGAAGGGCCTGCTGAGCGTGAAGTCGATCGAACGCGACTACGAAACCGGCAACGACCTGAGCCCCGAGACGCTGCGCAACACGGCCCAGGGCCTGAAGAACGCCGAGATCCCCTACCTCGCGCTGGGCACGCTCGACGTGGGCACGAAGGACCAGGATCCGGCCACCGGCCTCGTGCGCGTGTACGTGACGGTCTCGGGCAAGATCCTCGACCTGAACTCGCGCTTCCCGAAGGTCGTCTCGTCGGTGGGCCCCGTCCAGTTCGCCGGCACGGGCCCGACCGAGGCCGTCGCGCAGACCAACGCGCTTAAGTTGGCGGCCGACAGCGCCGCCCGTGAACTGGTGAGCCAGATCAACAACGTGGGTGTGCGCTGAGCACGTTCCCCCGTTTCTTCCCTTCCACTCGATTCATTCCGCAGGAGTTATTTCGATGATCAACCGCAAGCTGCTCGCCCTCGCCGTCGCCGCCGTGTTCGCGGCCCCCGCCATCTCCGTCGCGCAGTTCAAGCTGCCGTCGCTTCCCGGCACGGGCGGTTCCGCCTCCAGTTCCGACGCTGCAGCCCAGCAGGACCAGCTGGTCAACGCCTACGTCGGCGCCGACAAGGAAGTGCTGGCCGCACAGTCGAAGATGGCCGACGCCGTGGGCCTGAAGGATCGCGCCGCCCAGCTGCAGGCCACGAGCGATGCGCTCGGCGCTGGCGCCACGAAGGAAAGCCTCGAGCAGTCGGAGACGATGCAGAGCGAAGCCTCGCAGGAAATCCAGGCCAAGCTGAAGGACGGCAACACGAAGCTCGACGCCGCCGGCAAGAAGAAGTTCAGCGAAGGCCTGGGCCTGCTGGGCCGCGGCATCGCCAAGTACGCCAACCTGAAGGGTCCGATCGCCAACTTCCAGAGCGCGGTGTCCGGCAGTGGCGTCACCGGCGCACTCGGCGCGGCTTCGAAGCTCAACGCCGGCCGCTACATCGTGACCAGCACCCCGGGCCACGTGAAGAACCTGTCGAGCACCCTCAGCAACGCCGTCAGCTACGCGAAGAGCAACGACATCCCGGTGCCGGCCGACGCCACCGCGGCGCTCTGATCGACGTCCCCCGAAACCCGGAGCGAATCGCCTGATGATGAAACCGTACCCGTTGATGTTCGCGGCGGCCTGCCTCGTTCTCGCCGCCTGCGACAAGCAGGACGCGCCGCCGCCGGCGGCGGCCGCAGCGAGTGCGGTGGCGGTCGCTCCGGTGGCGCCGGCCCCTGCGCCGGCGCCGGCTCCCGCCCCGATGGTGGCGGGGCTCGATGTCGGCAAGACCGGCACCCAATCCACGCGGGCGCCGGGCGCCGGCAAGTCGCTGGCGGCCGCCGTCAACGACGCCATCCGCACCGCCATCCTCCAGGTCAACGGCACGGCCGTCGACCTGAGCACACAACAGTTCAAGTTCGCGCTGGACGTGGCCACGCCCTACAGCGAGACGAACATCCGCGCCACGGGCTTCGCCGACGTGGTGCAGCAGCAGTCGCGCGGCGCCATCACGGGCTTCAAGCTCGAGAGCGCCGAAGGCCCCGACAGCTCGGGCGTCTACAAGGTGTGGATCGACGCCCAGGTGGCGAAGTACACGCCGCCCGAAGCCGAGGCCAAGAAGATCAAGCTGGTCGTGGCGCCGCTGCGCTTCGACGCCAAGTCGTTCACCGTGGGCGGCCGTTCGGTGCCCGCGGCCCAGGTGGCGCAGGAGATCCGCGCCCGCGTGCTCGAGAACCTCGCGCAGTCCGGCCGCTTCGCCGTGCTGGACCGCGAGTTCGATGCCGAGGTGCAGCAGGAGCTCGACATGGTCGAGAGCGGCCAGACGCCCAACAGCCAGTTCGGCAAGCTGGGGCAGGCCTTCAGCGCCGACCTCATCTGGATCGGGCGCATCCGCAACCTCGGCTACGTGCGCCACAGCCGCGAGCTGCGCGCGACCGACCGTGAACTCGTCAGCTACTCGGGCGGCTGGGCGGTGTCCCAGAAACTCGTGAACGTGGCGACGCGGCAGGTGCTGCTCGCCAACTCGCTGCAGGACCAGCTGCCTGCCACCGCGCCCACCACGCTGGGCGCCACGGTCGACAGCGACAAGACACTCGCCACGATCCAGAACGGCATCGTGCAGCAGGTGGTGTCGTCGATCATGGCGACAAGCTTCCCGGTCAGCGTGGTCTCGCGCGACGGCAACGCCGTCATCCTGAGCCAGGGCGCGAACGCGCTCAAGGTCGGCACGCGGTACCAGGTCATCGCGCTCGGCGCGGAACTGAAGGACCCGCAGACGGGCCAATCGCTCGGCCGCACCGAAGCGCCGTGCTGCGAGGTCGTCATCGACCGCGTGACGCCCACGCTGTCGTACGGTCACCTCGAGGCCGTGACCATCGCCATCGACCAGGTGCCCGCGGGTGGCCTGCTCGTCCGGGAGGCGGTGAATCGCAAGGCCTCTTCGCAGGTGGCGGCCGCGGATGCACCGCCGCCGAAGACTGCGCGCGCACGCCGGGCCGAGAACGACGACATGGGTGGCCCGGCTGCCCCAGTGAAGTCCAAGCGGAGCGATGCCGACTGGTGACACGCTGACATCACCGTCGTCTCCACGAGACAAGGGCCCGCCACCTTCCGGTGCGGGCCTTTTTTTCGTGCATCCATCCTTTCGGGTGGGCGTGATGGGTGTCTCACCTCGCCGACACCCTCCGGTTCGCTAGTGCAACTACCGTAGCTGGGCGCGGGTGAACCGTCGAACATCGGCGGTTTCAACGTGCCCTGACTGATTGGAGTTCCGCCCATGCAAAAGCCTTGGCTGAAGAGTTATCCGCCTGGCGTTCCCGCCGAAGTCGACATCACGGCCTATGGCTCGCTCGTCGACCTGCTCGAGGAGTCGTTCCAGAAGTATGCGGATCGGCCGGCTGCCGACAGCATGGACAAGCAGATCACCTACCGCGAGATCGACGAAGGGTCGAAGGGGCTCGCGGCCTGGCTGCAGTCGAAGGGCCTGGTGCCCGGCGCGCGCGTGGCCATCATGATGCCCAACGTGCTGCAGTACATGATCGCCATCGCGGCCATCCTGCGCGCCGGCATGGTGGTGGTCAACGTCAATCCGCTCTACACGGCACGCGAACTCGAGCACCAGTTGAAGGACTCCGGGGCCGAGGCCATCATCGTGCTCGAGAACTTCGCGTCCACCCTGGAACAGGTGGTGACCCGCACCAACGTGCGCCACGTGGTGCTCGCCTCGATGGGCGAGATGCTGGGCGTCAAGGGCGTGCTCGTCAACTTCGTGGTGCGCAACGTGCGCAAGATGGTGCCCCCGTACCGCCTGCCTGTGGGTGACGGCCGCACGGTCACCAAGTTCAACGCCGCGGTGTCCGCCGGCCGCGGCCTCACGCTCAAGCGTCCGTCGCTGTCGCCCGACAGCGTGGCCTTCTTGCAGTACACGGGTGGCACCACGGGCGTCTCCAAGGGCGCCACGCTGCTCCATCGCAACGTCATTGCGAACATCCTGCAGTCCGAAGCGTGGTTCACGCCCATGCTGGACAAGATCGGCGAGAAGCAGATCGTGATCGTCTGCGCATTGCCGCTGTATCACATCTTCGCGCTGACGGCGTGCTACATGCTGGGTGCGCGCCAGGGGATGATGAACATCCTGATCGCCAACCCGCGCGACATCCCCGGCTTCATCAAGGTACTGAAGAAGCACCGCGTGAACATGTTCCCCGCGGTCAACACGCTGTTCAATGCACTCGCGCACTCACCCGACATCGGCCAGGTCGACTTCTCGGAGCTGGTGATCTCCAACGGCGGCGGCATGGCGGTGCAGCAGGCCACGGCGGACAAGTGGATCAAGATCACCGGGTGCCCGGTCATCGAAGGCTACGGCCTGTCGGAGACCTCGCCCGTGGCCACCGTGAATCGCCTGGATGCCCACGACTTCACGGGCACCATCGGGCTGCCGGTCCCTTCCACGGACATCGCCATCCGTGACGACAACGGCAACGACGTGCCGTTCGGCGAGGCGGGCGAGATCTGCATCCGCGGCCCGCAGGTGATGGCCGGCTACTGGAACCGTCCGGACGAAACCGCCAAGGCCATGACGGCCGACGGCTTCTTCAAATCGGGCGACGTCGGCATCATGGACGACGCCGGCTTCATCAAGATCGTCGACCGCAAGAAGGACATGATTCTGGTGTCCGGCTTCAACGTCTATCCCAACGAGATCGAGCAGGTGGTGGCGCTGCATCCCGGCGTACTGGAATGCGCGGCGGTGGGCATTCCCGACACCAAGTCGGGCGAAGCGGTGAAGCTGTTCGTGGTGCGGCGCGACCCCACGCTGACCGAAGACGCGCTGGCGGCGTACTGCCGGGAGAACTTCACGGCCTACAAGCGGCCGAAGGTCATCGAATTCCGCAACGAGCTGCCCAAGACGAACGTGGGCAAGATTCTGCGGCGGGAGTTGCGGGACAAGTGATGGGGCTGAGCCGGTTTCGCCGCGCTGCGGCGGGGCCGGCTGCTCGAGTATCTGGTGATTCCGGCAATCACGAAGATTCCGTCAGATACTCGATATCGTTTCAGTAGGAGGCGGAGTATCTCGACGCCAAACCCGGAGCCTGAATATTCGCGGCCAATAGCAAAAAGCCCTCGTCACGCCGTGACGAGGGCTTTGCAATTAATAGCCTGACGATGTCCTACTTTCACACGGGAATCCGCACTATCATCGGCGCTGAGGCGTTTCACTGTCCTGTTCGGGATGGGAAGGAGTGGGACCACCTCGCTATGGTCATCAGGCTTAACCGTTCGCTGCCGTGGCCTGTGGCCAGGGCAGCCAATTCGTAGAGTCTGCAGAGTGGCTTTCGCTCTCTCTGCTGCAATCAGAAGTGTTCTTGATTACGCCAAGCCAACGATTATGGCATAACGTGGCGACGGTGGCAAGCACCGAAGCACTCAATCTTTGACGATCGCTGTGGATCCATCAAAGTTATAGGGTCAAGCCTCACGAGCAATTAGTACTGGTTAGCTTAACGCATTACTGCGCTTCCACACCCAGCCTATCAACGTCCTGGTCTCGAACGACTCTTCAGGGGGCTCAAGGCCCCGGCAAGACTTATCTTGAGACGAGTTTCCCGCTTAGATGCTTTCAGCGGTTATCTCTTCCGCACTTAGCTACTCGGCAATGCCACTGGCGTGACAACCGATACACCAGAGGTGCGTCCACTCCGGTCCTCTCGTACTAGGAGCAGGCTCTCTCAATCTTGCAGCGCCCACGGAAGATAGGGACCAAACTGTCTCACGACGTTTTAAACCCAGCTCACGTACCTCTTTAAATGGCGAACAGCCATACCCTTGGGACCGGCTACAGCCCCAGGATGAGATGAGCCGACATCGAGGTGCCAAACACCGCCGTCGATATGAACTCTTGGGCGGTATCAGCCTGTTATCCCCAGAGTACCTTTTATCCGTTGAGCGATGGCCCTTCCATACAGAACCACCGGATCACTTAGTCCTACTTTCGTACCTGCTCGACTTGTCAGTCTCGCAGTCAAGCACGCTTATGCCTATGCACTATCAGCACGATTTCCGACCGTGCCTAGCGTACCTTCGAACTCCTCCGTTACGCTTTGGGAGGAGACCGCCCCAGTCAAACTGCCCACCATACACTGTCCCCAACCCGGATAACGGGCCAAGGTTAGAACCTCAAACACACCAGGGTGGTATTTCAACGTTGGCTCCACGACACCTAGCGGCACCGCTTCAAAGCCTCCCACCTATCCTACACAGATCTGTTCAAAGTCCAATGTAAAGCTACAGTAAAGGTTCATGGGGTCTTTCCGTCTTTCCGCGGGGAGATTGCATCATCACAAACATTTCAACTTCGCTGAGTCTCTGGAGGAGACAGTGTGGCCATCATTACTCCATTCGTGCAGGTCGGAACTTACCCGACAAGGAATTTCGCTACCTTAGGACCGTTATAGTTACGGCCGCCGTTTACTGGGACTTCAGTCAAGAGCTTGCACCCCATCATTTAATCTTCCAGCACCGGGCAGGAGTCACACCCTATACGTCGACTTTCGTCTTTGCAGAGTGCTGTGTTTTTAATAAACAGTTGCAGCCACCGATTCTCTGCGGCCTTATCGGGCTCCCCAAGTAAATGGTTCACCTACTAAAGGCACACCTTCTTCCGAAGTTACGGTGTCAATTTGCCGAGTTCCTTCTCCAGAGTTCTCTCAAGCGCCTTAGAATACTCATCTCGCGCACCAGTGTCGGTTTGCGGTACGGTCGTATGTAGCTGGAGCTTAGTGGCTTTTCCTGGAAGCAGGGTATCACTCACTTCAGCGGCAAGCCGCCTCGTTATCACGCCTCATCTAATCCCCCCGGATTTGCCTAAGGGGCACGACTACACGCTTGAACCGGGACATCCAACACCCGGCTGAGTTAACCTTCTCCGTCCCCACATCGCACTACATATCGGTACAGGAATATTGACCTGTTTCCCATCAGCTACGCATCTCTGCCTCGCCTTAGGGGCCGACTCACCCTACGCCGATGAACGTTGCGTAGGAAACCTTGCGCTTTCGGCGAGGGGGCTTTTCACCCCCTTTAACGCTACTCATGTCAGCATTCGCACTTCTGATACCTCCAGCAGCCTTCACAAGCCACCTTCACAGGCCTACAGAACGCTCTCCTACCACGCACATTGCTGTGCATCCGCAGCTTCGGTAACTGGCTTAGCCCCGTTACATCTTCCGCGCAGGACGACTCGATCAGTGAGCTATTACGCTTTCTTTAAATGATGGCTGCTTCTAAGCCAACATCCTGACTGTTTTAGCCTTCCCACTTCGTTTCCCACTTAGCCAATTTTGGGGACCTTAGCTGGCGGTCTGGGTTGTTTCCCTCTTGTGTCCGGACGTTAGCACCCGGTGCACTGTCTCCCAAGCTGTACTCATCGGTATTCGGAGTTTGCAATGGTTTGGTAAGTCGCCATGACCCCCTAGCCATAACAGTGCTCTACCCCCGATGGTAATACTTGAGGCACTACCTAAATAGTTTTCGGAGAGAACCAGCTATTTCCAAGTTTGTTTAGCCTTTCACCCCTATCCACAGCTCATCCGCTAGTTTTGCAACACTAGTCGGTTCGGACCTCCAGTACCTGTTACGGCACCTTCATCCTGGCCATGGATAGATCACTTGGTTTCGGGTCTACACCCAGCGACTGAACGCCCTATTCGGACTCGATTTCTCTACGGCTTCCCTATTCGGTTAACCTTGCCACTGAATGTAAGTCGCTGACCCATTATACAAAAGGTACGCCGTCACCCGTTTCCAGGCTCCGACTGTTTGTATGCATGCGGTTTCAGGATCTATTTCACTCCCCTCCCGGGGTTCTTTTCGCCTTTCCCTCACGGTACTAGTTCACTATCGGTCGATTACGAGTATTTAGCCTTGGAGGATGGTCCCCCCATATTCAGACAGGATTACACGTGTCCCGCCCTACTTGTCGCACGCCTAGTTCCACACTCTAGATTTTTCATACGGGGCTATCACCCACTATGGCCGGACTTTCCATTCCGTTCTGATATCAGGAGTGCTAAAACGTGCAGGCTCTTCCGATTTCGCTCGCCACTACTTTCGGAATCTCGGTTGATGTCTTTTCCTCGAGCTACTGAGATGTTTCAGTTCACTCGGTTCGCCTCGCATACCTATGTATTCAGTATGCGATACCCTTGCGGGTGGGTTTCCCCATTCGGAAATCTCCGGATCAAAGCTAATTTGCCAGCTCCCCGAAGCTTATCGCAGGCTATCACGTCCTTCATCGCCTGTAATCGCCAAGGCATCCACCACATGCACTTAGTCACTTGACCCTATAACTTTGACGCCACGCTGTTGTGACATCGTCAAGGACTGTTTATTGAGTAATTCGCGTTATGCCGATTCAAACTCTTTCGAGTTGAATTGTTGTTGACGCAATCAAAAACGATTCGCCGACGGCACGGTGCTTCCAGGAGGAAGCTTTCCGCCGACGATCTTCTGATTTGACTCTACGAATTGTTAAAGAACAACAGCCGATTCTTTCGAATCGCTGACTCAAACGCCCTGCAGGCACTTGAGTCAACGACGAATTTCTATCGTGGTGAGAATGGTGGAGGATGACGGGATCGAACCGACGACCCCCTGCTTGCAAAGCAGGTGCTCTCCCAGCTGAGCTAATCCCCCAATTGAACATTGGTGGGTCTGGTTGGATTCGAACCAACGACCCCCGCCTTATCAAGACGGTGCTCTAACCGACTGAGCTACAGACCCTGCATTCTTCTAGTGAAGCGCCAAGGGCCTGACCAGCGCCAGGTTGCGTTGCCGGCTCACATTTCACACTGTTGTGAATCACAGCCGATAAGCGTGGGCGCAAGAATTTGAGTGCAATTTCCAGAAAGGAGGTGATCCAGCCGCACCTTCCGATACGGCTACCTTGTTACGACTTCACCCCAGTCACGAACCCTGCCGTGGTAATCGCCCTCCTTGCGGTTAGGCTAACTACTTCTGGCAGAACCCGCTCCCATGGTGTGACGGGCGGTGTGTACAAGACCCGGGAACGTATTCACCGCGGCAAGCT
Source organism: Piscinibacter gummiphilus (assembly GCF_002116905.1). NCBI lineage: Bacteria > Pseudomonadati > Pseudomonadota > Betaproteobacteria > Burkholderiales > Sphaerotilaceae > Rhizobacter > Rhizobacter gummiphilus. The sequence goes on from NZ_CP015118.1 coordinate 5,692,287, forward strand.
GATCCGCGATTACTAGCGATTCCGACTTCACGCAGTCGAGTTGCAGACTACGATCCGGACTACGACCGGTTTTCTGAGATTAGCTCCCCCTCGCGGGTTGGCAGCCCTCTGTACCGGCCATTGTATGACGTGTGTAGCCCTACCCATAAGGGCCATGATGACCTGACGTCATCCCCACCTTCCTCCGGTTTGTCACCGGCAGTCTCATTAGAGTGCCCTTGCGTAGCAACTAATGATAAGGGTTGCGCTCGTTGCGGGACTTAACCCAACATCTCACGACACGAGCTGACGACGGCCATGCAGCACCTGTGTCCAGGTTCTCTTTCGAGCACCAAACCATCTCTGGTAAGTTCCTGGCATGTCAAGGGTAGGTAAGGTTTTTCGCGTTGCATCGAATTAAACCACATCATCCACCGCTTGTGCGGGTCCCCGTCAATTCCTTTGAGTTTCAACCTTGCGGCCGTACTCCCCAGGCGGTCAACTTCACGCGTTAGCTTCGTTACTGAACAGCAAGCCGTCCAACAACCAGTTGACATCGTTTAGGGCGTGGACTACCAGGGTATCTAATCCTGTTTGCTCCCCACGCTTTCGTGCATGAGCGTCAGTACAGGTCCAGGGGATTGCCTTCGCCATCGGTGTTCCTCCGCATATCTACGCATTTCACTGCTACACGCGGAATTCCATCCCCCTCTACCGTACTCTAGCCATGCAGTCACAAATGCAGTTCCCAGGTTGAGCCCGGGGATTTCACATCTGTCTTGCATAGCCGCCTGCGCACGCTTTACGCCCAGTAATTCCGATTAACGCTTGCACCCTACGTATTACCGCGGCTGCTGGCACGTAGTTAGCCGGTGCTTATTCTTCAGGTACCGTCATTAGCTCCTAATATTAGTAAGAGCCGTTTCTTCCCTGACAAAAGTGGTTTACAACCCGAAGGCCTTCTTCCCACACGCGGCATGGCTGGATCAGGCTTGCGCCCATTGTCCAAAATTCCCCACTGCTGCCTCCCGTAGGAGTCTGGGCCGTGTCTCAGTCCCAGTGTGGCTGGTCGTCCTCTCAGACCAGCTACAGATCGTCGCCTTGGTAGGCCTTTACCCCACCAACTAGCTAATCTGATATCGGCCGCTCCAATAGCGCGAGGTCTTGCGATCCCCCGCTTTCACCCGTAGGTCGTATGCGGTATTAATCCGGCTTTCGCCGGGCTATCCCCCACTACTGGGCACGTTCCGATATATTACTCACCCGTTCGCCACTCGCCACCAGGATTGCTCCCGTGCTGCCGTTCGACTTGCATGTGTAAGGCATGCCGCCAGCGTTCAATCTGAGCCAGGATCAAACTCTTCAGTTCGATCTTGATAATTTTGCTCAAAGAATTGAAGTGAACTTCACTTCCATGAGCGTTTAAGGTCCATGAGACCTCGAGTCAGAGACTCTTGGCACTCGCCTTCAAACGCCCACACTTATCGGCTGTTAATTTTTAAAGAGCATTGCAGGGCAGCTTTCGCTGCTTTGCCTACAACCTTATGGCACGTCCTGGTGCAATAAGGTTGGAAGCAAAAGCCCTCGTCACGCCGTGACGAGGGCTTTGCAATTAATAGCCTGACGATGTCCTACTTTCACACGGGAATCCGCACTATCATCGGCGCTGAGGCGTTTCACTGTCCTGTTCGGGATGGGAAGGAGTGGGACCACCTCGCTATGGTCATCAGGCTTAACCGTTCGCTGCCGTGGCCTGTGGCCAGGGCAGCCAATTCGTAGAGTCTGCAGAGTGGCTTTCGCTCTCTCTGCTGCAATCAGAAGTGTTCTTGATTACGCCAAGCCAACGATTATGGCATAACGTGGCGACGGTGGCAAGCACCGAAGCACTCAATCTTTGACGATCGCTGTGGATCCATCAAAGTTATAGGGTCAAGCCTCACGAGCAATTAGTACTGGTTAGCTTAACGCATTACTGCGCTTCCACACCCAGCCTATCAACGTCCTGGTCTCGAACGACTCTTCAGGGGGCTCAAGGCCCCGGCAAGACTTATCTTGAGACGAGTTTCCCGCTTAGATGCTTTCAGCGGTTATCTCTTCCGCACTTAGCTACTCGGCAATGCCACTGGCGTGACAACCGATACACCAGAGGTGCGTCCACTCCGGTCCTCTCGTACTAGGAGCAGGCTCTCTCAATCTTGCAGCGCCCACGGAAGATAGGGACCAAACTGTCTCACGACGTTTTAAACCCAGCTCACGTACCTCTTTAAATGGCGAACAGCCATACCCTTGGGACCGGCTACAGCCCCAGGATGAGATGAGCCGACATCGAGGTGCCAAACACCGCCGTCGATATGAACTCTTGGGCGGTATCAGCCTGTTATCCCCAGAGTACCTTTTATCCGTTGAGCGATGGCCCTTCCATACAGAACCACCGGATCACTTAGTCCTACTTTCGTACCTGCTCGACTTGTCAGTCTCGCAGTCAAGCACGCTTATGCCTATGCACTATCAGCACGATTTCCGACCGTGCCTAGCGTACCTTCGAACTCCTCCGTTACGCTTTGGGAGGAGACCGCCCCAGTCAAACTGCCCACCATACACTGTCCCCAACCCGGATAACGGGCCAAGGTTAGAACCTCAAACACACCAGGGTGGTATTTCAACGTTGGCTCCACGACACCTAGCGGCACCGCTTCAAAGCCTCCCACCTATCCTACACAGATCTGTTCAAAGTCCAATGTAAAGCTACAGTAAAGGTTCATGGGGTCTTTCCGTCTTTCCGCGGGGAGATTGCATCATCACAAACATTTCAACTTCGCTGAGTCTCTGGAGGAGACAGTGTGGCCATCATTACTCCATTCGTGCAGGTCGGAACTTACCCGACAAGGAATTTCGCTACCTTAGGACCGTTATAGTTACGGCCGCCGTTTACTGGGACTTCAGTCAAGAGCTTGCACCCCATCATTTAATCTTCCAGCACCGGGCAGGAGTCACACCCTATACGTCGACTTTCGTCTTTGCAGAGTGCTGTGTTTTTAATAAACAGTTGCAGCCACCGATTCTCTGCGGCCTTATCGGGCTCCCCAAGTAAATGGTTCACCTACTAAAGGCACACCTTCTTCCGAAGTTACGGTGTCAATTTGCCGAGTTCCTTCTCCAGAGTTCTCTCAAGCGCCTTAGAATACTCATCTCGCGCACCAGTGTCGGTTTGCGGTACGGTCGTATGTAGCTGGAGCTTAGTGGCTTTTCCTGGAAGCAGGGTATCACTCACTTCAGCGGCAAGCCGCCTCGTTATCACGCCTCATCTAATCCCCCCGGATTTGCCTAAGGGGCACGACTACACGCTTGAACCGGGACATCCAACACCCGGCTGAGTTAACCTTCTCCGTCCCCACATCGCACTACATATCGGTACAGGAATATTGACCTGTTTCCCATCAGCTACGCATCTCTGCCTCGCCTTAGGGGCCGACTCACCCTACGCCGATGAACGTTGCGTAGGAAACCTTGCGCTTTCGGCGAGGGGGCTTTTCACCCCCTTTAACGCTACTCATGTCAGCATTCGCACTTCTGATACCTCCAGCAGCCTTCACAAGCCACCTTCACAGGCCTACAGAACGCTCTCCTACCACGCACATTGCTGTGCATCCGCAGCTTCGGTAACTGGCTTAGCCCCGTTACATCTTCCGCGCAGGACGACTCGATCAGTGAGCTATTACGCTTTCTTTAAATGATGGCTGCTTCTAAGCCAACATCCTGACTGTTTTAGCCTTCCCACTTCGTTTCCCACTTAGCCAATTTTGGGGACCTTAGCTGGCGGTCTGGGTTGTTTCCCTCTTGTGTCCGGACGTTAGCACCCGGTGCACTGTCTCCCAAGCTGTACTCATCGGTATTCGGAGTTTGCAATGGTTTGGTAAGTCGCCATGACCCCCTAGCCATAACAGTGCTCTACCCCCGATGGTAATACTTGAGGCACTACCTAAATAGTTTTCGGAGAGAACCAGCTATTTCCAAGTTTGTTTAGCCTTTCACCCCTATCCACAGCTCATCCGCTAGTTTTGCAACACTAGTCGGTTCGGACCTCCAGTACCTGTTACGGCACCTTCATCCTGGCCATGGATAGATCACTTGGTTTCGGGTCTACACCCAGCGACTGAACGCCCTATTCGGACTCGATTTCTCTACGGCTTCCCTATTCGGTTAACCTTGCCACTGAATGTAAGTCGCTGACCCATTATACAAAAGGTACGCCGTCACCCGTTTCCAGGCTCCGACTGTTTGTATGCATGCGGTTTCAGGATCTATTTCACTCCCCTCCCGGGGTTCTTTTCGCCTTTCCCTCACGGTACTAGTTCACTATCGGTCGATTACGAGTATTTAGCCTTGGAGGATGGTCCCCCCATATTCAGACAGGATTACACGTGTCCCGCCCTACTTGTCGCACGCCTAGTTCCACACTCTAGATTTTTCATACGGGGCTATCACCCACTATGGCCGGACTTTCCATTCCGTTCTGATATCAGGAGTGCTAAAACGTGCAGGCTCTTCCGATTTCGCTCGCCACTACTTTCGGAATCTCGGTTGATGTCTTTTCCTCGAGCTACTGAGATGTTTCAGTTCACTCGGTTCGCCTCGCATACCTATGTATTCAGTATGCGATACCCTTGCGGGTGGGTTTCCCCATTCGGAAATCTCCGGATCAAAGCTAATTTGCCAGCTCCCCGAAGCTTATCGCAGGCTATCACGTCCTTCATCGCCTGTAATCGCCAAGGCATCCACCACATGCACTTAGTCACTTGACCCTATAACTTTGACGCCACGCTGTTGTGACATCGTCAAGGACTGTTTATTGAGTAATTCGCGTTATGCCGATTCAAACTCTTTCGAGTTGAATTGTTGTTGACGCAATCAAAAACGATTCGCCGACGGCACGGTGCTTCCAGGAGGAAGCTTTCCGCCGACGATCTTCTGATTTGACTCTACGAATTGTTAAAGAACAACAGCCGATTCTTTCGAATCGCTGACTCAAACGCCCTGCAGGCACTTGAGTCAACGACGAATTTCTATCGTGGTGAGAATGGTGGAGGATGACGGGATCGAACCGACGACCCCCTGCTTGCAAAGCAGGTGCTCTCCCAGCTGAGCTAATCCCCCAATTGAACATTGGTGGGTCTGGTTGGATTCGAACCAACGACCCCCGCCTTATCAAGACGGTGCTCTAACCGACTGAGCTACAGACCCTGCATTCTTCTAGTGAAGCGCCAAGGGCCTGACCAGCGCCAGGTTGCGTTGCCGGCTCACATTTCACACTGTTGTGAATCACAGCCGATAAGCGTGGGCGCAAGAATTTGAGTGCAATTTCCAGAAAGGAGGTGATCCAGCCGCACCTTCCGATACGGCTACCTTGTTACGACTTCACCCCAGTCACGAACCCTGCCGTGGTAATCGCCCTCCTTGCGGTTAGGCTAACTACTTCTGGCAGAACCCGCTCCCATGGTGTGACGGGCGGTGTGTACAAGACCCGGGAACGTATTCACCGCGGCAAGCTGATCCGCGATTACTAGCGATTCCGACTTCACGCAGTCGAGTTGCAGACTACGATCCGGACTACGACCGGTTTTCTGAGATTAGCTCCCCCTCGCGGGTTGGCAGCCCTCTGTACCGGCCATTGTATGACGTGTGTAGCCCTACCCATAAGGGCCATGATGACCTGACGTCATCCCCACCTTCCTCCGGTTTGTCACCGGCAGTCTCATTAGAGTGCCCTTGCGTAGCAACTAATGATAAGGGTTGCGCTCGTTGCGGGACTTAACCCAACATCTCACGACACGAGCTGACGACGGCCATGCAGCACCTGTGTCCAGGTTCTCTTTCGAGCACCAAACCATCTCTGGTAAGTTCCTGGCATGTCAAGGGTAGGTAAGGTTTTTCGCGTTGCATCGAATTAAACCACATCATCCACCGCTTGTGCGGGTCCCCGTCAATTCCTTTGAGTTTCAACCTTGCGGCCGTACTCCCCAGGCGGTCAACTTCACGCGTTAGCTTCGTTACTGAACAGCAAGCCGTCCAACAACCAGTTGACATCGTTTAGGGCGTGGACTACCAGGGTATCTAATCCTGTTTGCTCCCCACGCTTTCGTGCATGAGCGTCAGTACAGGTCCAGGGGATTGCCTTCGCCATCGGTGTTCCTCCGCATATCTACGCATTTCACTGCTACACGCGGAATTCCATCCCCCTCTACCGTACTCTAGCCATGCAGTCACAAATGCAGTTCCCAGGTTGAGCCCGGGGATTTCACATCTGTCTTGCATAGCCGCCTGCGCACGCTTTACGCCCAGTAATTCCGATTAACGCTTGCACCCTACGTATTACCGCGGCTGCTGGCACGTAGTTAGCCGGTGCTTATTCTTCAGGTACCGTCATTAGCTCCTAATATTAGTAAGAGCCGTTTCTTCCCTGACAAAAGTGGTTTACAACCCGAAGGCCTTCTTCCCACACGCGGCATGGCTGGATCAGGCTTGCGCCCATTGTCCAAAATTCCCCACTGCTGCCTCCCGTAGGAGTCTGGGCCGTGTCTCAGTCCCAGTGTGGCTGGTCGTCCTCTCAGACCAGCTACAGATCGTCGCCTTGGTAGGCCTTTACCCCACCAACTAGCTAATCTGATATCGGCCGCTCCAATAGCGCGAGGTCTTGCGATCCCCCGCTTTCACCCGTAGGTCGTATGCGGTATTAATCCGGCTTTCGCCGGGCTATCCCCCACTACTGGGCACGTTCCGATATATTACTCACCCGTTCGCCACTCGCCACCAGGATTGCTCCCGTGCTGCCGTTCGACTTGCATGTGTAAGGCATGCCGCCAGCGTTCAATCTGAGCCAGGATCAAACTCTTCAGTTCGATCTTGATAATTTTGCTCAAAGAATTGAAGTGAACTTCACTTCCATGAGCGTTTAAGGTCCATGAGACCTCGAGTCAGAGACTCTTGGCACTCGCCTTCAAACGCCCACACTTATCGGCTGTTAATTTTTAAAGAGCATTGCAGGGCAGCTTTCGCTGCTTTGCCTACAACCTTATGGCACGTCCTGGTGCAATAAGGTTGGAAGCAAAAGCCCTCGTCACGCCGTGACGAGGGCTTTGCAATTAATAGCCTGACGATGTCCTACTTTCACACGGGAATCCGCACTATCATCGGCGCTGAGGCGTTTCACTGTCCTGTTCGGGATGGGAAGGAGTGGGACCACCTCGCTATGGTCATCAGGCTTAACCGTTCGCTGCCGTGGCCTGTGGCCAGGGCAGCCAATTCGTAGAGTCTGCAGAGTGGCTTTCGCTCTCTCTGCTGCAATCAGAAGTGTTCTTGATTACGCCAAGCCAACGATTATGGCATAACGTGGCGACGGTGGCAAGCACCGAAGCACTCAATCTTTGACGATCGCTGTGGATCCATCAAAGTTATAGGGTCAAGCCTCACGAGCAATTAGTACTGGTTAGCTTAACGCATTACTGCGCTTCCACACCCAGCCTATCAACGTCCTGGTCTCGAACGACTCTTCAGGGGGCTCAAGGCCCCGGCAAGACTTATCTTGAGACGAGTTTCCCGCTTAGATGCTTTCAGCGGTTATCTCTTCCGCACTTAGCTACTCGGCAATGCCACTGGCGTGACAACCGATACACCAGAGGTGCGTCCACTCCGGTCCTCTCGTACTAGGAGCAGGCTCTCTCAATCTTGCAGCGCCCACGGAAGATAGGGACCAAACTGTCTCACGACGTTTTAAACCCAGCTCACGTACCTCTTTAAATGGCGAACAGCCATACCCTTGGGACCGGCTACAGCCCCAGGATGAGATGAGCCGACATCGAGGTGCCAAACACCGCCGTCGATATGAACTCTTGGGCGGTATCAGCCTGTTATCCCCAGAGTACCTTTTATCCGTTGAGCGATGGCCCTTCCATACAGAACCACCGGATCACTTAGTCCTACTTTCGTACCTGCTCGACTTGTCAGTCTCGCAGTCAAGCACGCTTATGCCTATGCACTATCAGCACGATTTCCGACCGTGCCTAGCGTACCTTCGAACTCCTCCGTTACGCTTTGGGAGGAGACCGCCCCAGTCAAACTGCCCACCATACACTGTCCCCAACCCGGATAACGGGCCAAGGTTAGAACCTCAAACACACCAGGGTGGTATTTCAACGTTGGCTCCACGACACCTAGCGGCACCGCTTCAAAGCCTCCCACCTATCCTACACAGATCTGTTCAAAGTCCAATGTAAAGCTACAGTAAAGGTTCATGGGGTCTTTCCGTCTTTCCGCGGGGAGATTGCATCATCACAAACATTTCAACTTCGCTGAGTCTCTGGAGGAGACAGTGTGGCCATCATTACTCCATTCGTGCAGGTCGGAACTTACCCGACAAGGAATTTCGCTACCTTAGGACCGTTATAGTTACGGCCGCCGTTTACTGGGACTTCAGTCAAGAGCTTGCACCCCATCATTTAATCTTCCAGCACCGGGCAGGAGTCACACCCTATACGTCGACTTTCGTCTTTGCAGAGTGCTGTGTTTTTAATAAACAGTTGCAGCCACCGATTCTCTGCGGCCTTATTGGGCTCCCCAAGTAAATGGTTCACCTACTAAAGGCACACCTTCTTCCGAAGTTACGGTGTCAATTTGCCGAGTTCCTTCTCCAGAGTTCTCTCAAGCGCCTTAGAATACTCATCTCGCGCACCAGTGTCGGTTTGCGGTACGGTCGTATGTAGCTGGAGCTTAGTGGCTTTTCCTGGAAGCAGGGTATCACTCACTTCAGCGGCAAGCCGCCTCGTTATCACGCCTCATCTAATCCCCCCGGATTTGCCTAAGGGGCACGACTACACGCTTGAACCGGGACATCCAACACCCGGCTGAGTTAACCTTCTCCGTCCCCACATCGCACTACATATCGGTACAGGAATATTGACCTGTTTCCCATCAGCTACGCATCTCTGCCTCGCCTTAGGGGCCGACTCACCCTACGCCGATGAACGTTGCGTAGGAAACCTTGCGCTTTCGGCGAGGGGGCTTTTCACCCCCTTTAACGCTACTCATGTCAGCATTCGCACTTCTGATACCTCCAGCAGCCTTCACAAGCCACCTTCACAGGCCTACAGAACGCTCTCCTACCACGCACATTGCTGTGCATCCGCAGCTTCGGTAACTGGCTTAGCCCCGTTACATCTTCCGCGCAGGACGACTCGATCAGTGAGCTATTACGCTTTCTTTAAATGATGGCTGCTTCTAAGCCAACATCCTGACTGTTTTAGCCTTCCCACTTCGTTTCCCACTTAGCCAATTTTGGGGACCTTAGCTGGCGGTCTGGGTTGTTTCCCTCTTGTGTCCGGACGTTAGCACCCGGTGCACTGTCTCCCAAGCTGTACTCATCGGTATTCGGAGTTTGCAATGGTTTGGTAAGTCGCCATGACCCCCTAGCCATAACAGTGCTCTACCCCCGATGGTAATACTTGAGGCACTACCTAAATAGTTTTCGGAGAGAACCAGCTATTTCCAAGTTTGTTTAGCCTTTCACCCCTATCCACAGCTCATCCGCTAGTTTTGCAACACTAGTCGGTTCGGACCTCCAGTACCTGTTACGGCACCTTCATCCTGGCCATGGATAGATCACTTGGTTTCGGGTCTACACCCAGCGACTGAACGCCCTATTCGGACTCGATTTCTCTACGGCTTCCCTATTCGGTTAACCTTGCCACTGAATGTAAGTCGCTGACCCATTATACAAAAGGTACGCCGTCACCCGTTTCCAGGCTCCGACTGTTTGTATGCATGCGGTTTCAGGATCTATTTCACTCCCCTCCCGGGGTTCTTTTCGCCTTTCCCTCACGGTACTAGTTCACTATCGGTCGATTACGAGTATTTAGCCTTGGAGGATGGTCCCCCCATATTCAGACAGGATTACACGTGTCCCGCCCTACTTGTCGCACGCCTAGTTCCACACTCTAGATTTTTCATACGGGGCTATCACCCACTATGGCCGGACTTTCCATTCCGTTCTGATATCAGGAGTGCTAAAACGTGCAGGCTCTTCCGATTTCGCTCGCCACTACTTTCGGAATCTCGGTTGATGTCTTTTCCTCGAGCTACTGAGATGTTTCAGTTCACTCGGTTCGCCTCGCATACCTATGTATTCAGTATGCGATACCCTTGCGGGTGGGTTTCCCCATTCGGAAATCTCCGGATCAAAGCTAATTTGCCAGCTCCCCGAAGCTTATCGCAGGCTATCACGTCCTTCATCGCCTGTAATCGCCAAGGCATCCACCACATGCACTTAGTCACTTGACCCTATAACTTTGACGCCACGCTGTTGTGACATCGTCAAGGACTGTTTATTGAGTAATTCGCGTTATGCCGATTCAAACTCTTTCGAGTTGAATTGTTGTTGACGCAATCAAAAACGATTCGCCGACGGCACGGTGCTTCCAGGAGGAAGCTTTCCGCCGACGATCTTCTGATTTGACTCTACGAATTGTTAAAGAACAACAGCCGATTCTTTCGAATCGCTGACTCAAACGCCCTGCAGGCACTTGAGTCAACGACGAATTTCTATCGTGGTGAGAATGGTGGAGGATGACGGGATCGAACCGACGACCCCCTGCTTGCAAAGCAGGTGCTCTCCCAGCTGAGCTAATCCCCCAATTGAACATTGGTGGGTCTGGTTGGATTCGAACCAACGACCCCCGCCTTATCAAGACGGTGCTCTAACCGACTGAGCTACAGACCCTGCATTCTTCTAGTGAAGCGCCAAGGGCCTGACCAGCGCCAGGTTGCGTTGCCGGCTCACATTTCACACTGTTGTGAATCACAGCCGATAAGCGTGGGCGCAAGAATTTGAGTGCAATTTCCAGAAAGGAGGTGATCCAGCCGCACCTTCCGATACGGCTACCTTGTTACGACTTCACCCCAGTCACGAACCCTGCCGTGGTAATCGCCCTCCTTGCGGTTAGGCTAACTACTTCTGGCAGAACCCGCTCCCATGGTGTGACGGGCGGTGTGTACAAGACCCGGGAACGTATTCACCGCGGCAAGCTGATCCGCGATTACTAGCGATTCCGACTTCACGCAGTCGAGTTGCAGACTACGATCCGGACTACGACCGGTTTTCTGAGATTAGCTCCCCCTCGCGGGTTGGCAGCCCTCTGTACCGGCCATTGTATGACGTGTGTAGCCCTACCCATAAGGGCCATGATGACCTGACGTCATCCCCACCTTCCTCCGGTTTGTCACCGGCAGTCTCATTAGAGTGCCCTTGCGTAGCAACTAATGATAAGGGTTGCGCTCGTTGCGGGACTTAACCCAACATCTCACGACACGAGCTGACGACGGCCATGCAGCACCTGTGTCCAGGTTCTCTTTCGAGCACCAAACCATCTCTGGTAAGTTCCTGGCATGTCAAGGGTAGGTAAGGTTTTTCGCGTTGCATCGAATTAAACCACATCATCCACCGCTTGTGCGGGTCCCCGTCAATTCCTTTGAGTTTCAACCTTGCGGCCGTACTCCCCAGGCGGTCAACTTCACGCGTTAGCTTCGTTACTGAACAGCAAGCCGTCCAACAACCAGTTGACATCGTTTAGGGCGTGGACTACCAGGGTATCTAATCCTGTTTGCTCCCCACGCTTTCGTGCATGAGCGTCAGTACAGGTCCAGGGGATTGCCTTCGCCATCGGTGTTCCTCCGCATATCTACGCATTTCACTGCTACACGCGGAATTCCATCCCCCTCTACCGTACTCTAGCCATGCAGTCACAAATGCAGTTCCCAGGTTGAGCCCGGGGATTTCACATCTGTCTTGCATAGCCGCCTGCGCACGCTTTACGCCCAGTAATTCCGATTAACGCTTGCACCCTACGTATTACCGCGGCTGCTGGCACGTAGTTAGCCGGTGCTTATTCTTCAGGTACCGTCATTAGCTCCTAATATTAGTAAGAGCCGTTTCTTCCCTGACAAAAGTGGTTTACAACCCGAAGGCCTTCTTCCCACACGCGGCATGGCTGGATCAGGCTTGCGCCCATTGTCCAAAATTCCCCACTGCTGCCTCCCGTAGGAGTCTGGGCCGTGTCTCAGTCCCAGTGTGGCTGGTCGTCCTCTCAGACCAGCTACAGATCGTCGCCTTGGTAGGCCTTTACCCCACCAACTAGCTAATCTGATATCGGCCGCTCCAATAGCGCGAGGTCTTGCGATCCCCCGCTTTCACCCGTAGGTCGTATGCGGTATTAATCCGGCTTTCGCCGGGCTATCCCCCACTACTGGGCACGTTCCGATATATTACTCACCCGTTCGCCACTCGCCACCAGGATTGCTCCCGTGCTGCCGTTCGACTTGCATGTGTAAGGCATGCCGCCAGCGTTCAATCTGAGCCAGGATCAAACTCTTCAGTTCGATCTTGATAATTTTGCTCAAAGAATTGAAGTGAACTTCACTTCCATGAGCGTTTAAGGTCCATGAGACCTCGAGTCAGAGACTCTTGGCACTCGCCTTCAAACGCCCACACTTATCGGCTGTTAATTTTTAAAGAGCTGTTGAAATCGTTTCCGATTTCGTTCTGCTGTTTGCGTTTTGTCGCGTTCAGCAGAGAGAGCGATTATGGCATTCTTTTTTCGAGACTGTCAACAGATCGCTCTGTTTGTTTTTCTTGCTGTTTTCAGTGCTGATCGGCGTCTGCCGGATCTGCGCTGCGTTCAGCGAAGTCCATGACTGTAGCACGAAATTCGGCGTCTGCAACACCCTCGTCACACAATCGTGAATGTCCCGATCAAGGACTCACTCGGCGGCTTGCTGCTGCTTCCTGTTGAAGAGCCGCTCGCTCGCCGCTTCGGGGTCGTCGCTGCTGAGCACTTCGTCAAGGTGCGGGAACAGCAAGCGCGTGTCGGCGCGGAGGATGCGCTGCTTGATGGAGGCGATGCGCGAAGGGTGCATCGAGAAACTGCGCAGGCCCATGGCCAGCAGCAGGTCGGTGAATGCGGGATCGCCCGCCATCTCGCCACAGACCCCCACGTGTTTCCCGGCCGAGCGGGCGTCGGCGATGGCGCGGGCGATCAGGGACAGCACCGCCGGATGCCAGGGGTCATATAGATGGGAGACCGCCTCGTCGGCCCGGTCGATGGCCAGGGTGTACTGGATCAGGTCGTTCGTGCCGATGGAAACGAAGTCGAAGTGCTTCAGCAGCGTGGGCAGCATCAGTGCCGCCGCGGGCACCTCGATCATGGCGCCCACCTCCACGTCGCCGTGGGGCTTGCCCGCCTCGTGCAGTTGCTGCTTGGCCCGGGCCAGCGCGTCCAGCACCTGGCGGACCTCACCCAGGTGCGCCACCATGGGAATCAGCAGGCGCACCTTCCCCAGCGCGGCGGCCCGGAGGATTGCCCGCAGCTGCTGGCGGAACATGTTCGGCTCGGACAGGCTCCACCGGATGGCCCGCAGCCCGAGCGCCGGGTTCATCGTGTATTCATGGCGCAGTTCGTGGACGGACAGCCGGTCGAGCGGCTTGTCGGCCCCGATGTCGACGGTGCGGATGGTGACCGGCAGCCCCTTCATCGCCTCGACCGCGTCCCGGTAGGCCTCGAACTGCTCTTCTTCGCCTGGCAGCTCGCCCCCACGGTTCATGAAGAGGAACTCGCTGCGGAACAGCCCCACCCCGACCGCCCCCGCCTCCAGCGCCGCCGGCGCGTCGACCGGCAGCTCGATATTGGCCTGGAGCTCGACCCGCTCGCCGTCGAGCGTGACCGCCGGGGTGTGCCGCAGGCGCGACAGCCGGTCGCGCTCCAGCCCGCTCTGGCGCTGCCGGAAGCGGTATTCCTCCAGCACGATGGGCGACGGGTCGACCACGACCACGCCGGAATCGCCGTCGATGACCACCCAGTCGTCCTGGCGGATCAGGTGGCTGGCCTCGCGGGCGCCCACCACGGCGGGGATGTCCATGCTGCGGGCGACGATGGCGGTGTGGGACGTCTTGCCCCCCACGTCGGTGACGAAGCCGGTGAAGACGCTGCGCTTGAACTGGAGCATGTCGGCCGGTGCGATGTCGTTGGCGACCAGCACCAGCGGATCCTCGCCGGCGAAGTCGCGCGGGCTCACCCCGGGCGCCGGCGCATAGCTGGTGGACGGCCCGCGGCCCATGGCACGCAGCAACCGCTCGACGACTTGCTCCAGGTCGGCCTTGCGCTCGCGGAGGTAGTCGTCCTCCATTTCGTCGAACTGGCGCGCCAGCACCTCGAGCTGCGCCGACAGCGCCCACTCGGCGTTGTAGTGCCGTTCCCGGACCCATTGTTTCGTGGCCACGATCAGCGCGTCGTCGCGCAGCAGCATCATGTGGACGTCGAGCAGCGCCGACAGCTCGGGCGGCGCGTCGGCCGGCAGGTCGCGCTGCAGCGTGCTCAGTTCGTCGGAAACGGCGTCGCGCGCCGCTCGCAGGCGTTCGATTTCCTGCTCCGCGTCGGCCTCGTCGATGAAGTAGTGAGCCACGTCGATGCGGCTGGATGCCACCAGCACCGCACGGCCGATGGCCACGCCGCGGGAAACGGGCAAACCGAAGACCTGAAAGCTCATGGCCCATCGTAGCAGCGGCGCCACGAGCGTCGCATCAGGGTCAGCCCCTTTTTCCCCTTGGTGCACCCCTGTCATGGCCTCGTCATGCCGGGTTCATGGCTGCGTCATCGGCCCGGCTGACCATCCCGACATCTACAGGAGAAAGACGTATGAGGGATCTGCCCCTGCCCACGATGCCGATTTCCGATCTGCTGGGCGACTCTTCCCGGAGGTCGCTTCACCGCCGCTCCCCGACGGCCGAAGGCTCCCGCACCGGCGCCCCGCATCTCGAAGTGGTTTGGGCTCGCCACGAAGCTGACGTTCGGGAAGCGCAGCAGCTGAGGCACCTCGTCTTCGCCCAGGAGATGGGCGCCCGGCTCAGCGTGCCGCATGGCAGCCCCGCCGGTCACGACATCGACATGTTCGACCCGTACTGCGAGCACCTGCTGGTCCGCGAAACGCGCGCCGACGGCGAGCCGGGCCGTGTCATCGGGACGTACCGCGTGCTGACCCCGGACGCCGCCAAGCGCGTGGGCGGCCTCTACAGCGAAACCGAGTTCGACCTGACCCGCCTGCGCCACCTGCGTTCGACGATGGTGGAACTGGGCCGCTCGTGCGTGCACCCCGACCACCGCTCCGGCGGCGCCATCCTGGCGCTGTGGGGCGCGCTGGCCGAGTTCATGGTGCGCAACCACCTCGACACGATGATCGGCTGCGCCAGCGTCAGCATGCGCGACGGCGGTCACGTGGCCGCCAGCCTGTGGGAGCAGCTGCGCAAGAACCACCTGGCCCCCATCGAGCTTCAGGTGCAGCCGCGCCTGCCGCTGCCGGTGGAAGAGCTTCAGCGCGACCTGCCCATCGAGGCACCCGCGCTGATCAAGGGCTACCTGCGCTGCGGCGCCAAGGTGCTGGGCCCGCCGGCCTGGGATCCCGACTTCAACACGGCGGACCTGCCCATGCTGATGCGCATCGGCGACCTGCCCGCGCGCTACCGGAAGCACTTCCTGGGCGCCTGACCCCCGCAAGGGGTCTCGCGGGACGGCGCGTCAGCGCCTCCCGCGGCAGGCCGAACTCACTCGGCTTCGCCGAACTTGTCGTCGACGAGCTTGCGCAGCGCATCCATCGCCGCCTGCTCGTCCGGCCCGGCCGTCTCGAGTTCGACCTCGGCGCCGAGCCCGGCGGCCAACATCATCACCCCCATGATGCTCTTCGCATTGATGCGCCGTTCGCCGCGCGTCATGAAGACGTCGCTCTGGAACGAACCCGCCAGTTTGGTGAGTTTCGCGGAGGCCCGCGCGTGCAGGCCCAGCTTATTGCTGATGGTGATGGTGGACTTGATCATTGGCACCCGGTTTGAAAGCTTGGTTCTGCGGACGTGACACGGCCACCTGCATCACGCCTTGCGTGGCGCCGGAGACCGCACGGGCCACCAGCGCGTCGAGCGGTTCATTGGCATAACAGAGCGAGCGCCACAGCATGGGCACGTTGACCCCCGCGATCACCTTGACGTGTTCGCCGTCGGCGAGCCGCTGCGCCACGTTGCACGGGGTGGCACCGAACACGTCGGTGAACACCAGCGCGTCGGGAGAGCGGATCTGGGCCAGCAGCGTGCGGGCCTTCGCCTCGATCTCCTCGGCGGGCATGTCCGGCGGGACGTCGAGCACGGCGAGCCGCGCGGCACAATCGGGAAACGCATGCTCGGCCACCGTCTTGAGCGACGAGGCCATGGGCGCGTGAGCGATGATCAACAGACCCGGCATGGCTCGAAATTATCGGGGGTTCCGGGCCATGCGCTCAAACTCGATTGCTCCACACAAGCTCCTTTCGCCCGGCGTCGACACCCCCCATTAGACAACAGGGGCACCCGCACAACGCCGTTCCGTGGGGAATGGCTGACACGTGCCCACGGCAACCCGTCACGGAAGCAGGCGGATTCCCTCGAAGAACGTGTCCACGACCTCGGCCGGCGCGTTGCGGGCGAGCACCGCGGCCTGGTACACCCGGGCGCCCCGGGCGAAGTAGACGAGGTGCTGGCTCACCGCCTCCCCGTCGGGCAGGCGTCCCTCCAGCCGGTAGCGCAGCATGTCGGGCCTGGCGTCCGCGCCAGGGATGGCCACGGACTTCGCCACCTTCGCTTCGGCGGCGAAATTCCCGGCCTGCGCGTCGCGCAGGGCGGCCACCGCCGCCGGCGACCGCGAGGCGTCGCTCAGCTCGACCATGGCCAGTCCGAACGTGGCGCCACCGGTTTCGCAGGCCACCATCGTCATCGGGGCCGCATCGCCCAGGAGCGTGACGGACCGGGTCTCGGCCTTCGGCTTGCAGGGGAACATCGCCAGCGCACCGGTGCCCGCCGGCCGCGCCTCGCGCCAGTCGTACGTGGGCGAGCAGCCCGCCGCAGCCAGCAGAACGATCCACACCACCCGCCTCGCGGGCCCCATCCGGCATTCAGACATGGGTGCATTATCCCCGCAGCCCTGCCGCACAATCGGCGGATGACTTCCTCGCACCCGCCCTCCTCCGCCCCGGCCCAGCCGCTCGCCGGCGTGCGCGTCCTCGACCTGTCCCGGGTGCTGGCCGGCCCCTGGTGCACGCAGAACCTGGCCGACCTCGGCGCCGACGTGATCAAGGTGGAACGCCCGATGCGCGATGGCGCCGGCGGCGACGACACGCGCGGCTGGGGCCCGCCGTTCCTGAAGGGCCGCGACGGGCAGGACACCGCCGAGGCCGCGTATTTCCTCGGCACGAACCGCAACAAGCGCTCGATCACCGTCGACATCGCCCACCCCGAGGGCCAGGCGCTCATCCGTCGGCTGGTTGCCCAGTGCGACGTGTTCATCGAGAACTTCAAGGTCGGCGACATGGCCCGCTACGGCCTCGACGCCGCCACGTTGCGCGCCGCCCAGCCCGGCCTCGTCTACTGCTCCATCACGGGCTTCGGCCAGACCGGCCCCTACCGCGAGCGCGCAGGCTACGACTACGCCATCCAGGGCATCGGCGGCCTGATGAGCGTGACGGGCGAACGCGACGACCTGCCCGGCGGCGGCCCGCAGAAGGTGGGCGTGGCCGTGGCCGACCTGTTCACGGGCATGTACGCCACCGTCGCGATCCTCGCCGCGCTGCGCCACCGCGACGCCACGGGAGAAGGCCAGCACGTCGACATGGCCCTGCTCGACACCCAGGTGGCGATGCTCGCCAACCTGGGCGCCAACTACCTCGCCACCGGAACCCCGCCGCGCCGCGCCGGCAACGCCCACCAGAACATCGTCCCCTACCAGGTGTTCGAGACGTCCGACGGCCACCTGATCCTCGCCGTCGGCAACGACGGCCAGTTCGCCAAGTTCTGCGAGATCGCGGGCGTCCCGCAGTTCGCCGCCGACCCGCGGTTCGCCCGCAACGCCGACCGCGTCCGCAACCGCGCCGTGCTGGTGCCGCTGCTGACGGAGATCCTGCGCACCCGCACGAAGGCGGACTGGCTCGCCGCGCTCGAGGCAGCGAAGGTGCCCTGCGGCGCCATCAACAACCTCGAGGAGGTGTTCGCCGACCCGCACGTGCAGGCACGGAACATGACCGTGCCCATGCCTCACCCCGAGAGCGACGCACTTCGCCTCGTCGCCAGCCCGATGAAGCTCTCCGGCACCCCGGTGCAGTACCGCCGGCCGCCGCCGCTGCTCGGCGAACACACCGGCGAGGTGCTGGAGGAACTCGGCTGGAGCCCCGAGGACATCGGGGCACTGCGGGACAAAGGCGTGTTGTGACGCTCCGGGCGGCCTCCCTCTATATGAGTTAGGGGGGTCCCCGCCCCCCCAGTCCGGGGTTTTGGTCCCGACAAGATGTCACAAGTGCCGAAAGGTAAGTGACACTTCTTGTCGTGGAACGACAGTTTTGGTGATTTTCGCCAACTGCCATGCATTCCGAGGATGGGAACCTGCCATGGACCTGAGCGACCTGAACCGAGCCCCCGCCAACACCGGCACCGCCACGCCCCCGCCGAACACCGACGACAAGGGCAGCCCCGACGCGCTGCGCTGGGCCGAGATCCTGAACGCCCTGAGCGCCGAGACGTCCGGCCCGCTGACGGCCGCGCTCGAGCGTGTGCAGACGCTCGCCACCACCGGCCGCATCGACCGCGCCAGCCTGCGGGCGCTCGCCGAAGAGATCCAGCACGCCCGCCAAGCCGGCATGACCGGCCAGCAGCTCACCCGCCTCGCGTCGGGCCGGGTGCGCCAGACCCACGAGCGCCTGCGCCTCACCGATGCCCTGAAGGAAGTGCTCGCCCAGCGCACCCGCGAAACCCAGGCCCGCGGCATCGTGATCAAGCAGGTGCTGAAGCCGGCCGAGGTCATCGTCGACGCCTCGCTGCTGTTCAGCCTCTTCAACGCGGTGCTGGCCTGGTCGCTGGCCCACGCCCGCTCGAACATCGAGTTCCGCACCGACATCAAGAGCTGGCCCACCCACGCCCGCGTCACCTGCCGGTTCGCCTACCGCCCCGCCGACGAACGCATCGAGGAGCCCGCCGACCTGGCCCTGCGCGCCTCGCTCGACACCATGACCTGGCGCCTGCTCGAGCAGACCGCCTGGGCCATGGGCCTGCCCCTCGACCGCAAGTTCGATGGCGCCAACGCCGTGCTGACGCTCGAGTTCCCGCGCACCGTCAACGACCAGATCGAGGGCGTCAGCGCCATCGAGCTCGACCAGGGCTTCTCGCCCTCGCTCAGCTCCAAGCCGCTCGCCGGCAGCCAGGTGCTCGTGGTCGCGTCGCGGCGCGACGTGCGGGTGCAGGTGCGCGACGCCATCCGCAGCATGGGACTGATCGTCGACTTCGTGGGGTCGGTGGAGGAAGCCCGCGACTTCTGCCGCAGCGGCGTGCCACACGCCATCGTGATCGAATCGGTGCTGCGCGGCGACCGCTTCAACGCCCTGCGCCAGGAGTGCATCGAGGCCGTCGCCGACGTGGTGTTCATCGAGATCATCGAGGAAGGCAACACCTTCGAGATCTCGGGCTTCGGCGGCCTGAACATGGCCCGCGTGGGGCGCGACGCCATCACGGCGTCGCTCCCCTCCGCCCTGATGTTCGAACTGTCGAAGGCGGCGGCCACCTGACCGCGCGGGTTCAGCGCCCGCCGAACACCTTGCGCAGGATCGCGCTGCCGGTGCCGATCGGGTCCTGGCGGATCTTCCGCTCCTCCTCGCCGATCATCAGGTACAGCCCGTCGAGGGCCTTCGACGTCACGTACTGCTGCACGTTGGCGTCCTCCTGGCGCACGAGACCGAACGCCGCGGCCTTGCCCGCCACCGCGTTGTACTTCTCCGCCAGCGCCACCCGTTCGGTGGCCCGGGTCACGATGGGCAGGAACTTCTCGCCGAGGGGCTGGCGGGTCTTCTCGGCGAAGAACAGGGTGACCGAGTTGTCGCCGCCGGTCACCAGGCGTTTCGCATCCTCCACGCTCAGGTTCTTCACGGTGGACACCAGCACCGACTTCGCCTCGGGCACCGCGGCCTCGGCCGCGCGGTTCATCGCGGTGACCAGCGCATCCACGCGCTGCCCCTGGCCCGCCGCGCGCAGCAGCGACGCGGCATCGTTCAGGTAGCCCGGCAGCGGGATGCGAACTTTCGGGTTGCCGAGGAATCCATCGGTGCGCCCGAGCAGGCCCACGGCCGCCAGCGCGCCGCGTTCCAGTGCGGCCCGCACGCCGGCGGCCGCGTCGGTCTCGCTGAACGGCGACGCGGCTCCGGCGAGGCCCCAAGGCCCCGCGCCCAAGGCCAACAGGGTCGCTGACGTAAACTTTCTGCGCTGCATGAACTGCCTTCCGACATGAAATCGATCCGTCATCTTGCCATCGTCCTCGGCGCCGTGGCGGTCACCGCGGCAGCGGCACTGGCTTACGTCTCGCTCGGCACGAAGACCCTGGCCCCGGACGTCGCCTACACCCGGCTCGACGGCAGCCCGGCCCGCACCGCCGACCTCAAGGGCAAGGTCGTGCTAGTCAACTTCTGGGCCACGAGCTGCACCACGTGCGTGAAGGAGATGCCGCAGATCGTCGCCACGCACAACAAATACCGCGGCGCGGCCTTCGACACGCTGGCCGTCGCCATGTCGTACGACCCGCCGGCCTACGTGGTGAACTTCGCCAAGTCCCGCGAACTCCCGTTCACGGTCGTGATCGACAACCTCGGCGAGATGGCGCGCCAGTTCGGCGACGTGCAGCTCACGCCCACCACCGTGCTGATCAACAAGCGCGGCGAGATCGTCAAGCGCTACGTCGGCGAGCCCGACTTCGCGGCGCTGCACACCCTCATCGATCAGCTGATCGCCGAGACCTGAGCGGCCTTCACGCCGCCAGCGCGACACGGCGCATACACGTCGCGCGCCGCGTCATACACCGACGTGCTGACCCCCATCAGGCCCAGCACCGAGTGGAAGTAGTGGTCGTGCGACAGACGCTCCTCGGCGCGTGACCGCAGGCAGGTGACCCCGAGGCCCGTGTCGTGCACGAAGCCCGGCGACATCCACGTGATCCACGGCACGCGCTTCTGCACGTCGGGTGCCACCGCGTACGGCAAGCCGTGCAGGTACAGGTTGTTCTCGCCGAGCGACTCCCCGTGGTCGGCCACGTACATCATCGCGGGACGCCAGTTCACCTCTTTCTGCTTCAGCCAGCCGATGGTGGCGCCGAGCAGGTGGTCGGTGTACGCGATGCTGTTGTCGTAGGCGTTGACCAGTTCCGCGCGCGAGCAGGACTGGAGTTCGTTCTGCGTGCACTCGGGCAGGAACCGCTTGGTCTCCGGAGACGAACGGCGGTAGTAGGCCGGCCCGTGGCTGCCGATCTGGTGCAGCACGAGCACCACGCCGCGGGCGCGCCGCTCGGCCGGCAGCGCGGCGAGGCGGGCGTCCAGCCCCTCGAGCAGCGCGGCGTCGAGGCACTCGCCGTCGGCGCAGGTGGCGGCGTTGGGAACGCGGTCGCACACGCCCTTGCAGCCGCCCTGGTTGTCGAGCCACAGCACGCCGTAGCCGGCCCGCTGCAGCACGTCGAGCAGGCCTTCCTCGTCGTGGTCCCGGTCGAGGAATCTCTCGCGGCCCAGCCGCGAGAACATGCACGGCACCGACGCCGCCGTGCTCGTGCCGCACGACCACACGTTGCGGAAGCTGACGATGTCCTGCCGGGCGAGCTCCGGTGTCGTGTCGCGCTCGTAGCCGTTGACGCCGAAGTTGCCGACTCGACCGGTCTCGCCGAGCACCAGCACCAGCAGCGGCGGATGGGCCGGGCCGAACGGGGCGGCGATGGCCGCGTCCTCGCCGATGGGCGCCAGTCCGCGCGCGTGGGCCGGGCCGGAGAAGGCCACCTTGCCGAGCGCGTAGACGACGTTGAGCGGGTTCACGAGGTACCGCACCTCGTGGTGGTTGCGCACGGTGGAGGCCAGCGGCTGGAAGCACGCGAACAGCGCCACCACGGTGATCACGAGCGACAGCACGGCCGTCTGCAGGTTGCCTTTCAGGCGCCCGGTCCAGCGCCCGTAGGACACCGGCCGGCGCACCACCCACACCGCCGGCAGCACCCCGAGCAGCAGCAGGTTGAGCAGCAGGCGCCCACTCATCAGGTCGGCCGCCTCGTGCGGGTCGGTCTGCAGCACGTTGACCAGCATCGAGGGGTCCATCACCATGCCGTACGACAGCATGAAGTGCGTGCAGCCCGCCGACACCAGCAGCCACAGCACGAGCACCGGCTTGAGCGTCCAGCGCCACGCGAGGAGGCTCGACAGGAGGGCCATCAGCCCGGCGATGCCGACGCCGAGGCCGGCCACCAGGATCCAGCCGCCGAAGCCTCGCAGCAGGGAGCGTTCGAACAGCCCGTGCCACAGCGCGACGTTGCCCACCGTGGCGAGCCACAGGCACACGACGGCGATCAGGAACGCCGGCCGGTCGGGCGCGAGGCCCCGGGTCACGGGTGCGAAGCGGCGGGCGCGCCGCCACCCGAGGACGAGGGTGTTCATGCCCGCACCTCCGGCCAAGCGGCATCGACACCCCAGGCCACCACCCAGCAGAGCCAGCCGGTCCACAGCGTGTGGCTCATGAAGTGAGCCCCGCGCATCTGCTGCGCGAGGCCGAACAGCAGGCCGGCGCCGGCCGCCGCGGCGAGCCACAGCTGCGCCACCCGTGGCCAGGCCCGGAAGACGAACCAGCCGCCCAGGAACGAGAAGCCGGACGAGGCATGCCCCGCCGGGAAGCAGTGGCCACTGCCACCGTCGGTGACACTCCAGCCGCGCCAGTGGGGCACGAGGTGGGCGACACCACCGAAGTCCTGCATGTCCCAAGGGCAGCTCGTGGCGCTGCTCGACTTCACGAGCGAGACCACGGTGGCCGCCACGAAGGCGCTCACCACCAGCTGCAAGCGCCGCGACAGGGAAATCCGGCGCAGCACGCCGAACGGCCACCACACGCCGATGCACAGCACCACCGCCACCAGCCACGAGGCCAGGCGGCCCCCTTCGTGCAACAGGTCGGCGAGCACCCAGTGGTCGCGCCACGGGAACCCGTGGCGGCTGCCGAACAGCGACGCGGCCGCCATGTCGAGCCCGGAGGCATCCCAGGCCAGAACCACCGCCAGCATGGCCGCCGTGGCCGCCGGCACGCGCCACGAAACCGGCGCTTTCGAGATCACTTCACTCATGGGGCCGCACGATCCAGGCCGCGGCTTAAGCCATCCTTAAGCGATCCCGGGGCACAATGACCGCATGCGCGTCCTCGTGGTGGAAGACGATGAAGGCATTGCCGACGGCCTGCGGGCCACGCTGCGGCAGCATGGCGCCGCCGTCGACGTGGCGGGCAGTGTCGCGGCCGGCTGGACCGCGCTGCGGGCCGAGACGTTCGACCTCGTGCTGCTCGACCTCGGCCTGCCCGACGCCGACGGCACCGAACTGCTGCGCCGCCTGCGCGCCGCACCGGCAGGCGGCCAGCCCGACCCGGCCACCCCCGTGCTGATCATGACCGCCCGCGACCAGGTCGCCTCGCGCATCGCGGGGCTCGACATGGGCGCCGACGACTACGTGGTCAAGCCATTCGACGCGGGTGAACTCGCGGCCCGCATCCGCGCGCTGCGCCGGCGCGCGCACGGCCGCGCGCAATCGCTGCTGCAGGCCGGCGACCTCGAGATCGACACCGCGGCCCGCGTGGTGCGCCGTGCCGGCGCGCCGGTGGATCTTTCCGCGCGCGAGTTCGCCGTGCTGCTCGCACTGGTCGAGGTGCGGCCGCGCGTGCTGTCCCGCGCCCAGATCGAGGCGCGGCTCTACAACTTCGACCAGCTGCTCGACAGCAACGCCATCGAGGTGCACGTGCACCACCTGCGCCGCAAGCTCGGCGACACGGTGATCCGCACGATGCGCGGCGTCGGCTACTTCGTTCCCGCGGACGACCCCGCCCCCTGACATGACCCAACGCACCCTGCTGCGCCACCTGCTCGCCTGGGTGCTCGGCGCCCTCGCCGTCGTGTGGCTCGGCTTCGTCGCCATCGGCCTGCGCACCGGCGTCCACGAGGCCGACGAACTCACCGACGGCCACCTCGCCAGCACCGCCTCGCTGCTGCTCAGCCAGCGCGGCATCGAGTTCGTGGCCGCGCGCGACGCCTCCGCGCCGGCGGAAGACCTCAAGCGCCACGACTACCAGCAGTCGATGAGTGTCGTGGTGTGGGACCACGAGGGCCGCGTGCTGAGCCGTGTCGGCGACGCCCCCGTACCCCCGTTCGACACCGGAGAGGGCTTCGCCACCCTCGACCTCGGCCAGCCCTCCGAGCCGTGGCGCACGTTCGCGCGCTGGGATTCCCCCGAACACCGCCGCCGCGTGATGGTGATGCTGGCCATCGACGAACGCGACGACCTGGCGTGGGACATCGCCGGACAGGTCGCCGAGCCGGGCTTCTGGCTGCTGCCCGTCATCGCGCTCGCGCTCGGTTTCGCGATCCGCCGCGGGCTGCGCCCGCTCGGGCAGCTGTCGAACGACGTCGCGCGGCTGGACGTCCGCTCGGGCGAAGCCCTGCGCGCCGACCACCGCCACGAGGAGTTCCGCGCGGTCGTCGATTCGATCAACGCGCTGACCGTGCGTTACCAGGCGGCCATGGCCCGCGAGCGCCAGCTCGCCGGGGAGCTCGCCCACGAACTGCGCACGCCGCTCGCCTCCATCGCGCTGCATGCGCAGGCCCTCGACGGCGCGCTGTCGGACGAGGACCGCCGCCACGCCCAGGCCCGCGTGGCCCACGACGCGCTGCGGGCCGGCCAGGTGCTGCAGCACCTGCTGACGCTCGCACGCGCCAGCCACGCGGAACTGGCCGAGAAGGCCGTCGCCTTCGACGTGGTGCCGATGGCCGCACGCGTGCTGGCCGACCACGTGCAGACCGCCATCGACGGCCGGCAGGAGCTGGCCCTGTCGGGCTCGGCCTCGCTCACGGTGGTCGGGCACGAACTGCTGCTCGAGCTGGCGCTGCGCAACCTCGTGGAAAACGCCCTCGCCCACGCCCCGCCGGACACGCTGATCGAGTTGCAGGTGGACGAAGCGGGCCGCTGGCTGCAGGTCATCAACCGCACGCGCCACGACGGGGACGCGCCGGATGCCGCCGGCGTGTCACGCCTGGGCCTGGGCCTCGGCCACCGCGTGGTGGAGAAGGTGGTGGCGATCCACGGCGCCTCGTTCTCCGAGGTGGCCCGCGGCCGCGACGAACGCTGCTACCGCATCACGTTCGGCGCCGCGGCCGCCTGAAGCCGCTCAGGCGCGGCGACGCCGGGCCCGCTTCAGCACGACCAGCAGCACCACGCCGCAGAGCAACTCGAACAGAGACATCGCCCCGCCGCCGCCACCCGACCCGCTGTCCGTCGATGACGTGCCGACGGGCGTGGCCGCGGAGATGGTGCCGGTCCAGTCCGCCGCCACCTGCTTGCCGAGGTCGTTCGTGACCGTGACCCGCACCTTGACCGTGCCCGCCGCCTTGGCCACGACGGTGATGGCGCTGTCCGTCTCCATCCCGCTGAGCGAGGCCAGCCCGTTTCCCTGCACGATGGACCAGACGTAGGTGACCTTCCGGTCCGGCGCCGTCGTCAGTTCGTCCACCGCGATCGTGGCGGTTTCGCCCACCTTCAGCGACGAGGTGACCGGCGACACCGTGACCGACAACTCGTCCACCACCACCGTCAGGTCCGCCGTGTCGAAGCCGCCCTGGTCGTCCACGACGTTCACCCGGACGGTGAACGTGCCGTTGCCCGACGGCTTGACCGTCACGCTCGGGCCGGTGTTGCCATCCTCGAAGCCCTGGACGATGTCGCCGCCGCTGACGATCGACCACGAGGCCGAGGCGAAGCCGCGGTTCAGCCCGAACAGCGTATCGGCCATCGACAGCGTGACGACGTTGCCCGGATCGGGGCGGGCCGGAGAGGCGGTGACCACCGCCTCCACGTTGCCGGACGGAGAGATGTGGCCGGCCTTCTGCACCGCCGCCGCGACGTCGAGCATGCCGGCGCCGCACGTGCTGGTGGTGCAGTAGCACTCGACCTGGTCGACGCCGTTGGGTGCGTGGCAGGCGGCCACGCCCGCGCCGGCGCCGGTGGAGGGGAACGCGCGTGCCGTGGAACGCAGCACGGTCTTGACCTGCGCCGGCGTCAGCGAGGCGTCGGCCGACAGCATCAGGGCCACCGTGCCGGACACGAGGGGCGCCGAGAAGCTGGTGCCCACCGCGTAGTTGGTGCCGTCGGTGTAGGCCGCGGAGTTGGCGACGGGCGTGGTCTTGCCCGCGTTCGTGGTGCTCAGGATGGGGTACAGGCAGCTGCCGGTCTCGTTGACGCAGTTGCCACCGGGCGCGGAGATCGTCACCTCGGGCCCGACGTCGGAGAAGCCCACCTTCGTGCCGATGTGGCGCAGGCCGGCGACGGCCACGACGCCCGTGCAGTTGGCCGGCACGCTCACCGCGTGGCCGGAGCTGTTGCCCGCGGCCACCACCACGACCGCCCCGGCATTGGTCACCTCGTTCACCGCGTCCGAATACACGCTGGTGCAGGCGCCGTCGCCGCCGAGGCTCATGTTGAGCACGCGGGCCGGGTTGGCATTCGCGGGCACGCCCGCCACCGTCAGGCCCGCGGCCCAGCGCATGCCGGCCACGATGTCGGAGTCGTAGCCGCCGCACTTGCCGAGCACCCGCACCGGCAGCACCTTCACGCCCGGCGCGAGGCCGGCCATGCCGATGCCGTTGTTCCAGGCGGCGCCCACGAGGCCGGCCACCTGCGTGCCGTGCCAGGAGCTGTCCGAGACCGTGCAGCCGGAGAACTTGGTCGTGCGGGCGTCGGCCGCCGTGATGTAGTCGCCCGGGTCGGACGGATCATCGTCGCGGCCGCTGCCGTCGTTCGCGATGGTGGTGTCGAGCACCATGTCGTAGCCGCTCAGCAGCTGGCCGGCGAGGTCGGGGTGGTCCTTGCGGATGCCCGTGTCGAGCACGGCGACGACGATGCCCGTCTTGCCGGTGGTGATGTCCCACGCACCCGGCGCGTTGATGGAGGCCAGCACCGGCGCCACGGGCGCCTTGAGGTACCACTGGCCCGAGGCCGGGCTGGTGCCGGCTGCGGGACCGTACAGCGGGTCGTTCGGGACGGCCAGCCAGGTGCGCAGCTGGTCGACCTCGGCGTATTCCACGTCGGCGTCGGCGCGCAGCTTGCGCGCGAGGGCGTGGCTGTCGAGGCCGGAGGCGGTGACGACCTGCGCGCGGTCGGAGATGGCGCGCCCGGCCGACAGCCGGGCCCCGGTGCGTCCGCCCAGTGCCTCGGCCCGGGCCTGCAGCATGGACTCGGCCCGGGCCGCCGTGCGCACGGCGTCGAGCGGGGCGGCGCGCACGGTTTCGGACGAGGCCCGGAACTTCACGATCACCCGGGCTTCATCCGCGGGAGCGGTGGGCACGGTGCGCCGTGCGGGCATCTGTTCGGCTGCCATGGCCGTGCAGGCCAGTCCCAGCGCCGCGCCTGCGATGGCCCAACGGCGCCATCCCCTGGTTGTCGTCATCGTCTCGATTCCTTGCTGGCCCGCGCCATCACGTCGCTTCCCGGACTCACCCGGACAAGCCCGCCTTTGTACCCGAGATGGGGCTTCCCGAGGGTTTGCAGTTGTTGCGGCGCCTCGGGTTTCCCCCCGCATTGTTCGGGCATCAGGTCACGCGGATGCTTCCGGATTGTTTCCGGTCGGACATGGCCGTGACCGATTCACGCGGACCCGCGGTGCACCTCCTGCTCCCCGTGGGCGGCCAGCAGTTCCATCAACTGTTTGCGCATGATCATCCCCGGACGGTCGGACTCCATCGAGAACTCCACGCCGCGGCGGCGGGTGTCCACCAACGCGTCCGGATCGGTCGATTCGATGATGTGCTTGTCTTCCCGCGTGATCTCGTAGTCGAAGTCGATCAGCAGCTGCGCCGGGCAGTCGGCCTCGGTGTCGTTCCGGAACAACCATTGGGTGATCTGGATGTGGCCGTCGTCGATGGGCGCCAGGCTGTTGATGATGATGTGGCGGATGCCGCTCGGGTATTCGATGTCGAGCCGGCGCGCGAACGGGCGGAACCATTCGTTGCGCATGTGGCGCGTGGTCGCCGGGTCGGTCAGGCCGCTGACCCGGTGGAAGGCGGGCGGGTTGAGCGCGTCGATGGTCGTCTCGGCGTAGAAGCCGTTCGGCGTTTCCTCGATGAAGTACTTGCTGGGCTTCGGTTGCGCGGCCACGCCGAAGGTGTTCTTGTGCACGAACGAGAAGTGCGAGTTGTCGAACGAGTTCTCCATGAAGCGCAGCCCGCTCGTGGCCCAGGTCTCGTAGAACTGGAAGATGCAGCGGTACGCCGGGTCGTCGAACTCGGGGATGGGCGGGATGGGTTCGAGCGGGTCCTCGAGGGCGACCCAGGCGTAGCCGTAGCGGCCCTCGCAGTGGTACGCCGTCGTCTTGTAGTCGCACGGGATGGCCTTCTCCGCGGGGTACTGCGGGATGCGCACCACCTGGCCGGTGCGGTCGTAGGTCCAGCCGTGGTAGCCGCACACGACCTTGCCGCCCTCGCACCAGCCCTTCGAGAGCTGGGCGGTGCGGTGGCAGCAGCGGTCCTTCAGCGCGGCGGGCTTGCCGGCCTCGTCGAGGAACAGCACGATC
Organism: Piscinibacter gummiphilus; assembly: GCF_002116905.1. Taxonomy (NCBI): domain Bacteria; kingdom Pseudomonadati; phylum Pseudomonadota; class Betaproteobacteria; order Burkholderiales; family Sphaerotilaceae; genus Rhizobacter; species Rhizobacter gummiphilus. The sequence continues at coordinate 5,720,977 of NZ_CP015118.1, forward strand.
TTCTCGCCGAGCAGCGTGAAGGGCCGGGGACCGTCGGCCAGCTGCGAAAGCGGCATCACGGCGTACCAGAAGCGGCGAAGAATGGGTTGTCGGGTCGTCAGCATCGTCTTTGAAATCGTTTGGAAAAAACAGGGAGGGTCAGGCATCGCGCCGCAGGCGGCGCACCACGGCGTCCGCACGCGCGAGCCACGCCGGCAGGTCGAAGCCGGGGATGGCGCCGTCGCGCACGACCTCGCGGCCCGCCACCCACACGTGGCGCAGCAGCGGCGCGCCGGCGGCCGTGATGGGCGCCGACACCGGGTCGTGGTTGCCGGCGTACCGCGGGTGGTCGAGGCCGTACAGCACCAGGTCGGCCTGCCGGCCCGGGGCGATCTCGCCCACGTCGCCCAGGCCGAACAGGCGGGCGCCGCCCGAGGTGGCCCACTGCACGAGCTGGTCGGTGTCCATCGCACCCGCGCCCTTCGCGGCGCGGTGGATCAGCCAGGCCGCGTGCAGCTCGCTGACCATGTCGGCCGCCTCGTTCGACGCGGCTCCGTCCACCCCGATGCCCACGATGGCCCCGGCCTCGTGCAGCGCCTGCACCGGCGCGACGCCGCTGCCCAGGCGCCCGTTGCTCTGCGGACAGTGGGCGATGCCGGTGCGCGTGCTGCCGCACAGCGCGATCTCGCTCGCGTCGAGGTGCACCATGTGGGCGAACGACACGTCGGGGCCGATCCACTCGTGTTCGGCGCACCAGTGCACCGGCCGCATGCCGAAACGTTCGGCGGCGAAACGCACGTAGTCGTCGGTCTCCGACAGGTGCGAGTGCAGGCCGATGCCCATCGCCCGCGCGGCCCGCGCGAGTTCGCGCAGCTCGTCCGGCGTGGTCGAGTAGAACGGCGTGGTGGGCGCCATCACCACCTTGCGCATCGCCGACGGCGACGGGTCGTGGAAGCGGTGCACCGTGTCCTGCACGCCGCGCAGCATCGCGTCGAGCGGCTCGTGCGGCAGCGGCTTGTCGTCGGGGCCCGCGAAGGCGCGTGTCTTCGTCGCGCCGCCGCGCAGCAGCACGAAGCGCAGGCCGAGCGACTCGGCCGCGGCGAACAGGATCGGTGCCGGGTCGTAGCCGAGCGACGCGCCGAAGAGGTAGTGGTGGTCGGCCACCGTGGTGCAGCCCGACAGCAGCAGCTCCGCGAGGCCGAGCGTCGCGGCCACCGTCAGCGCCTCCTCGTCGATGCGCGGGCCGTAGGTGTACGGCACCGCCTCGAGCCACGGCATCAGCGGCACGGCCAGCCCCGCCGGCACACCCTTGAGCACCGACTGGAACAGGTGGTGGTGCGTGTTGATGAAACCGGGCATCAGCACGGCGCCGCGGGCGTCGACGACGGTCTCGCCGTCCGTCGCACCGAGCGCAGGACCGACCGCGGTGATCACGCCGGACTCGACGCGCACGTCGGTCACGCCGGCACGCGTCAGCGCGCCCTGGATGAGGAATCGGCCGGCCATGTCAGCGCTCCTGCTTCGCCATGCTCTCGTGCCACGAGCCGAGCGCCAGCCGGGTCGCCGCGAGCATGCCCCAGAACAGCAGCACGCCGGTCGCGCTGATGAGCGCGAGCGCGGCGAACAGCCGGGGGATGTTGATCTGGAAACCGGCCTGCAGGATCTGGTACGCGAGGCCCGCGCCCTGCCCGCCCGTGCCGGCCACGAACTCGGCCACCACCGCGCCGATCAGCGCGAGCCCGCACGAGATGCGCAGCCCCGCGAACCAGTACGGCAGGGCGCTCGGGATCTGCAGCCGCCGCAGCGTCTGCCAGCGCGAGCTGCGCTGCATGCGGAACAGGGACGCGAGGCCGGGCGACACGCTGCGCAGCCCGAGCGTGGTGTTCGCGATGATCGGGAACAGCGCGACGATGGCCGCGCACAGCGTCAGTGCGAGGGTGGTGTCCTTGCACCAGATGATGATGAGCGGCGCCACGGCGGCCACCGGCGTCACCTGCAGCAGCACGGCGTACGGGAAGAAGCTGAGCTCGATCCAACGGCTCTGCGCGAAGGCGAACGCGATGAGCGTGCCCACGACGGTCGCGAGCGCGAAGGCGAGGAAGGTGATCTTCAGCGTCACCCACAGCGAGCCCATCAGCATGCCGAAGTCGGCCGCCAGCGTGGCGGCGATGCGCGTGGGCGTGGGCACCAGGAACTCGGGCACGTCCCAGGCGCGGCACGCCGCTTCCCACGCACCGAGCAGCACCAGCCCCACGGCCAGCGGGATCACCACCTGCAGGAACCGTTCGGACTGCACCCAGGGGGTGCGGACGGTCGCGGTCATGGCTGCACCTCCGCTTCGGTCTCGAACTGGTCCGGCCCGCTCGCGAGGCTCGCCTGCAGCAGCGCGTCCGACAGCGTGCGGCAGATCTCGGCGAACGCGGGCGACGCGCGGAACTGCGCGTCGCGCGGTCCGTCGTGGTCGATGGAGATCTCCTTGAAGACCCGGCCCGGGCGCGCCGCCATCACGACCACGCGGGTCGACAGGAACGCCGCCTCGTACACCGAGTGCGTGACGAACAGCGCCGTGAGGCCGCGTTCGGACCAGAGCCGGCGCAGGTCGTCGTCGAGCCGGTTGCGCGTGATCTCGTCGAGGGCCCCGAACGGTTCGTCCATCAGCAGCAGGTCGGGTTCGGTGACGAGGGCCCGCGCGATCGACACGCGCATCTGCATGCCCCCGGACAGCTCGCGTGGGAAGTGCCGCGCGTACCGCGAGAGGCCCACGCGCGCGAGGGCCGCAGCCACGCGCGCATCGCCCTCGGCCCGCGGCACGTGGTGCAGGTCGAGCGGCAGCCGCACGTTCTCGGCCACCCGCGCCCACGGCATCAAGGTGGCCTCCTGGAACACGAACGCGAGGCGTCGGCCCGGTTCGTCGAGTGTCTCGGCACCGCCCCGCCACCAGCGCAGGCGGCCGTCGGTGGGCGACAGCAGCCCGGCCACGAGCTTGAGCAGCGTGCTCTTGCCGCAGCCCGACGGGCCGATCAGCGAGACGAACTCGCCGGGCATCAGCGTGAAGTCGGTGGGCGCCAGCGCCTGCGTGCCGTTGCCGTAGGTCTTGTGGGCCGACAGGGCCTCGACCACCGGCACGGCGTGGTTTCGGTTCGGTGCGAGCATCGGTGCGGTCTCCCCGAAGGTCAGTTCGGCATCACCTTGAGGCCCGACACCACGTCGAGCGTGAAGGCGTTCTTCCACGGCGTCTCGGGCTTGAGCAGGCCTTCCTTCACGAGGTAGTCGTAGCTGCGCTTCCAGCGGGCCTCGGTCATCGTGCCCACGCCCATCGTCGCGGCGTCCCCGCCATCGAGCACCTTGAGCTTCTTCATCTGCTCGATGCCGAACGCGATCTGCTCGTCGCTCATGTTCGGGTTGTCCTTCTTGATGAGCGCGTTGGCCGGGGCCGGGTCCTTGAAGTAGCTGACCCAGCCTTCCATCGTCGCGCGCACGAACCGCTTGACCACGTCGGGCTTGGCCTTGAGGAAGCTGCTCGTGGTGACGATGGTGGTGCCGTACGGCGGGTAGCCGTCGTCGGCGAACAGGAAGAAGTTGTAGGGCAGGCCCTTCTTCATCGCCTGGAACGGCTCGGAGGACGGGTAGGCCTGCTGCGCCGTCTTCGCGTCCGCGAAGAACGGCTGCAGGTTGAAGGTGTACGGCCTGGCCTGCTCCTCGGTGTAGTCGTACTTGGCCTTGAGCCACGGCCACCAGCTGGCGCGCCCCGACGAGGCCACGAGGATCGTGCGGCCCTTCAGGTCCGCGAGCGACTTCACGTCGTCGTGGGTCAGCATGCCCTGCAGGTCCTTCTGGAAGCTGGTGGCCACGGTGACCACCGGCAGGCCCTTCTCGACGCCGCTCAGCACCTGGAAGTCGTAGCCCATGATCAGGTCGGCCTGGCCGGCCGTCAGCAGCTGCATGCCGTTGACCTGCGGACCGCCCATCTTGATCGTCACGTCGAGCCCGGCCTTCTTGTAGAGGCCCGTGGCCACGGCCTGGTAGAAGCCGCCGTGTTCGGCCTGGGCGTACCAGCTCGTGAGGAAGGTGACTTTGTCCTGCGCGTGGGCGGGGGCGGCGAGCAGCGCCGTGGCGGCCAGCGCAAGCGCACCGCCGAAGCGGCGCGCCTGGGTGAAACAGGGAAAACAGGAGAACGCGAATGCAGTCATGCGGACCTCGTCGGCGAATGCGGGGAGCACCCACAGCGGCAGCCGGACGAGACGCGAGTCGCACCCGACAACCGGCGGCAGGCACCGTTGTCGGGAGCAATTTCCTGCCGTCCCGGGCGGGACGGTTGAACGCTTCTACTCCTGGGCGTTCAATCAGCAACCCTCATGCCAACGGCACCGCACCGGGCTGGGGCGCACGCCATCGCAGCCCGATGGAAATGCCCTGTCCGCCCAGACCATCTCCGAGGTCGAGGCGAGCACCGAGCCGGCGCGCGGCCGACACCACGATCGCGAGGCCGAGGCCCGAGCCGCTCGCGCTCACGCCGGCGCCGCGGTGGAAGCGCTCGAACACACGCGACCGGTCGGCCGGAGCGATGCCCGGCCCGTCATCGCGCACCGCGAGGTGCAGCCCGCTCGACTCGGCCGACAACACCACCTCCACACGCCCGCCGGGCCGCCCGTAACGCACGGCGTTGCCCACGAGGTTGTCGAGCACCGACTCCAGCGCCTCGGGGGCGCACGACAGCACATGGCTGTCGGGGCCCACGTAGGCGAGTTCGATGCCTGCGGTGCGGGCCGCGGGCGCGTGCGACGCGAGTGTGTCGCGCGCCACGTCGGCCACGTCGATCGGCGCGGGGTCGGCCGGCTGCCCCGCCTCCAGCCGCGCGAGCGCGAGCAGCTGGCCCACGAGCCGGTGGGCCCGCGCGAGGCCCTGGCGCAGGCGCGAGGCCGCGGCGTCGCGGTCCTCGGGTGAACGCGACTGGATCAGCGTGTCGCACTGAGCGCTCACCACCGCGAGCGGCGTGCGCAGCTCGTGCGCCGCATCGGCGAGGAAGGCCCGCTCGCGGTCCAGCAGCCCCTGCACCCGCGCGAGCGTGGCGTTGAGTTCGACCACGACCGGTGCCAGCTCGCGGTACTCGGCCGGCACGGCGAGCGGACGCAGGTCCGACGGCGAGCGGCCCGCGAGTTCGCGCGACAACCGCCGCAACGGCCGCAGCCCCGTGTAGACCGCGAGCCACACAGGCAGCAACAGCAACGGCACGCCCACCAGCAGCGGGCGCAGGCCGTCGCCGCTGAACATCACGGCGTCGAACGTGTGCTCGCGGCTCGCGATCGACTGCGTCACGTCCACGCGGTACGTGCGGTCGGGGGTCCAGCGGCGCAGCAGTCGATGGGCTCGGTCGTCCAGTCGTGTGTCGGCGAAACCCTCTGCCACCGCGGGGTCGGCATCGACGTCGGGCGCCTCGCCGCCACGCGCGACCACACGCCCCTGCGCATCGGTCACCCGGAACGCGAGGAACCCCGCCGGAAACCCGTCGAGCGCGGTGTCGGCATCGATCGACGCGGCCAGGCCCGCGAGCCCGGCCGGCTCGCCGCTCGCCAGCACCCGCACCGCGGCTTCGGACAGCGTCAGCATCTCGCGGTCGAACGACCCCGACTCCGACGCGTACACACCAGCCCGGCCCACGGCGTACACCGCGAGCCAGACACCCGCGCAGGCGAACAGCACGGCCAGCACGAGGCGGCGGGCGATCGACGGCTCACGCAACGCGCGCCACATCGCCATCACTCCCCGAGGCCGTAGCCGACGCCCCGCACCGTGCGGATGCAGTCGTCGCCGAGCTTGCGGCGCAGGTTGTGGATGTGCCATTCGAGCGCGCTGAGTTCGAGCGGCTCGCCGAGCGGCGCGAGCGCGCGGGTCAGCCGGTGTTTCGCCACCACCTCGCCGGGATGCCGCGCGAGTTCGGCGACGATCAGGAACTCCTTCGGCGACAGCGGCACGACGAAGCCGTCGGCGCGCACCTCGCGCCGGCGCGTGTCGACGTGCAGCCGCCCCACCGACCACACGGCGGAGGCCTGGCCGGCCGCGCGGCGGGTCACCGCCCGCACGCGCGACGCCACTTCCTCGGGCGCCGCGGGCTTGACCACGTAGTCGTCCGCGCCGGCATCCAGCCCGTCCACGCGCGAGGCCACGCCGTCACGGGCGGTCAGCACGATCACCGGCAGTGCGAAGCCATCGCGCCGCCACGTGCGCAGCAGCGCGAGGCCGTCGCCGTCCGGCAGGCCCAGGTCGAGCAGCACGCAGGCGTACGGCAGCGTGTCGCGGTCGTCGGTCAGCGTCCGCGCGTGGTGCACGCCGCGCACCCACTCGCTGGTGAGGCCGTGGCCCGCGAGCGCACGCTGCAGGTCGGCGCCGAGGTCGAGGTCGTCTTCGATGAGCAACAGGTGCATGGCCGGGGTCGTGGAGTCGATCCGGCGCGCAGCTTACGCCCACGGGCCTGGGGATTCCCAAAGGTTCGGCTGCCTACAGTCCGCACCGTTCCAACCGCCCTCGCCGAACCATGAACCCGAACCGATGCCATGCGGCCGTGACGCTGCAGTCGACACTCTGCGCGATCTACCTCACCGCCGCGGCCCCCGTGGCCGCGCAGTCCACCGCCCAGTCGCAGGAGGCGCCACCCGGCTTCAGCGGAACCCTCGGCGCCGCGGTGCTGGGCCTGCCCACGTACGAAGGCGGCCAGCGCCATCGGGCCGTCGTCGCGCCCGACATCACGCTCATCTACCGCAGCGCCAGCGCGGGCGCCGTGGAGTTCGGGCCGAAGGGCCTCGTCTGGCGCGTCGTCGAACACGACGGGTGGACCCTCGCGCTCGCCGGCTCGATCGACCTCGGCCGCAAGGACCACGACACGTCGGCCACCGACCCCACGCCCGGTGACGACCGCCTGCGCGGCATGGGCACGCTCGGCTCGGCGACCGAGGCGGGCGTGATGGTGGGCTGGGGGCCGGTCTACGCGACGTGGCGGCGGGCTTTGAATGGCCGGGGCCATGCGGGCACGCAGGCCGAGCTGGTGTTCGATGGCACGATGGACCTCTCCGAGCAGGTCGGGGTGCGCGTCTACGCCAACGCGCTGTGGACCGATGCGGCCTGCATGCAGGCCTACTTCGGCGTCACGCCGGCGCAGTCGGCCGCGACCGGCTTCGCGGTCTACACGCCCGGCGGCGGGCTGCGGCGGGTCGACCTGGGCGTGGGCGCCGAGTACCGGTTCCTGCCGAAGTGGAAGATGTCCGGCGGCGTGGGCTGGGTGCAGTTGGTGGGCGAGGCGCGCAAGAGCCCGCTCGTCGAACGCGCCGGCAGCGCCATCGCTGCGACCACGCTGTCCTATGAGTTCTGAGCCGATGCCGCAGTGGTCGCGCCGGCGCATCCTCGCGGTGTGGGCCGCGGCCGCGCTGCCGATGGCCGCCATCGCGTGGGTCGTCGCGCCGTGGTGGGCGGCGGACGACGGGTTCGAGTTGTCGAAAGCCTTGATCGCCGGGCTCGCCGCGGGGCTCGTGTGGCAGTCGCTGCTGGTGCTCGGGCTCGTGTGGCACGAACGAGGGTCGCTGCGTCCCGCCGTGGTGGCCGACGCCCTGTGGCTGCGGCCGCCCACCGAGCGCCGGGCGTGGCTCGTGGTGGCCCTGTTCGCCGTGCCCTTCCTGCTGGCCCCGGCGCCCGACCTGCCGCACAGCCCGCACCGCGACTTCGCGGCCTTCCTGCAGTCGGACGCGGGCCAGGCGTTCTTCCATGGCAACTGGGCGTGGTATGGCGTCGTGGTGGTGCTGCTGGTGGCGAACACCGTGACCGGCGAGGAACTGCTGTTCCGCGGCCTGCTGCTGCCGCGCATGGCCGGCGCCTTCGGACGGGCCGACTGGTTCGTCAACGGCGTGCTGTTCGCGGCCTACCACCTGCACACGCCGTGGGTGATTCCCGGCGCGCTGCTCGATGCCCTGTGGCTCGCGTGGCCCAGCCGGCGCTGGCGCAGCGCCTGGCCGGGCATCGTGGTGCACAGCACGGCGAGCGTGCTGGTGATGGTGTTGCTGTGGCCCGTGGTGGCCGGGTGATCGTCAGCCGTCGATCTCGACGCCGGCCTTCTCGGCCTGCTTGTCGGCGTGGTAGCTCGAACGCACCATGGCGCCGATGGCCGCCTGCGTGAAGCCCATCTTCTTCGCCTCTTCCTCGTACATCTTGAAGGTGTCGGGGTGGACGTAGCGGCGCACCGGCAGGTGGTGGCCGCTCGGGGCGAGGTACTGGCCGATGGTGAGCATGTCGATGTCGTGCTCGCGCATGTCGCGCATCACCTGCAGGATCTCTTCATCGGTTTCGCCCAGGCCCACCATGATGCCGCTCTTGGTGGGCACGTGCGGGGCGAACTCCTTGAAGCGCTTGAGCAGGTTCAACGAGTAGGCGTAGTCGGAGCCCGGGCGCGCTTCCTTGTAGAGGCGCGGCGCGGTCTCGAGGTTGTGGTTCATCACGTCGGGCGGGGCGGCCTTCAGGATTTCCAGCGCGCGGTCCATGCGGCCGCGGAAATCGGGCGTGAGGATCTCGATGCGGGTGCGCGGCGACAGCTCGCGCACCTGGCGGATGCATTCGACGAAGTGGCCGGCGCCGCCGTCGCGCAGGTCGTCGCGGTCGACGCTGGTGATCACGACGTAGTTGAGCTTGAGCGCGGCGATGGTCTTCGCGAGGTTGGCCGGCTCGTTGACGTCGAGCGGGTCGGGACGGCCGTGGCCCACGTCACAGAACGGGCAGCGGCGCGTGCACTTGTCGCCCATGATCATGAACGTGGCGGTGCCGCCGCCGAAACATTCGCCGATGTTCGGGCACGACGCTTCCTCGCACACGGTGTGCAGGTTGTGCTCGCGCAGGATCTTCTTGATCTCGTAGAAGCGGGTGCTGGGCGAACCGGCCTTCACGCGGATCCAGTCGGGCTTCTTCAGCTGCTCGGCCGGCACGATCTTGATGGGGATGCGTGCGGTCTTGGCCTGGGCCTTCTGCTTGGCAGTGGCGTCGTAGGCGGGGGGCGGGGTCAGCGTGGAATCGGTCGACATCGGTGAAGCTCGGGATGGAGCCGGTCAGCTCAGGTGAGACACCAGCCGGTCGCCCAGTCGTCGTGCAACGGTCGCCCAGTCGGTGCGGACGCCCAGTGTAGCCAAATCGACCGTCTGGAGCCCGGCATAACCGCAGGGGTTGATCCATTCGAAGGGCTTCAGGTCCATGTCGACGTTCAGCGCCACGCCGTGGTACGTGCAGTGCCGGCTGACCTTGATGCCCAGGGCCGCCACCTTGCCGAGACCGGCGAAGGGGTCCGGCCGGGGCCCCGTCAGCGCGGCGTGGCCGCCCGGATCGGCCAGGTTCACGTAGATGCCCGGCGCACCCGCGACGCGGTGGCCGGTGATGTCGAAGGACTCCAGCGTCTTCAGCACCGCATGTTCCAGCCGGTAGACGTACTCCTTGACGTAGATGTCGAGGCGGCGCAGGTCGATCAGGGGGTAAGCGACCACTTGCCCGGGGCCGTGATGGGTCACCTGGCCGCCCCGGTTGGTGGCCACGACCGGGATGCCGTGGGGGTCCAGCACGTGGTCGGCCTTGCCGGCGATGCCCTGGGTGTAGACGGGCGGGTGCTCGCACACCCAGATCTCGTCGGGGGTGTCGGCGGTGCGGGTGTCGGTGAAGGCGCGCATCGCCTCGACGGTGGGGGCGTAGTCGACGCGCCCGAGCATGCGGAGGACGGGGGACTGGGACATGCCCCCGATTGTCCCCCGCCCGGGGTCAGAACCGGGCCTGCAGGGTGACCCGCAGCGTGCGCGGCTCGGCGGGGTGGATGTGGCGGTCGGCCACGGGCCCCGCTTCACCCGGCAACTGCGACTCGTACCAGTACTCGATGTCGTTGGCGTCGCGGTCGAACAGGTTGAACACGTCCAGGGTCAGGTCGAGGTTCTTCGTGAGCTGGCGGCCGACGCGCAGGTTGGTGATCAGCGACGACCCCGCCCGCACCGAGTTGTCCTCGACGAGCGGCCGTGCGCCGAGGTAGCGCCATTGAAGGCTGCCGGACCAGCCGGAGAGGTCCTTGACCGAGGCCGCGATGGACGCCACGCGCTCGACCGCGCCCGGGATGCGGTCGCCCTCGGGGGCGCTGTCGGAGAAACGCGCCCGCGTCCAGGCCAGGTCGGCGTCGATCAGCAGCCACGGCAGCGGGATCCAGCGGTTGTTCCACTCGACGCCGTACCGTTCGCTGGGCCGGCCCGCCTCGGTGTTGCCGGCATCACCGATGTAGACCAGCTCCGAGCCGATGTCGAGTTTCCACAGCGCGAGCGAACTCTGCAGGCCGCGGACCGCCTCGGTGCGCAGGCCCAGCTCGTAGCCGCGCGTGGCCACCAGCGGCGGCACGGGCGAGACGGGGTCGTTCGGGGGACTCGGGTCGACGGTGGTGGTGGTGCCCCGGGCGTCGTTGCTGTGGAAGCCCCGGCCGGCGTTGACGAAGAACTCGGTGTTCGCCCACGGGCCGAACACGAGCGACAGTTTCGGCGACACCTGGGTGTCGTCCGTCGAGCCGCTGTTCGCGGCGAGCGAACTGTCGACACTGGCCCGGAACTGGTCGACCCGCAGGCCCGCCACGCTGCGCAGCCACGGCAGCCATTCGGTGCTGTTGCTGGCGTAGAGGCCCAGCCCGGTCTGGCCGACCTTGTCCTCGCGCACGGTGTTCTCCTGCACCCGGGCCACGGTGTCGTAGAGGCCCACGCGGATGCGGTCGTAGCGGACGCTGCCGCCCAGCTCGGTGCGGGACTCGCGGCCCGCGAGGCGGTGGTTCCAGTCGCGCGTGAGCTGCGCGCCGAACACGTTGCGGTCGTCCTTCTGCTGGAACTGGTCGCCGGTCGGGCCGCGGTCGAGGGTGTAGGTGAAGTTCGAGAACAGGTCCAGCTCGTAATGCATCGCGTACGCGGAGGCCGTCCAGCCGCCCTGGTCGCCGCGATCGCGCCATTCGCCGGACAGGCTGTAGCGGGCCGATTCGCCGCCGTCGGTGGGGTCGACGGCGCCGAAGCGGGACAGGCTGCCGTCCTGGATGGCGCGCATCGGGATCTGGTCGGTCGAGTCCCAGCTCGCGTGGTACGCCATGGCCGACACGCTCCAGCCCCGCGCGGCCGACCCGTCGGACCACGTGAGCAGGCCGTTGGCCTTCTTCAGGTCCATCGGCAGCACCCACGGGCCGTCGTAGCGCGCGAGTTCCAGCCCCCCGAGCAGCGTGGAGCCGTTGCCCAGCGTGGTCGACCCTGCGAACACGCCGCGCAGGTAGTCGTCCTGGCCGATCGTGAGCTGGGCCATCGGCTGCGGCAGCGAGCGCCGGTACGCGATGAACGCCGCGCCGGCCGACGCGAAGTCGCCCACGTCGGCGAAGTACGGTCCCTTGCGGTAGTCGATGCGGTCGACGAGTTCGGGCACCAGGAAATTCAGGTCGGTGTAGCCCTGGCCGTGGCCGTGCGTGGGCATGTTCGCCGGCATGCCGTTGACCCACGTGGCGAAGTCGGTGCCGTGGTCGAGGTTGAAGCCACGCAGGAAGTACTGGTTGGCCTTCCCGTCGCCGCTGTGCTGCGTGACGATGACGCCCGGCACGTACTCGAGCACCTCGGCGGGGCGCAGCGCGGGCCGGCTGTCAAGCAGTTCGCGGCGGATGGTGCCCTGGGACGCGGCGTCCGACGTGCCGACGGCGTTGTCGTAGTGGCCCTGCACCGTCACGGGCGCCAGTGTCGGCTCGCCATCGGCGGCATGGGCGACGGTCGCGGCGGCGGCCAGGGCGAGCAGGGTCAGGCAGGGGCGGGTCATGTCGGCTCCATGGACGAGATCGCGAGTATGACGTCGTTGAAATTCGTCACACATACGCCATCCGACGTACATGCTGCACACTGCCGGCCATGCAGCGCCTGACCATCTCCATCGACGACGACCTGGCCGCGGAGTTCGACGCCCTGGTGGCCGCCCGCGGCTACGAGAACCGCTCGGAGGCCTTCCGCGACCTGGTGCGCGGCGAACTGGCCCTCGCCGTGGTCGAGGCCCGGCCCGATGCCCCGTGTGTCGCCACCCTCACCTTCCTGTTCGACCACCACGAGCGCACGCTGTCGGCGCGCCTGCTCGACGCCCAGCACGAGCACCACGACCTCACGGTGTCGTCGACCCATGCGCACCTGAGCCACGACCTGTGCCTGGAAACCACGATCCTGCGGGGCCCCGCCGACCAGGTGCAGGCCTTCGCCAAATCGGTGCTGGCCCAGCGCGGCGTGCGCCAGGGGCACGTGCACGTGATGCCGCTGCTCTGACCCACGCCCCCGACATGGGCAAACGCGGAGGCGCATCCGCCTGAACGCCCTGTGCGTATGCGGTTCCTGCCGGTTCATCCCGACCGGCAGAGAAGCACACAGCCAGGAGTTCACCATGACACATGTCCTCACCAGGGCGGCCCCGCTCTGGATCGCCGCGGCATTGACGGTCTGCGGTTCCGCCTTCGCCTCCAGCCACCGGGAGGCGCCGTTCATCGCGACGTCGCCCAAGGTCGACGCCACCGACTTCTACCTCTTCCGCAGCTACGAACCGGACCGCGCCGGGTTCGTCACGCTGATCGCCAACTACCAGCCGCTGCAGGACGCCTACGGCGGGCCGAACTACTTCGCGATGGACCCGAACGCGCTGTACGAGATCCACATCGACAACAACGGCGACGGCCAGGAAGACATCACCTTCCAGTTCCGCTTCAAGAACACGCTGGCGGGGGACGGCAAGGGCGTCGCGCTGCCGGTGGGCGGCAGCAGCGTGGCCATCCCGCTCGTGCAGGCCGGGCCCGTTTCCAATGTGAAGGATGCGAACCTCAACGTGGCCGAGACGTACACGGTGTCCATCGTTCGCGGCGAGCGCCGCAAGGGCAACGTGGCCACGCTGACGAACGCGGCCAACGGCAGCGCGACGTTCGACAAGCCGGTCGACAACATCGGCCGCAAGACCATCGCCGACTACCCCGCTTATGCGGCGAAACACGTCTACGCGGTGAACATCCCCGGCTGCGGCACGCCGGGCAAGGTGTTCGCAGGCCAGCGCAAGGACCCGTTCGCCGTCAACCTCGGCACCATCTTCGACCTCGTCAACGCGCCGGTCTCGGTGATCACGAACCCCGACCTGATCGGGGCCGCACCGAACACCATCGCCGACAAGAACGTCACGACCCTCGCGCTCGAGGTGCCCATCGCGTGCCTCGTCGCGAACAACGAACCCGTGATCGGCGGCTGGACCACCGCGAGCCTTCGCCAGGCGCGCCTGCTCGACCCGACCCCGAAGGCCGGCCACCAGACCACCGAGAAGGTGGGTGGGGCCTGGACACAGGTGTCGCGCCTGGGCATGCCGCTGGTCAACGAGGTCGTCATCGGACTGAAGGACAAGGACCGCTTCAACGGTTCGCGCCCGAAGGACGACGGCCAGTTCGCCACGTACGTGACGAACCCGAGCCTGCCGAAGCTGCTCGAGATCGCGCTCGCGCTGCCGAACACCGCGCCGACGAACTACCCGCGCACCGACCTCGTCACCACGTTCCTGACCGGCATCAAGGGGGTCAACCAGCCCGCCCACGCCGTGGCCTCGGAGATGCTGCGGCTGAACACGGCCATCCCGGCCGTGCCCTTCGCGCAGCAGAACCGGCTCGGCATCGTCGGCAACATCCTGGCCGGCGGCACCGACAACGCGGGCTACCCGAACGGCCGGCGCCCGAAGGACGACGTGGTCGACATCTCGCTCGTCGCGGTGATGGGTGGCCTGTGCATGGCCAACGGCGACACCGACGCGCTCGGCTTCGGCGCGGCCTGCAAGCCCGCGGCCGTGCCGCTGAAGGAAACGGCGTTCAAGCTGCACGACGCGGTCGACCAGGCCGTGGTGCCGCTGCTCGCCGGGTTCCCATACCTCGCGACGCCCGTCGGCGGCACGCCCTGAGGAGCACACCATGAACAAGCTGCTGCTCCCCCTGGTCGCCGGCCTCGCCCTCGCCGCGTGTGGCGGCGACGGCGCCGAACCCGAGGCCGTCGCCACCGACGTGCCGGCCACCGCCGCGCAATCGCCCGAGACCTGGGTGGCCTACGCGACGGCGATGGTGTCGGGGGTAACCGACGACACCTCGTCGGCCCTCGGACTCGCGGCCATCGACGCGCCGCCCACCAGCGAAACCGCCGATCCGGTCGACTTCGACTAGGCCGGCCGGCCCCGCGGGCGCGCATCGCCGCGCCCGCGGTTTTCCCCTTGGATGTCCGTCCTGGAGCCGCCCATGAAAGCCCTCTGGTTGCTCGCGTTCGCCTGCGGTGTCGCCACCGCCGCGCCGTTCGTGCCCACAGACGCCGACGAGGTCGTCGAGCGCCTGCCCTCGCGGCTCGTGTCGCCTGCCGAACGCGACCAGCAGCGGGCGCTGCAGCAGCGCCGCGCGGCCGCGCCCGCGCAGCTGCCCGTCGCGCTGCAGGCGGCCCGCGCGGCGATCGATCGCGCCCGCCGTTTCGGCGACCCGCGCGAACTGGGCGAGGCCCAGGCCGCGCTCGCGCCATGGTGGTCGCTGACCGATCCCCCACCCGCCGTGCGCCTGCTACGCGCCACGGTGCGGCAGAGCCAGCACCAGTTCGACGTGGCGTTGCGCGACCTCGACGTGCTGGCCGCCGACGCTCCGCTCGAACAACGGGCCCAGGCCCTGCTGACCCGCACCGCGGTCCTGCAGGTCACCGGACGCTGGGCCGAGGCCGAGGCCTCGTGCCGCAACCTCGACCAGCCGACGTTCGCCGCCCTCGGGCCCGCGGTGCCGGTGAGCGCCCGAGTCTGCCGAGCCGAACTCGCGAGCTTGCGCGGCGCCACCGCACCGGCCGCCGCCGACCTCGCGGCACTGTCGCGCGGCACCCGCGACGAGGGGCTGCGCCGCTGGGTCGACCTCGTGCGCGCCGAGCTGGCTGAGCGGTCCGGCGATCCCCACGCGGGCGACCGCTACCGCGAGGCGCTGGGCGACACGCCCGACCTCTACACCCTCGCGGCGCTGGCCGACTGGCTGCTCGCACGGGACCGCCCGGCCGAAGTGCTGCCGCTGCTGGCTGGACGCGAGGACGCCGACGCACTGCTGCTGCGCCTTGCCGTCGCCCGCGTGCGCACCCGTGACCCGGCGGCGGCCGCCACCACCCGCCTACTGGCGGACCGATTCGACGCCGCCGCGTTGCGCGAGGACACGACCCACCGCCGCGAACAGGCGCGTTTCGAGCTCGACGTGCGCGGCGACGCCCGGGCCGCGCTGCCCCACGCCGTGGCCAACTGGGCGGTGCAGAAGGAGCCGGCCGACGCGCTGCTGCTCGTGCGGGTGGCGGCCGCGGCACGCGAGCCCCAGGCGGCCGAGCCGGTGTGGCGGTTCGTGCGCGAGCAGGGCCTGGCCGACGTGCGCCTCGCCGCCGCCCGCGATGGAGCCACACGATGAACGCCCGGTCGCTGCTGCTCGCGGTGCTGCTCGGGCTGCCCGCCGTCGCCTCCGCCCACAAGGCCAGCGACGCCTACCTGACCCTGGCCGTCGACGGGTCGACCGTCACGCAGCGCCTCGACGTCGCGCTGCGCGACCTCGACCGCGACCTGGTGCTCGACACCGACAACGACGGCCTGCTGCAATGGCGCGAGGTGATCGGCCGCTGGTCCGAGATCGACCGCGTCACGGCCGACGGCCTGGCGCTGTCGGCGGACGGCGCCCCCTGCACCGCGGGCCCGGCCGGGCCGCCCGCCCTCGAGACCCACAGCGACGGCCGCCACGCCGTCGTGACCCGCACCTGGCGCTGCGCCGGCGCCGTGCACCAGCTCGACGCCGACTACCGCCTCTTCGCCCGCACCGACCCCACGCACCGCGGCATCGTGCGCTGGTCGGACGGCCCGCGCAGCGGCACCGCGGTGCTCGTGCCGGACGCCGGGCCGCGCGTGCTGGTCGACGGCGCAGCGCCCACCGGCGGATGGCTCTCGCTGTTCCGCGAAGGGGTGCACCACATCCTGATCGGCACCGACCACGTGCTGTTCCTGCTGACACTGCTGCTGCCGGCCGTGCTGGTGCGGACGCCCCCCGGCTGGGCCGGCGCCCGCGCGTGGCGGCCGGTGCTGGCCGAGGTCGTGCAGGTGGTCACCGCGTTCACGGTGGCGCACTCGATCACGCTCGGGCTCGCCGTGTTCGGCGTGGTGGACCCGCCGTCGCGCTGGATCGAGTCGCTGATCGCCGCGAGCGTGGTGCTGGCGGCCGTCAACAACCTCGTGCCGGTGGTGCGCCACGGCCGCTGGAAGCTCACCTTCCTGTTCGGCCTGGTGCACGGCTTCGGGTTCGCCGGCGCGCTGAAGGCGCTCGGGCTGGCCGACGGCTTGCTCGCGCAATCGCTGCTGGCGTTCAACCTCGGTGTCGAGGCCGGGCAGTTCGCGATCGTGGCCTTATTCCTGCCGCTCGCGTGGGCCCTGCGAGACACCCTCGTGTACCGTCGCGGCCTGCTGCCGGCCGCCTCCGTGTCGATCGCGCTGCTGGCGGCCGCGTGGCTCGCCGAACGTGCCCTCGACCTGTCCCTGCTGCCTTCCGCCTGAGAACCCGCCATGAAACCCCTCGCCCTCGCGATGCTCATCGCCACCGGCGCCGCTGCCGCCGAACCCGACACGCCACTCGACGCCGTGCGCGTGCTGGGCCACTACGACAACGGCGTGGGCACCTCGAACGCCGCCAGCGAAGGCAGCGTGACCGCCCGGCTGCTCGCCAACCGGCCGGCACTGCGGCCAGCCGAGGTGCTCGAGTTCGTGCCGGGCCTGATCGTCACGCAGCACTCGGGCGACGGCAAGGCCAACCAGTACTTCCTGCGCGGCTTCAACCTCGACCACGGCACCGACTTCGCGACCTTCGTCGACGGCATGCCCGTCAACATGGTCAGCCACGCGCACGGCCAGGGCTACAGCGACCTGAACTTCCTGATCCCCGAACTCGTGAACCGCATCGACTACCGCAAGGGCCCGTACGCTGCGGCCGACGGCGACTTCGGCTCCGCCGGGTCGGCCCGCATCCGCCTGGCCGACACGCTGCCGAAGGGCCTGGCGCAGGTGACGTTCGGCCAGCGCGGCTACCGGCGCGGCCTGCTCGCCGACACCGTGGCCCTCGGCGCGGGCACGCTGCTCGGCGCGCTGGAACTGCAGTCGAACGACGGCCCGTGGGACGTGCCCGAACACCTGCGCAAGGTCAACGGCTGGCTGCGGT
Source organism: Piscinibacter gummiphilus (assembly GCF_002116905.1). Classification (NCBI taxonomy): domain Bacteria; kingdom Pseudomonadati; phylum Pseudomonadota; class Betaproteobacteria; order Burkholderiales; family Sphaerotilaceae; genus Rhizobacter; species Rhizobacter gummiphilus. The sequence goes on from NZ_CP015118.1 coordinate 5,738,216, forward strand.
ACGCCGACCGGGACGGCGACGGCTCGCGCAGCCTGACGCTGATGGCCTACAACGCACGCTGGAACGCCACCGACCAGATTCCCGCCGACCTCGTGGACGGTGGCTCGCTCGGGCGCTTCGCGTCGCTCGACCCCACCGACGGCGGCCGCACCGAACGCGTGAGCCTCTCCGGCCAGGCCACGCGGCGCGCGGCCGACGGGGAATGGCGCTTCAGCGCGTATGCCATCCGGTCCCGGCTGAGCCTCTACTCCAACTTCACGTACTTCCTCGACGACCCGGTGGACGGCGACCAGTTCGAACAGTCGGAGCGCCGCCGCGTGCTCGGCGGCGAGGCGAGCCGCCGGTGGGACATCACCGCCGGTGGCCGCGAGCAGCAGTTCACACTGAGCCTGCAGGCGCGCCACGACCGGCTCTCTCCCGTGGGCCTGTACGCCACCGCGGGCCGCACGCGGCTCGGCGCCACGGACGACCGCGAGAACACCGTGTCCCAGAGCCAGCTGGGCCTGTTCGGGGAATGGGGCGCGACCTGGACGCCGTGGCTGCGCAGCGTCGCGGGCCTGCGCGCCGACACCGCCCGTTTCCACGTCGACGCCGCCCGGGCGTCCGACCACCTCGTGTCGCCGAAGCTGTCGTTCGTGTTCGGCCCCTGGGCGTCGACCGAGCTGTTCGCGAACTGGGGCCAGGGGTTCCACAGCAACGACGCCCGCGGCGCCACCGACCCGGTGCAGCCCGTGCCGGGCCTCGTGAAGAGCCGCGGCGGTGAACTGGGGCTGCGCACCGAGGTCGTTCCCGGCCTGCAGAGCTCGCTCGCGCTGTGGCAGCTCGACCTGGACTCGGAGCTGGTCTACATCGGCGACGCCGGCACCACGGAACCCAGCCGCGCCAGCCGGCGTTCCGGCCTCGAGTGGAACAACCACTGGCAGCTCGACGGCTGGCTCGGCCGTGCCGCGGCGGGCTGGCTCGCCGACGTCGACGTGGCCGTCTCGAAGGCCCGCTATCGCACCGATCCCGACGGGGAAGGCACCCGCGTGCCCGGGGCCGTGGGGCGGGTCGTCTCGGCGGGCCTCACGTGGGCCGACCCGGCGTCACCATGGTCGGCGGCCGTCCAGGTGCGCCACTTCGGACCGCGCGACCTCACGAGCGACGGCACGCAGCGCAGCCGCGCCACCACCCTCGCCTACCTGCGCGGCGGCTGGCGCGTGAACCCGCGCACGACGGTGAACCTGGACGTCTTCAACCTGTTCGACCGCCCCGCGAGCGACATCGACTACTTCTACGAATCGGCCCCGCCGAACGCGGCAGCGGGGGAACGCCGCCACTTCCACCCGGTGGAGCCACGGACCGTGCGGCTGACGCTGGCGATGCAGCTGCGCTGATCCGGGGTCGCCGTCTTCAGCGCGGCTGGAACATGATCAACCCCATGCCGGCGAGCGCCACGGCGACGCCGGCGGCGTCCCAGGCCGTGGGGCGCACCCCATCCACCGCCCACAGCCAGACCAGCGCCACGCCGATGTAGACGCCGCCGTACGCGGCGTAGACACGGCCGGCGGCCGTCTCGTGCAGGGTGAGCAGCCAGGCGAAGAGGGCGAGGCTTGCGGCCGCGGGCAGCAGCAGCCAGGGCGAGCGGCCCTGCTTGAGCCACAGCCAGGGCAGGTAGCAGCCGACGATCTCCGCGAGGGCGGTGGCGGCGAACAGCAGGAAGGTCTTCATGCCGGTGATTGTCACCGGCACGGCGTCACAGCACGGTGCGGACGAACGGGTGTGTGGTGAGCGTGCGGTACAGCTCGTCGAGCTGCTCGCGGCTGGTGGCGGTGACCGTGATGGTCACGCCCAGGTACTTGTTGCCCGAACTCGCGCGCAACTCCACCGTGGCGGGGTCGAACGTGGGGTCGAACCGCTCCGCGATCTGCGTGATGGCGTGCACGTAGCCGTCGACGTTCAGGCCCATCACCTTGATGGGGAACTTAGACGGGTACTCGATGAGCGATTGCTCGGGCGGAATGTCTTGCATCGGGAAACTCATCCGGCACAGATGGGGGCCTCGCCCCCGGTTTCAACGGTCAAATGGACTGGGCGCGCTTGGCGCGCTGGTAGGCCTCGTACAGCCGCGCATAGACCGGGCCCGGCTTGCCCCGCATCGCGCCATGGCCCACCAGTTCGCCGTCGATGCGGGTGACCGGCAGGATCTCCTTGCTGGTGGAGCTCAGCATCACCTCGTCGGCGGCCCGCACCTCGGCCTCGGACAGCGGGCGCAGGTTGTAGGCGATGCCTTCTTCCTCGCACAGCTCGCGCAGCACCTCGTAGCGGATGCCTTCGAGCACGTGTTCGCTCTTCGGCGACCCGAGCAGCGCCCCTTCGGAGGCGATCCAGACGTTGCTGCTGGACGCCTCGGTCAGCATGCCGTTGCGGAACAGGATGGTCTCGACGGCGCCGTGGTCGGCCGACATCTGCCGCGCCAGCACGTTGCCGAGCAGCGACGTGGTCTTGAGGTCGCCTCGCTCCCAGCGGAAGTCGCGGGCGGTGATGCAGGCGACGCCCTGGTGGCGCTGCTCGGGGGTGGCCGCGCGCGTGGGCGTGGTCATCATGAACACCGTGGGGGTCAGGTCCGGCAGCATCGTGTGCTCGCGCGGGGCGACCCCCCGGGTGACCTGCAGGTACAGCAGCTGGTCCTCGGCGGCGGCCGCCTCGATCACCCGGCGGCTGGCCGCCAGCCAGTCGGCGGACGAGAGCGGGTTCGGGATGCGGATCTTGCCGAGGTTGCGGGCGAGCCGCGCCATGTGGTCGTCGAACCGGAAGATGCGCCGGCCGTAGACCGGCATCACCTCGTAGATGCCGTCGCCGAACAGGAACCCCCGGTCGAGCACGGAGACCTTCATGTCGCGCAAGGCCCCGAACTCGCCGTTCAGGTAACACAGGCTGTCAGGAATGTCGGACATGCGGCCTCCGTGGAACGGGGTGGTGGTTCAGGTTACTTGATCCAGAGGCGCAGCGCATCCCAGGCACGCCCCAGGATGCCGGCTTCCTCGACGCCCTCCAGCACGACCAGCGGCCGTTCGGCCACCTTCGCGCCGCTGGCGGTGGTGACACGCACCATGCCGACCTTCTGGCCCTTCTGCAGCGGGGCCACCAGCGGGTCGGTGCGCTCGACCTTCGTCTGCAGCTTGGCGCCCTCGCCCTTCGGGACGCTGACGAACACCGCGCCCGTGGCGCCGAGCTTGGCCTCGTTGGACTTGCCCTTCCACACCGGCACCGTGGAGATGGCGCGGTCGGCCTCGAACAGGCGCACGGTGTCGAAGGCCTGGAAGCCCCAGTTCAGCAGCTTCTGGCTTTCGTTCGCGCGGGCGTCCATGGACGCGGTGTTCAGCACCACGCTCAGCAGGCGGCGCTTGCCGCCGGCCGCGCCGGTGGCGCCGAGGTTCGGGAAGTCGCGCTGGGCGGACGCCACGAGGCAGTAGCCGGCGGCCGAGGTGTAGCCGGTCTTCATGCCGTCGACGCTCGGGTCGCGCAGCAGCAGCACGTTGCGGTTGTTCTGGTTCGACGCCGGGGCGTTCTCGTAGCGGTACGTGCGGGTCGAGTAGATCGGGTAGTACTCGGGGAAGTCGCTGATGATGCGCGAGGCGATCACGGCCATGTCGCGGGCCGTGCTCTGGTGGCCCGACTCGGTGAGGCCGGTGGCGTTCTTGAACGAGGTGTTCTTCAGGCCGAAGGCCTGGGCCTGGCGGTTCATCATGCCGACGAACTGGTCGACCGTGCCGGCCACACCCTCGGCCAGCACCACCGACGCGTCGTTGCCGGAGTTGACGATCATGCCGCGCAGCAGGTCGGACACCTTCGGCGTCATGCGCGGCTCGATGAACATCAGCGAGCCGCCGCCCTTGCGCTCTTCCCACGCGCGCAGCGACACCGGCAGCGTCTGCTCGAGCGTGAGCTTGTGTTCCTTCAGCGCGGCGAACACCACGTAGGCCGTCATCAGCTTCGTGAGCGATGCCGGGTCGGCCGGGGCGTCGGCCTCGCGCTCGGCGAGGGTCTGGCCGGTGGTGAGGTCGAGCAGGATGTAGCTCTTGGCGGCCACCTCGGGCGGCGTCGGCATCTGCGCGAACGCGGAGGCGGCGGAGAGGGCCAGGCCGAGGAAGAGAGCGAGTGTTCTTTTCATGTGTGGAGCGGTTCAGCGGATGGATCGGTTCGGCCTGACGGCCTGGAATATCGGGAACACCAGAGGCGTGCCGGTCTCGTTCAGTGAGGCCAGCTGCGCACCACCAGGGTCTTGAGCAGCGGCAGCTGCCCGTGGAAGAAATGGCCGGCACCGGGGATCACCACCACCGGCAACGACTGCGGACGGGCCCAGTCGAGCGTGGCCGACAGAGGGACAACGTCGTCGGCCTCGCCATGGATGACCACCGTGCCTTCGGGCACCGGCGGCACTTTCTGCTTCAGCGTGGACGGGCCCACCAGCACGAGGCCGATGGCCTTCCGGTCTTCGGGCAGTTCCGAGGCCGCTTGTGACGCCACGTACCCCCCGAACGAGAACCCGGCCAGCGCCAGCGGCAGCGACGGGTCGCGCTGCGCGGCGATCACGGCGAGCGCGTCGTCCACCTCGCCCCGGCCTTCGTCCCACTGGCCTTCCGAGGCGCCCACGCCGCGAAAGTTCAATCGGACCGCGCGGTAACCGAGCTGCACGAACGCGCGGGCCAGCGTGGCGGCCACCTTGTTGTCGAGCGTGCCGCCCTGCAGCGGATGGGGATGGCAGACGACGGCCACGCCGCGCGGCGGGTCGTCGGGGGTGTCGATGACGATCTCGAGGGCGCCGGCGGGGCCGGGCATGGTCAGGCGCTGGGAGGTGGGCATCTCAGCGGCCCACCGAGTCGGGCAGCACGAGGCGGTCGACCACAACGCCCTTCTTCAGGTGCGACTCGACGATCTCGTCGATGTCGCTGTTGTCGACGAACGTGTACCAGACGGCGTCCGGGTAGACGACGGCGACGGGCCCGCCGGCGCAGCGGTCGAGGCAGCCGGACTTGTTCACGCGCACACCGCCCGGACCGGCGAGTCCCTCGGCCTTCACGCGCTTCTTGCAGTGGTCGAAGGCGACCTGGGGCTGGTGGTCGCCGCAGCTGGCCTCGCCGTTCTCGCGCTGGTTCAGGCAGAAGAAGATGTGTCGCTCGAAATAGCTCATCCTTCGATTCTAAGGACTGGGGCCATCGCCGCACCAGGCGAAGTCATTGGTCCGCACGCGGACTCGGCGCGGGATCGCGGGCCACGACGCGCCCGAAGAGGTACATGAGCGCCGCGTACGGCCACAGCCATCCCACCCACTGCGCCAGGCCGTGGAAGCGGATGAACCGGCCCTGCTCCCAGGCGAACAGGCTCTCGGCGTAGTACGGGTCGGTGGGGGCCTGGGTCACGCGCAGCACCAGCGCGGTGAGTGCGATCAGACCCAGCGCGGCCGCCACGCGCCGCGGGATGCGCCACAGCAGCATGCCCGCCGCGATGCCGACCGCGAGGCCCGGCAACGTGGGCGCCGTGAGCCACGTCAGCGCATGCTGCGGCCCGAAGTTCATCGCGGTCGACAGCGTGGTGGCCAGGAAGCCGAGCAGCGCCGCGCCCGCCACGAGCACCACGCGGCGCCATCCGGCCGGCACCACGGTGAAGGACACCAGCACCGGCGACAGCACCCCGAGCACCACCACCAGCCATTCGCTGGCGCGGGACAGCGGCGTGAGCGACGCGGTGGCCGTCAACCAGCCGTCGGCCCAGTCGTCCCACGGCGTTTCGGCGAGCGCGGCCACGACCAGTTCCTGCAGCTTGAACAGCACCTGCCCCACGCCGAACGGCACCGGGGTGGGGAACAGCAGGCCGACGGGCCACAGCAGCAGCAGCGCGATGCCGCCGGCGCTGCGGTCGATGAACCAGCGGTCGCGCACGACCTGCCAGCGGTCGAGGCCGCCCAGCGCGTGGATGGCCAGCGCCAGCAGCATGCCGACCACCGTGCCGCCGGTGTTGAGCACCCAGTCGAGGCTCGACGGCACCCGCTGCGGCAGCAGGTTCTGCAGGCTCTCCATCAGGAACGACAGCAGCGCGCCACCCGTGATCGCCACGACCGCCGCGACGACGGTGCGCCCGCCGCTGCGCACGACGGCACCGAACAGCAGCGCGCCGAGCGGCATGTAGCCGACGAGGTTGGAGACGACGTCGAACGCCGTCCAGTACCGCGGCCAGGGCATGTGCCCGAAGCCGAACCAGGGCACGAGGTTCGGCAGGCCCCAGCCGGTGAACGGCGACAGGCTCGCGTAGACGATCAGCGCGGCATACAGCCCGGCCAGCGGCGCGGCGGAGCTGCGGTGGCGCGGTGAGGCCATCTCAGAAGGGCTTGACGACCACCAGCACGACGATGGCCGCGAAGATCAGCACCGCCGACTCGTTGAACACGCGGAACCAGCGCTCGCTGCGCTGGTTCGCGAAGGTCTCGAACTTGCGCAGCAGCGACCGGCACGCGTGGTGGTAGCCGATGGCCATCACCACCAGCACCAGCTTCGCGTGCAGCCACGCGCCGTGTTTCAGGCCGAAGCCCAGCCACAGCCACAGGCCGAGCAGCAGCGCCGGGACCATCAGCAGGCTCATGAAACGATAGAGCTTGCGGGCCATCAGCAGCAGGCGTTCGCGTTCGGCGTGGCTGTCCTGCGGCACCATCGCGAGGTTCACGAACACGCGCGGCAGGTAGAAGAGACCGGCGAACCAGCTGGCCACGAAGATCAGGTGCAGGGCTTTGACCCACAAGTACAGGCTGTCCATCGTGCCGATTATGGCGGGGGACTCGATCGAGGCCCGCGAAGCCTGGAACCGCGGCCTGCACGTAAAGAAAAATGAAGGTTTGAGTCTCGTGCGCATGTCGCACGCTTGGCATGTGCGGTTGCAAAAACGAGACGCGCAGGACCACTGTGCGGACCACGCGGCATGCAAATGAAGCCCGGAATGAAAAAAGCCCCAGCCAATGGGCTGGGGCCGAAAAGCCTTATCGCTGTCATCACGGCAAGGCTCCTGCTCAGGGAGGAAAAGCAGGGAATGAAAACCTTGCGGCTATCATTCGATGACAACTTTAGCAGAAGCAGACACTGCTGTTGAAGCCCCGAGGCACCGTAAATACACGTACGTGCCTACTATGACGCGATGGAACATTGCCCAATGTTTCCGTCTCGACACTTCGATCCGGACCCACTGCCGTGCACACCCCGCCGCCCTTCCCCGCCTCGCGTCCGCGCCGCCTCCGCCGCGATGAATTCACCCGCTCGCTCGTGCGCGAGCACCGCCTCCACCCGAGCGACCTGATCTACCCCGTGTTCGTGGTGGCCGGACAGAACCAGGCCATCGACGTGGCCTCGATGCCCGGCGTGCAGCGCCTGAGCCTCGACCGCCTGCTGCCCGTGGCCGAGGACTGCGTGAAGCTCGGCATCCCCGTGCTCGCGCTGTTCCCCGTGATCGAGGGGGGCCTCAAGACCGAGGACGGCCGCGAGGCCACGAACCCCGAAGGCCTCGTGCCCACGGTCGTGCGCGAGTTGAAGAAGCGTTTCCCCGAACTGGGCGTGCTGACCGACGTCGCGCTCGACCCGTTCACGTCGCACGGCCAGGACGGCCTGCTCGACCCCACCGGCTACATCCTCAACGACGAGACCGTCGCCGTGCTCACGCAGCAGGCGCTGGTGCAGGCCGAGGCCGGCGTCGACATCGTGGCGCCCAGCGACATGATGGACGGGCGCATCGGCGCCATCCGCACGGCCCTCGAGTCGCGCGGGCTGGTCCACACGCGCATCATGGCGTACAGCGCCAAGTACGCCAGCGCCTTCTACGGCCCGTTCCGCGATGCCGTGGGCTCGGCTGCCAACCTCGGCAAGAGCAACAAGAAGGTGTACCAGATGGACCCGGGCAACACCGACGAGGCGCTGCGCGAGGTGGCACTCGACCTGGCCGAGGGCGCCGACATGGTCATGGTCAAGCCCGGCATGCCGTACCTCGACATCGTGCGCCGCGTGAAGGACGAGTTCCGCGTGCCCACGTTCGCCTACCAGGTGAGCGGCGAATACGCGATGCTCAAGGCCGCGGCCGCCAACGGCTGGCTCGACCACGACGCGGTGATGATGGAAAGCCTGCTGGCGTTCCGCCGCGCCGGCGCCGACGGCGTGCTGACCTACTTCGCCCGCGACGCGGCCCGCAAGCTGCGCGCCGAGGGCTGATCCGCCGCATGCGCATCTTCCACATCCTGCCCGACCAGTTCACCGAACTCGCCGAGCTGCCCGCCCAGCTGCCGGCCACCGGCTACCTGTGGGTGGGCTCGGCCCGTCGCGAGTTCGAGGTCAGCACGCCCACGCTGCAGGCGGCGCTGCAGCGCTGGACGGGCGGGCAGCTGGTGGACCTGCACATCGCCGACCTGCTCAACAGCCAGCTGCCGTCCCACTTCGACTACACCTCGTGGTACGACCTGATGGTGTTCCGCCGGCTCGCGGCCGGCGCGGGCACCAACGGCCTGTTCCTCGACGAGACCACCGGCACGCACAGCTCTGCCAAGAAAGCACTCGCCGCCATCGACACCAGCCCGGTGGGCTTCGCGGTGTTCGACGGCGTGCTGATCACCGTGCACCCCACCGATTGCATGGTGCGCGATTTCTTCGCGAACAAGCTGCAGCAGATGACCGTGGGCGCGGAACCCCGGCAGGACCAGCGCCCCGCGCTGATGCGCCTGCCCACCACGCCGGCCGACCTGATGCTGCGCATGATCAACCACATGGTCGACAGCTACCTCGAGCTGCGCCGGCTGCTCACGAAGCAGCTCGACCAGCTGCAGCAGGAGCTGCTGAACCCGCGCAGCCACTTCGACAGCTGGCAGGTGTTCCTCGATTCGCGCAACGCGCTGCACCTGCTGGAAGACACCTGCGAGGACCAGCGCAGCGCGATCGTCGAGTGGATCGACGCACTCGATGAATGGCCGGGCGAGGCCGACCCGCAGGCCACGCGAGAGCGCGAGCTGCTGCGGGTGCGCTCGCGCGACGTGCTCGAGCACATCGAGCGCGTGCTGGCCCACGTGCGTCGGCTCGAGTCGTCGGCCGAGGCCGCGGTGCAGATGCACTTCTCGGCCCAGAGCAACCGCACGAACGACATCATGCGCACGCTCACCGTGCTGACCGCCATCTTCATGCCGCTGAACCTGATCACCGGGTTCTTCGGCATGAACTTCGACGCACTGCCACTCATCCACAGCAGCACCGGCGTGTGGGCGGCCACGGTGGTGATGGTGCTCGTGGGCATCGCGCTCGGGTGGTTCTTCTGGCGCAAGCGGTACCTGAGCACCTCGCGGCGGCCCTGAGCGCCGTCACACAAGGTTCACGCGTTTCCGTCGCGCCCGCGACACGTTCCCGGCCGTTCGCACGCGAGGATGGAGGCCTCTGTGTTTCACGAGGCCCCGCCATGGACATCCTCTGCCACACGTTCGCCGTCGACCGCGGCGACCTCTCGCGCACCGCGGTGCTGTCGAACACCGAAGCGCCCCCGGCCCCCGGCGAGGTGGTGCTGAGGGTCGACACCTTCGCGCTGACCGCGAACAACACCACGTACGCCGACCTCGGCGACCAGCTCGGCTACTGGCGCTTCTTCCCCGCCGAGGCACCGTGGGGCGTGGTCCCCGCCTGGGGATTCGCCGACGTGATCGCATCGGCGTGCGACGGCATCGCACCCGGTGAACGGCTCTACGGCTACTGGCCCATGGCCACGCACGCGCGGCTCACGCCGGTGCGCCTGACCCCCGACAGCCTGGTCGACGCCACCGGACACCGGCAGGCGCTGCCCGCGGCCTACAACCTGTACCTGCGCACGTCGGGCGACCCGGCCTGGCGCCCGGACCTGGAGGCCATCCAGGCGCTGCTGCGCCCGGTGTTCATCACGTCGTTCCTGATCGACGACCTGCTCGGCGACGTCACGCCGCCGCCCGAGCAGGTGGTGCTGACCAGCGCGTCGAGCAAGACGGCCCTCGGCCTCGCGTGGCTGCTGCAGCAGCGGGGCATGGCCGTGGCCGGGCTCACGTCGGCGGCGAACCTCGCGTTCGTCCAGGGCCTCGGCTGTTTCGGCACGGTGCTGCCCTACGACCGGCTCGACGCGCTGCCGCGCGGCCTGTGTTCCGCCACGGTGGACTTCGCCGGCAGCGGCACACTGCGCCAGCGCGTGCGGGACCACCTCGACGATCCGTCGGCCTGGCGCCTCGCCGTGGGCTTCACGCACCGCGACGCCACGCCCGAGGCCCACCCGCCCCCGTTCTTCTCGGCGGCGGACCGGCTGCGCCAGCGCGGGCGCGACTGGGGACGCGACGAGATCGCGCGGCGCGTGGCCGACCGCTGGGCGGACTTCGCGCCATGGGTGGCGCAACGGCTCACCGTGCAGGCCGGCCGGGGCCTGGCGGACGTGGAGGCGGTGTACCGGCAGTTGCTGGCCGGCGGCGTGCCCGCGAACGTCGGGCACGTGCTGTCGCCAGCAGCCTAGCGGCGGCGATAGGGGTCGGCGAAGCCGAGGTCCGCGAGCACCTCGGTTTCGCGCGCTTCCATCACCTCGGCCTCGTCGTCCGCTTCGTGGTCGTACCCCTGCGCATGCAACGTGCCGTGCACCAGCAGGTGGGCGTAATGGGCCTCGAGCGTCACCTTCTCGGCGGCCGCCTCGGTCTCGACCACCGGCGCGCACAGGATCAGGTCCGCCACCACCACGGGCTCGTGGCTGTAGTCGAACGTCAGCACGTTGGTGGCGTAGTCCTTCTGGCGGAAGTCGCGGTTGAGCGCCTGGCCTTCCTCGGCGTCGACGATGCGCACGGTGATCTCGGCCGGCGACTCGAGCGCGGCGCGGATCCAGCGGATCACCTTGTGCCGCGGCAGGTGCGCGCGGTGGCGCGGGTCGGCGAACTGAAGGGACAGGGAGAGGTCGGGGCGTGCCATGGCGGAACGGAGGATCAGTTGCGGTCGCTGGAGGCGATGTCGTAGGCCTCGACGATGCGCGCCACGAGCGGGTGGCGCACGACGTCGGCGGACGTGAAGCGGGTGGTGGCCACGCCGCGCACGCGGCGCAGCACGCGCTCGGCGTCGATCAGGCCGCTGTCGACGCCGCGGGGCAGGTCGATCTGGCTCACGTCGCCGGTGACCACGCAGCGGCTGCCGAAGCCGAGCCGGGTGAGGAACATCTTCATCTGCTCGCGGGTGGTGTTCTGCGCCTCGTCGAGGATCACGAACGCGTGGTTCAGCGTGCGGCCGCGCATGAACGCGAGCGGGGCGATCTCGATCTGGCCCTTCTCGAACGCCCGGCCCACCTTGTCGAAGCCCATCAGGTCGTACAGCGCGTCGTACAACGGGCGCAGGTACGGGTCGACCTTCTGCGAGAGGTCGCCCGGCAGGAAGCCGAGCCGCTCGCCCGCCTCGACGGCCGGGCGCGACAGGATGATGCGCTGCACCGCGCTGCGTTCGAGCGCGTCCACCGCGCACGCCACCGCGAGGAAGGTCTTGCCGGTGCCGGCCGGGCCGATGCCGAACGTGATGTCGTGCTGCTGGATGTTGTTCAGGTACAGCCGCTGGTTGTCGGTGCGGCCGATCAGGTCGGCGCGCCGGGTGCGCAGCGCCGGGCCGGTGTCGCGTCCGTCGGCCTTCGGGGGGCGGCCGCGCTCGGTGTCCATCAGCGAGAGCTGGAACTCCTCGTGCGGGATGGGCGCGTCGGCGCGGGCGTAGAGCGCCTGCAGCAGCGCCATCGCCCGCTCGGCCGACACCTTGGGCCCCTCGACGCGGAAGAACTCGTTGCGCCGGGAGATGCTGACGCCGAGCACCGTCTCCATGTCGCGGAGGTGGCCGTCCATGCTGCCGCACAGGTGCGAGAGCCGGTTGTTGTCGACGGGAAGGAACTCGTGGCGCAGGATCACGGGCGGGTGGCTTTCGGGTGGGAACGGCGGCGGAGGCCCCCCGCGAAACGGGGGGGCCGGCCGCGGATTGTCGCCCGGGCCGCGGCCGGTTGCACGCGGCAACTCCTGCACAATGACCGGCCATGCACCCCCACACCCGCCCCGCCCGGGCCATCGACCGCTTCGCCGCCGCGCTTCGCGCCCTGCTGCTGTGCCTGCTCGCCGGGGTGGTGCTGCCCTGCGCCGCCCAGGCCGATCCACCGGCCATGACGATCGAGGGCGAGCTGCGCATCTTCAATTCGGCACTGACCGTGGCCGGCGACGACGCCCACTTCCCCGCCGACCGCGCGATGCGCAAGGTGCGCCTGCCCGACGACTGGTGGACCAGCCGCCCCAAGGAAGACGGCCCCGTCTGGTACCGCGTGCAGTTCGAGGCGCCGGCCCAGCCGAGCCGCCTGATGGCCGTCTACATGGAACGGGTGTGCAGCAACGCCGAGGTCTACCTGAACGGCCAGATGGTGTTCAGCGGCGGCAGCATGGTCGAGCCCCTCACCCGCAACTGCTACTACCCGCAGCTGGCCGCGCTGCCGTCGGCGCTGCTGCGCGACGGCACCAACGTGCTGGACATCAAGGTGATGGGCTACCAGCTCCAGAAGGTGTCCACCCGCCAGCGCGCGGGGGGCATGTCGGCCGTGAAGGTGGGGCCGTACGACGTGCTCCGGGCCGAGTACACCTCGTACCGCTTCTGGCGCCTGACCATCGTCGAGATCATCACCATCGCCACCACCATGCTGGGCCTGCTCGTGCTGTGCCTCGGCTGGCTCAACCGCCGCGAGCCGCACCTGATCTGGTTCGGCCTGCTCACGCTGATGTGGAACCTGCTGGCCATCCGCATGCTGGTGCGCGACCTGCCCTTCGACAACGGCACGGTCGAACTGATCTCGGGCGCGGGCTGGGCGCTCGTCACAGCCTTCGGCGTGCAGTTCATGCTGAGCTACGCGAACCTGCGCTCGCGCACGCTCGAGGTGGGCCTCGTGCTGCAGTGCATCCTGGTGCCGCTCACGCTGCTGCTCGCGGGCCCGCAGCGCCTGTTCGTCGTGATGAGCGCGTGGCAGCTGCTGATGGTGGTCGAGGCCATCGCCACCATGGGCCTCTACCTGTACGCCGTGTGGCACCACCGGCGCGAGGAATTCTGGATCATGGCCGTCACGGTGGCCAGCATGGGCGTGCTGCTGCTCCTCGAACGGGCGATCCAGCACAACCTGCTCGACCCGATGCGGCTGCAGCTGTCGCACTTCGCGATGCCGGTCGTGTTCATCGTGCTGAGCACCCGCCAGCTCCGCTCGTTCAGCCGCGCGCTGCAGGACGCCGAGGCCGCCCGCAACTCCCTCGAAAGCCGCGTCGCCGAGGCCACCGCCGAGATGGAGCGCAACTACGCGCAGATGGCCGAGCTGCGGGTCGAGCAGGTCACCGAGAAGGAACGCAAGCGCATCGCCGGCGACCTGCACGACGACCTCGGCGCCAAGCTGCTCACCATCGTCCACACCAGCGAATCCGAACGCATCTCGTCGCTCGCCCGCGAGGCGCTCGAGGAGATGCGCCTGTCGGTCAAGGGCCTCACGGGCAAACCGCTGCCGGTGGCCGACGCGCTGGCGGACTGGCGCGCCGAAACCGTGCTGCGCCTGGGCCAGGCCGGCGTCGAGGCCGACTGGCGCAGCCCGAACGAGGACCTGACGCAGCAGCTGTCCGCCCGGGCCTTCGTGCAGACCACCCGCATCCTGCGCGAGGCCATCAGCAACGTCATCAAGCACAGCGGCGCCTCGCACTGCAAGGTGCGCTGCACGCTGGGCGAACACGACTTCGTGCTGGTCGTGCAGGACAACGGCAAGGGCATCCCGATGGAACTCGACGGCAAGCTCGACCGGGGCCACGGCATGGCGAGCATGAAACACCGCGCCAAGCAGATGCAGGGGCAGTGCCTCGTCGAATCCGGCCCGGGCTACGGCACCGTGATCCGGCTGACCCTGCCACTCTGAGGCCCGGAAATCCCTGTGCACGGGGTCTGCCCAGCGCAGGCCCCGGCTGTTACGATATTCCCCGCGCCGCGGGCGCACGCACGCATCCACCTGCCGGGTACCGCCATGAACAAAATCCTGTTGCTCGAAGATCTGCCCGAGATCCGCTCGTGGCTCAAAGCGCTCGCCCTGCAGGTGTTCCCGAACGCGCAGGTGTCGGAAGCCGCCCGCGTGCACGACGCCCTGGCGCTCGTCAGCGCCGAACGCTTCGAGGTCGCCCTGATCGACCTGGGCCTGCCCGACGGCTCGGGGGTGGACGTGGTGGCGGCGCTGCGCGAGAACCAGCCCGAGGCCCAGTCGGTCGTGGTCACCATCCACGACGACGACGACCACCTCTTCCCCGCGCTGCAGGCCGGCGCCTTCGGCTACCTGCTGAAGGAGCAGCCGCGCGAGCACTTCGTCGAGCAGTTGCAGCGCATCAGCCAGGGTGAACCGCCGCTGTCGCCGTCCATCGCCCGCCGCGTCATCGCGTACTTCGCGGCCCAGAACAAGCCGCAGGAGCGACCGCAGAACCTGCCCCACGTCTCGCTGACCGACCGCGAGAACGAGGTGCTGCTGTGGGTGGCCAAGGGCTTCACGCTGCCCGAGATCGGCGTGCAGCTGAACCTGTCGCGCCACACCATCGCCGACTACGTGAAGCAGATCTACCGCAAGCTCAACGTCAGCTCGCGCGCGGAAGCCGCCCTCGAGGCGCAGCGCCTGGGCCTGTTCCGCCGATGATCGGCCGCCTGAGCGGGCAGCTCGCGGAGAAGAACCCGCCGCAGGTGCTGGTCGACGTCAATGGCGTCGGCTACGAGGTCGACGTGCCCATGAGCACGTTCTACAACCTGCCGGGGCTCGGCGAACGCGTCGTGCTGCTGACGCACTTCGTGGTGCGGGAAGACGCCCAGGTGCTGTTCGGCTTCCTGACCGCCTCCGAACGCACCACGTTCCGCCAGCTGATCAAGATCACCGGCGTGGGCCCGCGCATGGCGCTGGCCGTGCTGTCGGGCATGAGCGTGTCCGAGCTGGCCCAGGCGGTGTCGCTCCAGGAGGCCGGCCGGCTCGTGAAGGTGCCCGGCATCGGCAAGAAGACCGCCGAGCGCCTGCTGCTCGAACTCAAGGGCAAGCTCGGGCCCGACCTGTCCCTGCCGGCGCACGTCGCCAGCGATGCACAGGCGGACATTCTCCAGGCGCTGGTGGCCCTCGGCTACAGCGACCGCGAGGCGGCGGCGGCGCTCAAGAGCCTGCCGGCGGACGTGGGCGTCAGCGACGGCATCAAGCAGGCGCTCAAGGCGCTGGCCAAGTAAGCCCCACCCCCTCGCGGTATCGACCGCTTACAACTCGCGGCACCCACACCACAAGCCCCCGGCAATAAGTGCATGGGCGTGCAGTTTTGCGGCATAGAATTCCGGTTCCTGTCCCCGGTGGCCCGATGTCCGACCCGATTCACCCCCGCCTCCTGGCCCGTGTCGAACGTTCGCTGCGCAAGCGCCTGAACGTGAACATCGGCCCGCACCTGCAACGTTTCGCCGCCCAGGCGAGGACGGAGGACGACTTCATGGCGGCGGCGGCCCGGCTGCTCGTGAACCCGCGGGAACGGGAGGAATGGCTGGCCTCGTGGGCCGTCCGCCGCCTGCCGGGCGACGACACCAGCCCCATGGGGCTCGACAGCGCCCCTGCCCCGCTCGACGCACCGCCCTCCGGCCCCGGCGCCCTCGTGACCCAGCGCAGCTTTCGCATCAGTCCGGCCCAGCTCGTCCGCATCCGCGAGGCCCTCGCGCACGAAGTGGGGCCCATCGCCTCGCTGCTGATCGAGACCGAGTCGGCCCGCTCCGAATCGGCCGGCGAACTGCTGGCCCGCCTGCAGGCCCACCTCGACGACGAGGAGCAGCGCAGCCGGTTCGTGGCCGCCACGCTCTCCAAGTTCGACCCCGAATACTAGAAAAGCATCCCGAGACTCCCACTCCGTCCGCGGAGACCCGCATGAACCTGAAGCTCAAGTTCAACCTCGTCTTCGCAACCCTGTTCGCCCTGGCGCTCGTGGTGGCCGGCGGCATCGTCTACCGCCTCGTGCTGAAGAACGCCCAGGCCGAGGTGGTGCACGACGCCCGCCGCATGATGGACGTGGCCCTCGCCGTGCGCGACTACACGGTCACCCACGTGAAGCCGCACCTCGACCCGCTGCTCGACCGCCACTTCCTGCCCGAGACCGTGCCGGCCTTCGCCGCCACCGAAACCATCGCCCGGCTGGCCAAGGCCCAGCCCGGCTATGGCTACAAGGAAGCGACGCTGAACCCCACGAACCCGCGCAACGCGGCGGTCGACTGGGAGCGCGAGGTCGTCGAGCGCTTCCGCGCGAGCCCCGACCTGAAGGACCAGACCGGCGAGATCGCCGACGCCTCGGGCACCAAGTTCTACGTGGCCCGCCCCATCCAGATCAGGAACGCCGCCTGCCTCGCGTGCCACAGCACGCCCGAGGCCGCGCCGGCCTCGCTGATCACCAAGTACGGTCGCGAACACGGCTTCGGCTGGCAACTGAACGAGGTGATCGGCGCCCAGGTGGTCTCGGTGCCCACGCAGGTCGCCAACGACAAGGCCCGCGAGGTGGCCACCGCGTTCATCGGCACGCTGGTGGGGGTGTTCGCGCTGCTGTTCGTCGCGCTCAACATGCTGCTGCAGCGCTGGGTGGTGACCCCGGTGCGCCAGGTGGCGCACGCCGCCAACCGCTTCAGCCAGGGCGAGATGGACACGCCCGAGTTCCCCGAGGGCCGCAAGGACGAGATCGGTTCGCTGCAGCGCTCGTTCAACCGCATGCGCCGCAGCCTCACGAAGGCCATGGACCTGCTCCGGCGCTGACCCCTCCCGGGCCCGCCGCGTGACGCGGATCACGCGGCCGGGCCGGCACGCTCAAGTCGACCGCCCCGGGGCCGAAACACGAGGGACGGGCCCGCCGGGCCCGGCTGCTCGTCCGTTGTCGTGCCCATGTTGTTCGTCCGTCCGCTCGCCCTCTGTGCCTCCGCAGCCCTGCTGCTGCCCGTGGCCGGCCACGCCGCCCGCCCGCTCGTCACCGAGGACGCCGGGGTGCTCGCCCCGCGCGACTGCGAACTGGAAGGCTTCGGCGGACGCCAGCGCGAGGAGACCACCGAAGTCACCGCCGGCGCCCAGATCGGCTGCGGCGTGGGGTTCGGCACCCAGGCGACCCTCGCCTTCACCCGCGGCCAGGAGACGGAGGAACCGTCGACCCGCGCCGTGTCCCTCGGCCTGAAGACCGCGCTGCCCTGGTGGAAGGACGGCCCCGCCGAATGGGCGATCGCGATGACCCTCGGCCACGAACGCCGCGTGGGCGGCGAGACCGCGGAGCTGACCGCCAACGTGGTGCTGGTGGCCACCGGCAAGTTCAGCGAAACGCTCACGTGGCACGCGAACCTGGGCTGGCTCAACAGCCGCCCGACCCGGGTCACGACCACCACCTGGAACCTGGCCGGCGAGGCCGCGGTGAGTTCGCTCGTGGACCTGACCGCCGAGTTCTATGGCGACGACCGGCAGCGCCCCTGGCTCGCCGCGGGCATCCGCTTCAACGGCGGCAAGCAGTGGAGCCTGAACGCCGCCTGCGGCGCCCAGCCCACCGAACCCCACGCGCGGCAATTCACCGCGGGCGTGAAGTTCGCGTTCTGATCGATCAGCTGGCGGCCTTCTCGCGCCGCAGCCAGCCGTACCAGAGGCACACGACCACCGGCACGCCCAGCGTGACCCACGACAGCGCGTCCCACACCCCGTCGCCGAGCAGGGCCGACAGCAGCCCGATGGTGGTCAGCACGCCGAGGACGATGGGCCAGGTCCAGAGTCCGCTTTTCATGGGTTCGCTCCTGCCGGCGCTTCGGCCAGGCGTTCGGGTTCGGTGAGGTCGCGCTGCACGACCGGGTTGCGCCGCTTCAGCCAGAGGTACAGGCCGCTGCCCAGCACGATGATGGTGAGGATGTCGAGCACGGCCCACAGGATCTGCATGGGCCTGCCGCCGTAGTCGCCGAAGTGCAGCGGCTGCGACAGCAGCAGGCCGGTGAGGTACCAGGGCGGCTCGCGGCTGTCGGTGATCTGGCCCGTCTGCGAGTCGACCAGCACGGGCTTGAAGAGCTTGGACGTGAACGGCGTGTTGCCACGCATGAACACGGTGTAGTGGTGCGGGCTCGAGAACGACGTGCCCGGGAACGCGATGAAGCCGAGCTTCATGTGGGGCTCGAGCGCCAGCGCCGCGGTCACGGCCTTCTGCAGCGAACCGTGCGTGGAAGGCGGCGGCAGTCCCTTGTACGGCGCGATCATCTCGGCCATCTGGTCGTTCTGCCAGTACTTGACCACGAGGTCGGCCCACGTGTTGATGACCCCGGTGGCGCCCACGACGAACACCCACACCAGCGTGACGATGCCCAGCAGGTTGTGCAGGTCGAGCCACTTGATGCGCGTGGAGCGTTCGCGGCGCACGTCGCCGAAGCCCAGCTTGCGCATGAACGGCGCGTAGAGCACGACGCCCGAGACGGTGGCCACCACGAGCAGGATGCCCATCAGCCCGAGGAACAGCGTGCCCGGCAGACCCGCGAAGAGGTCGATGTGCAGCGAGTACATGACGTACATGAAGCCGCTGTCGAGCGACGGTTCGGCCAGCGGCGCGGCGGTGCGCGCGTCCACCGCCACTTGCTTCAGGCCGCTGGTGGACGTGGGGGTGGGCGACATCGTGACGTACCAGACCCGGTCATCGTCGGGTTCACGCGACACGAACATGCCGCCCAGCGACGGGTTGCGGGCCTTGGCCGTCTCCATGACCCGGTCGAGGTCGGCCATGGGCGTGCCGGCGGGCACGGCCGGCGCTTCCACGTCGGTGCCCAGCAGGTGGTTGATCTCGTGGTGGAAGATGAGCGGCAGGCCGGTCAGGCACAGCAGCAGCATGAAGACCGTGCAGACGAGGCTGCTCCACTTGTGCACCCACGCCCAGGTGCGGATGGCCTTCGGGCTGATCATCGGGAAAGCCCCGCGCGGCGGGAGGACGGATGGGCGGACATCGGAGGTACGGCAGATGAGAATCCGTCGCATTTTCGTCGATTTGCGGCAGGCCGGGTGAATCCGCCCGATCCTGCGGACAATGGCCCCAAACCCCTCAGCCTCCGGAGTCGCCGTTGCCATCCCGACCGAACGACCTCGCCCGCATGAAATGGATCGCCATGGCGCTGCTGGCGGGCGCGGCGGTCGTCTACGCCGTCGCCTCGCTGCTGGGCGGCCAGCACCCGGCCTGGGGCTACGTCGCCGCGTTCGCGGAAGCCGCGATGGTGGGGGCGCTGGCCGACTGGTTCGCCGTCGTCGCGCTGTTCCGCCACCCGCTCGGCCTGCCCATTCCCCACACCGCGATCATCCCGAGCAACAAGGACCGCATCGGGGCCAACCTCGCCACCTTCATCTGCGAGAACTTCCTCGGCACCGAGCAGGTGCTGGAGAAACTGCGCACGTTCCGCGCGGCCGACCGCCTGGCCGCATGGCTCGCCGACCCGGTGCACGCGCAGCAGGTGGCCCATCACCTCGGCGCCCTGCTGGCCCATGCGCTGCGCGCACTCGACGACGAACCGGTGCGCCACTTCTTCCGCACCACGGTGCTCGCACGGCTCGACCGGGTCGACAGCACGCGGCTCACCGGCCAGCTGCTGGACGTGCTGACCGCCGACGGCCGCCACCAGCAGCTGCTCGACGCCGCGCTGCGCCAGCTGGGCCACGTGCTCGACGACGAAACGCTCAAGCACGAGGTGGCCGAGGTGGTGGCGCGCGAGGTCAAGTACCTGCGCTTCGTGGGCCTCGACCATGCCGCGGGCCGGTACGCCACCGAGAAGATGGTGGCCGGCGTCGTGCAGCTCGTCGGCGAGATGGGCGAGGACGCCGGCCACCCGCTGCGCGTGCGCTTCGACGCCTTCATGGCCGACTTCATCCGCGACCTGAAACACGACCCGGCAATGCACGAGAAGGGCGAACGCCTGAAGCAGGAGCTGCTGGCCCACCCGCAGCTCACGCAGTACCTGCACGGCCTGTGGACCCAGGTGATCGAATGGACCCGCCAGGACCTCGCCAGCGACCAGTCGTCGCTGCGCGAGCGCGTGGCCGACGCCACGCGGGGCCTGGGCGAGCAGCTGCTGAAGGACGAGGCGATGCGGGCGTGGATCGACGGCCAGCTGCTGGCCACGGCGCCCCGGTGGATCGAACGCTACCGGGAGGACATCCGCGCGTACATCGTGTCGCGCGTGGCGGAGTGGAACGCGGCCGAGATGACGTCGGAGCTCGAACGCAACATCGGCCGCGACCTGCAGTTCATCCGCATCAACGGCACGCTGGTGGGCGGGCTCGCGGGGCTCGTGATCCATGCGGTCACGGAAGCACTGCGAACCCTCTGAGGATCACTTCACGAAGCTGTCGATCGCCTTGCGCCCGAGGAACGGCTGGTCGGTGAAGAAGCCGTCCATGCCGAGCTTCAGGAACGCATGGATCTGGCCTTCGAGGTCGCCCAGCGCCGTGGGATCGGTGCCCGCGTCGAACTCGTTCGGCAGGAAGGTGTTCTCCGCGCGGAAGGTCCAGCCGTGCACGATCAGGCCGGCGGCGTGGGCATCGGCCACCAGCGTGGTGGGCGTGCCGAGGCGGCCGCCCACGAGCGGGATCATCAGGTTCGTGTTCGCGCCGATGCCGTCGGCATACGTCGCGATGTCGGCCAGGCCCGCGGGCTTGGCGAGGTCGGCGTACGTGCGCGGGTCGCCGCTTTGCACGAAGTCCCACGGCTTGCCCGACCCGTTGAGCAGCTGCGCGAGTGGCACGCGGGTCATCCGCGACAGCTGGCGCAGGTTCTGCGTCTCGAACGACTGGATGATCACCGGGGCGTTCTTGCCGGTGTAGCCGTAGCGGTTCAGCAGGCGCACGAGCGGCTGCTCGAGGGGCTTGCCGATGCCCTGGAAGTAGCTCGGGTGCTTGGTCTCCGGGTACACGCCGATGGGCTGGTCGTCGCGGTGCCAGCGGCGGCCGCCTTCGCGGCGCGCCTCTTCCTTGCGCGCCTCGTTGGCGCGCTCGACGAGTTGCAGCACCTCCTCGAACGTCGGGATCTCGAACTGGCCGTCGAAGCGCGTGTTGGCGGCTCGCACGGCGGGCAGGCGCTCGCGGGCGCGCAGCGTCTTCAGCTCGGCGAGCGTGAAGTCTTCCGTGAACCAGCCGGTGATGGCGGTGCCGTCGATGGTCTTCGTGGTCTTGCGCGCGGCGAACTCGGGGCGGTCGACCACGTCGGTGGTGGCTTCGCGCACGGAACCGTCGGCGTTCAGGATCGCGATGGCGTTCTCGTGGCGGGCGACGAGCACGCCGTCCTTCGTGATGACGAGGTCGGGCTCGACGAAGTCGGCGCCCTGCTCGATGGCCAGCCAGTAGGCCGCCAGCGTGTGCTCGGGCACGTAGCCGCTCGCACCGCGGTGGGCGATCAGCGTGGGCTTGGCCGGCTGGGCGGGCTTGTGGTCGTGGGCGAGGGCCGGGGCGCAGAGCGCGGTGGCCAGCGCCAGCACGGCGGCGAGACGAAGGGGACGCAGGGTCATCGGGAGCCTCCTTGGGTTGAGTCGGAAAACGATAGGGCCGCCCCGTGACGGACACATGACCTATGCTGCCCCTCCGTAGGCCCTCCCGCAAGCATGATTCCCACCGCCCTCCGCACGATCCTGCCGCTGTCGCTCGTCACCTGCACCAGCATGCTGGCGATGGACCTGTACCTGCCCGCCGTGCCATCGCTGCTGGGGGCGCTCGGCATCTCCGTGCCGCTGGCGCAGGCCACGGTCGCGGTGTTCCTCGCCGGCCTCGCGGCGTCGCAGCTGTTCTGGGGCGCGGCGCTGAACCGGCTCGGGCCCCGCCGCTGCGTGCTGGTCGGCGGCGGCCTGCTCGTGGCCACCAGCGCGGGCTGTGCCCTGGCGCCCGACATCGCCTGGCTGCTCGCGATGCGCTTCGTGCAGGGCGCCGCGGCCGGGGCCGCCGCGGTGGTGGCGCCGAGCGTCGTGCGCGCCACGCTCGGCGACCACGACGCGGTGCGCGGCCTCGCCGCCATCTCGATGATCGAGTCGGCCGTGCCCGCGGCCGGGCCGGTGCTGGGCGCGGCGCTGCTGCTCGTGACGGACTGGCGGGGCACGTTCTGGGTGCTCGCGGCCGTGACATTCGCCGTGCTGCCCTTCGTCGTGAAGGTCTCGCCGAAAGTGCTGCCCGGCCTGGACCGCAGCGTGCCGTCCGGCTACGGCACGCTGCTGCGCCACGGCAAGTTCGTGCGCATCGCACTGTCGCAGGCGCTGTGCATGGGGGCGCTGCTGACCTTCGTCGCCAGCGCGCCGCAGCTCGTCGTGAACGCCTTCGGCCTCGGCAACGCGGCCTTCGCCACGTTGCAGGTGCTGAGCGTGGCGACGTTCATGGTGGCGGCCAGCCAGTCCGGCCGCATCAGCAAGGGCGTGGGCGCGCCCCGGGCGATCCAGATCGGCGCGGGCCTGCACGTGCTGCTGTGCGCACTGCTGCTGGCGGCAAGCCTGGCAGGATCACTGCCGTTCACCGCGCTGCTGCTGTTCTGGTGCGCCTTCTGCGGTGCGCTGGCCGTGCGCGGACCGGCCTCGTTCAGCGAGGCGCTGTCGCTGCCGCCGTCGCAGATGGGGCGGGCGTCGGCGCTGATGATGCTGGCCATCCTGCTCGCGGGGGCGCTCGGCACACAGGCCGTGGCGCCCTTCCTCGCGGGCACGAGCCCGGCACCGCTCGCCCTCGCGATGCTGCTGATGTGCGGGGCTGCCTTCGCACTCGTCACCCCCGCCCCGAAGGCCCTCGCATAATCGCCGGACCACCACCTCACCGGAATGCCATGACCGCACGAGACCGTTCGTCCCGCCGCTGGCCCGACGCCGGGGGTGACGTCGCCGCGCTGATGCGGGCCGATGGCTGGGAATCGACCGCCCTCGGTCCGCCGGAGCGCTGGCCCGCGAACCTGAAGTCCGTGATCGGGCTGATGCTGCCGGCCCACGTGCAGATCGTGCTGTTCTGGGGGCCGCAGTACGTGGCCTTCTACAACGACGTCTACGCCCCCACCATCGGCAACAAGCACCCGCGCGCGCTCGGCCGCCCGGCCATCGAGTCGTGGACCGAGCTGTGGGACGACCTGGAACCCCTGCTCGCGAAGGTGCGCACCACCGGCGAGACCGTGTCGGCCGCCGACCGCCCCTTCCGCATCGAGCGGCACGGGTTCCTCGAAGAGGTGTATTTCGACATCTCCTACTCGGCCGTGTCCGGCGACGACGGGGGCGTCGCCGGCGTGCTGTGCATCGTCAACGAAACCACCGGCCGGGTGGTCGCATCGCGCGAACGCGATCGGGCGGAAGCCACGCTGCGCGCGAACCAGGACGAACTCGCGCGGGTCAACACGTCGCTCGAGGAACGCGTGGCGCGCCGCACG
This sequence comes from Piscinibacter gummiphilus, assembly GCF_002116905.1. Classification (NCBI taxonomy): domain Bacteria; kingdom Pseudomonadati; phylum Pseudomonadota; class Betaproteobacteria; order Burkholderiales; family Sphaerotilaceae; genus Rhizobacter; species Rhizobacter gummiphilus. The sequence goes on from NZ_CP015118.1 coordinate 5,761,653, forward strand.
CGCGACCTCGACCGGGTCTGGCGCCTGGCCACCGACCTGATGATGATCTCCCGGCTCGACGGCACGATCCAGGCGATCAACCCCGCGTGGCTCGCGCAGCTCGGCTGGCAGCCGGCCGACCTGGTCGGCCAGCCCTACATCGACCTCGTCCACCCCGACGACCGCGCGCGGTCGCTCGAGGAAGCCGCCCGCCTGGGTGCGGGCCTGGCCACGCGGCACTTCGAAAACCGCTGGCGCCACCGCGACGGCACGTATCGCACCGTGGCGTGGACCGCCGTGCCCGAGGCCGGCTTCGTGCACGCCGTGGGCCGCGACATCACCGCCGAAAGCGCCGCGGCCGAGGCGCTGCGCGAGGCCGAGGCGCAGTTGCGGCAGAGCCAGAAGATGGAGGCCGTGGGCCAGCTGACCGGGGGCATCGCCCACGACTTCAACAACCTGCTCCAGGGCATCTCGGGTTCGCTCGAGGTGGTGCGCAAGCGCATCGCGCAGGGCCGCCCCGGCGAGATCGAACGGCACGTGGACGCCGCGCTCGGCGCCACGCAGAAGGCGGCGTCGCTCACCCACCGCCTGCTCGCGTTCTCGCGCCGCCAGCCGCTCGACCCGAAACCCGTGCGCCCGAACCCGCTGGTGGGTTCGATGGAGGACCTGCTGCGGCGCACGCTCGGCGAACACATCGCGCTCGAGATGGTGCTGGCCGAGGGGGTGTGGACCACGCTGTGCGACCCGAACCAGCTCGAGAACGCGCTGCTGAACCTCGCGATCAACGCGCGCGACGCGATGCCCGGCGGCGGCACCCTCGAGATCGAGACCCGCAACCTCCACCGCGAGGCCGGCCACCCCGCCGGGCCCGGCGAGTACGTCTGCATCTCGGTGACCGACACCGGCATCGGCATGCCGCCCGACGTGGCCGCGCGCGCCTTCGAACCGTTCTTCACCACGAAGCCGATCGGCCAGGGCACCGGTCTCGGGCTGTCGATGATCTACGGCTTCGCGCTGCAGTCCGAAGGCTTCTGCCACATCGACACCGCCGTGGGCCGCGGCACCACGGTCACGCTGGCACTGCCCCGCCACCACGGGACGGACACGGGCGAGGACGAGGCGGCCGACGACCCCGCCTGCCACGCGGAGCGCGGAGAGGCGGTGCTCGTCGTGGAGGACGACCCCGTCGTGCGGTCGCTGATCGTCGACGTGCTCGGCGAACACGGCTACCGCGTGTCGACCGCGGCCGACGGGCCCGAAGGCCTGGCCCGCGTGCAGGCGCCCGGCCCCATCGACCTGCTGCTCACCGACATCGGCCTGCCCGGCCTCGACGGCCGCCGGCTGGCCGACGCCGCCCGCGCGGCCCGACCGGGCCTCAAGGTGCTGTTCATGACCGGCTACGCCAGCGAGGCGGCCGCCGCGCACGGTTTCCTGGAGGCCGGCATGGGCATCGTGACGAAGCCGTTCACGATGGACGGCCTGGTGGCGCGGGTGAGCGACCTGCTCGCCGCGGGGCGGCACTGAACTACGTCGCGCCGCCGGCCTCGCCCACCACCGCCTCGATGGCGGCCGACGTGAACGGCTTGGCGAGCACCCGCACGTTCCGACCCAGCGCCCGCAGGCCCGGATCGATCGCGTAGCCGGACGCGAGCACCACCCAGCCCGCCGGGTCGCGGGCCAGCACCGCGCGGGCGAGGTCTACGCCGGACATCGCCCCGAGGGTGAGGTCGGTCACCACCAGGTCGAAGGGATCGGCCGTGTGCAGCGCGAGCGCCTCCTCGGCCGTCGCCGTGGTCACCACCTCGCGGCCGTCGGCCTCCAGGAGGATGGCCATCGTCTCGCGGAGCTGGTCGCTGTCCTCGACGAACAGCAGGCGGAACGGGCGGGTGGATTTCAAGGGCATGCGAAGGAGAGAGGCAGCGCGGACAGTGTCCACGAGAAAATGCCCGGCGAACGCGACGTGCCCGCGGCCGGCGCGAATTAATTCCACCCCACCCGTCCGGAGCCCGCCATGAAGATCGACCTGACCGACAAGACCGCCATCGTCACCGGCTCCACCGCCGGCATCGGCCTCGCCATCGCACGGGGGCTCGCCTCCTGCGGCGCCACCGTGGTGGTGAACGGCCGTTCGTCGGATGCCGTCGCGAAGGCCGTCGCGGCCATCGCCAACGATGTCGCCGGCGCCCGCGTGCGCGGCGTGCCGGCCGACCTCGGCACCGCGGAGGGCTGCGCGGCGCTCGTGAAGGCGGAACCCGCCGCGGACATCCTCGTCAACAACGTCGGCATCTACGGACCGAAGGACTTCTTCGAGATCACCGACGAGGACTGGGACCGCTTCTACGAGGTCAACGTGATGTCGGGCGTGCGCCTCTCGCGGGCCTACGCCCCCGGCATGGCCGAGCGCCGCTGGGGCCGCGTGGTGTTCATGTCGTCCGAGTCGGGGCTCAACATCCCGGTGGACATGGTGCACTACGGCTTCACGAAGACGGCGAACCTGTCGGTCTCGCGCGGCCTGGCCAAGCGCATGGCCGGCACGGGTGTCACCGTCAACGCGGTGCTGCCGGGGCCCACGATGTCCGACGGCGTCGTCGGCATGCTCAAGCCCGGGGCCGACCAGGCGGGCAAGACCGTCGACGAGGCCGGTGCCGCATTCGTGCGGAAGATGCGGCCCACCTCCATCATCCAGCGGGTGGCCACGCCGGAGGAGGTGGCGAACCTCGTCGTGTACGTCTGCTCGCCCCTGGCGTCGGCGACGACCGGCGCGGCCCTGCGCGTCGACGGCGGCATCGTCGACACCCTCGCATGACGGACGAACCCGACGGCCTGCGCACGCTGACCGCGCGGTTCCCGCGGCCGGGCCGGGTCGACACGATCCTGCTGCGGCCCGGCCGGCGCGAGCCGATGAAGGCGGTGAACGAAGCCACGGCCCTCGTGCTGCGCGGGCTGGACGGCGACCGCTCAGCGGTGCGCGTCGCGGCCACGGGCAAGCGCCACGTGACGCTGGTCCAGGCCGAACACCTGGCCGTGGTGGCCTCGCTGCTGGGAATCGGCGCGGTGGACCCCGCGCTGCTGCGCCGCAACGTCGTGGTCTCGGGGCTCAACCTGCTGGCCGCGAAGGCCCTCTTCAAGGACACGCCGCTGCAGCTCGCCCTCGGTGACTCGGTGCGGCTGGAAGTCACCGGCCCGTGCGAACCGTGTTCGCGCATGGAGGAGACCTTCGGCCCCGGTGGCTACAACGCGATGCGCGGCCACGGCGGCATCACCGCCCGGGTGGTGGCCGGCGGCGTGTTCCGCGTGGGTGATCCGGTGACGGTCATTCCAGGCTGAGCAGGTAGTCGGCCATCTGGCCGGCGTGTTCGTCGCTCACGCCCAGGTCGGGCATCGCGGTGCCGGGGCGCAGGGACTGCGGCGAGCGGATCCACCGCACGAGGTTCTCGCGCGTGACGGGCACGGCGCCCGCGAAGGCCGACCGCCGGCCGAAGCCGGCCAGCGGCGGCCCCACCTGCGGACCCGAGTCCACCGCGCCGGGGATCTCGTGGCAGCCGGTGCACGCGTGCTGGCGCAGCACCATCAGGGCCTGCTCGCGCGGGTCGCGGTCGTGCGCGGGTGCCCGGCGCTCCGGTCGATCGAGTTCGCAGTCGCCCGCGTTCGCCTGCAACCGGCCGTACGCGGCCGCGTCCAGCGACGGCAGCTGCTGCAGGAAAGCCACCACCGCCCACAGCTCGGCCTCGTCGAACCGGAACTCCCACGCGGGCATGCCGCTCATCTTGATGCCGTGGCGGGTGATCCAGTACAGCTCGGCCGGGCGCCACCGCCGGGCGCCGTCGACGAGCGGGCCGGGCAACGGCTGCATGCCCTGCCCCGCGGCGCCCTGCGGCACGCCCGGGGCGCCGTGGCACAGCACGCAGTGGTCGCGAAAGCAGGCGGCCCCCTTCGCCACCTGCGCGGGATCGCCGAGCGGCGGCACGGCGACACCCGCCGCGTGCCGGCGCACCGAGGCGTGCATCGTGGTCTCCATCACCGTGTAGACGGGCTGCACGTGCTCCTTCGTCGCGCTGACGTCGTAGACACCGCCGAACACCACGGCCACGGCGCCGCCCGCGGCGAGCACCGCGGTGGCGATCGCACACCATCCGAGTCGGGTCATGCCCCCGTCCAGCAAACCGCGCGCCTCGGGCACGCCGTTTGTTCCTCCGGGAGTCATGACCGGTCCCGCTTCGTCCTCGGTGCTGCTGTGCGGCATGCTGCTGCTGGCCGGGTGCGATCGTTCGTCCACCGGCGCCGACGCGGCCCGCGGCCAGGCGTTGCTGGCGCAATACCAGTGCGGCCGCTGCCACGTGATCCCGGACGTGCCCGCGGCCACGGGCACGTCGGCCCCCGCGCTCACGGCGTGGGGACGGCGCAGCTACATTGCCGGGCAACTGCAAAACGAACCGCAAAACTTGCAGCGGTGGCTGCGGTCGCCGCGGTCCGTGGTGCCCGGTGCGGCCATGCCCGACCTCGGCGTCTCCGAGGCCGACGCCCGCGACATGGCCGCCCACCTGATGGGCCTGCGATGAACCCGGCCTCGACCGAAGCCGATGTGCTGGCCGAGGTGGCCTGGGTGCTGATGGTCGGCGGCTTCGCCGTGCTCGCCGCCACGATGGGCGTGCTGGCCCTCGCGCTGCGGCGGGGCCGGCGACCCGTGCCACCGCGGTGGTGGATCGTCGGCGGGGCGGTGGGGCCCGCCACGCTGCTCGCCGCGCTCGCCGTCTGGAGCCAGCTGCGCACGGCCGGGCTGGACGCGCCCCCACCGCCCGGCGCGCTGGTCGTCGCGGTCACCGGCCGGTCGTGGTGGTGGCATGTGCAGTACCGCGAGGTCGGGGTGGTCACCGCCAACGAACTCCGCCTGCCCGCGGGCCGCCCGGTGCACCTCGCACTGATGAGCGACGACGTGATCCACAGCCTCTGGGTGCCCGCGCTCGGCGGCAAGATGGACCTCGTGCCGGGCCGCATCAACCGCCTCGTGATGACCCCGCGCACGCCCGGGACGTACCGCGGGGCGTGTGCCGAGTTCTGCGGCGAGCAGCACGCGAAGATGGCGTTGCACGTCGTCGTGCTGCCGCCGGCCGAGTTCGACCGCTGGCTCGCGGCCCAGGCCGCGCCGGCCGGCCCGCCGCGCACCGACGAGGCACGCCGCGGCCAGCAGCGCTTCACCGACCTCGGCTGCGCGCAATGCCACGCCGTGCGCGGCCACGCCGATGGCGCCGACGCCGGCCCCGACCTCACCCACGTGGCGAGCCGCCTGCACCTGGGCGCGGGCACGGTGAAGAACGACGGCGGCGCACTCGCCGACTGGATCGTGCGCGTGCAGCAGCTCAAGCCGGGCGCCCGCATGCCGGCGGGTCACCACCTGCCGGCCGGCGACCTCGCGGCGCTGGGCGCGTATCTGGCGGAGCGCGAATGAACACCCTGCCCCGCCCGCCCGACGAACTGCCCGCACTGCGCGAGGCGTGGCGCATGCCCACGGGCTGGCGCCGGCTCACGGCCGTCAACAACACGTACATCGGCAAGCTCTACATCGCGACGGCCATGCTGTTCCTCGTGCTGGCCGGCGTGCTCGCGCTGCTGATGCGCGCGCAACTCGCGTTGCCCGACGGGATGGTGATGGGTCCCGCCACGTACCACCAGGTGTTCACGATGCACGGCACCGTGATGATGTTCCTGTTCGCGGTGCCGGTGGTCGAGGCCATCGCCGTGTTCCTGCTGCCCAACATGCTCGGCGCACGCGACCTGCCCTTCCCGCGCCTGTCGGCCTACGCGTACTGGGCCTACGCGTTCGGCGGCATCGCGTTCTTCTGCACGCTGTTCTTCGGCGTGGCGCCCGACGGCGGCTGGTTCATGTACCCGCCGCTCACGGGCCGCGCGCACTCGCCGGGCCTCAACGCGGACTTCTGGCTGCTGGGCATCGGCTTCATCGAGATCTCGGCCATCGCCGGCGCCATCGAGCTGATCGTGGGCATCCTGATGACCCGCGCGCCGGGCATGACGCTCGCGCGCCTGCCGGTCTACGCGTGGGCGATGCTGGTGGTGGGGTTCATGATCGTGTTCGCGTTCCCCGCCGTCATCGCGGGCACGATGCTGCTCGAGCTGGAGCGGGCGTTCGACTGGCCCTTCTTCATCGCCGAACGCGGCGGCGACCCGCTGCTGTGGCAGCACCTGTTCTGGTTCTTCGGGCACCCGGAGGTCTACATCATCTTCCTGCCCGCGGCCGGCCTCGTGTCGGCGCTGCTGCCGGCGGCCGTGCAGGCGCGGCTGGTGGGCCGCACCGCGGTGGTCGTGTCGCTCGCGGCCACCGGGCTCATCAGCTTCCTGCTGTGGGCGCACCACATGTTCACGGCGGGGCTGGGCGGCCTGTCGATGAACCTCGTCTCGCTCGCGAGCCTGGCCGTGGCCGTGCCCACCGCGGTGCAGGTGTTCGCGTGGATCGGCACGATCTGGCGCGGCACCGTGCGCCTGGACACCACGATGCTCTACGTGCTCGGTTTCCTGTTCACGTTCGTGTTCGGCGGCCTCACCGGCGTGATGGTGGCCATCCTGCCGTTCGACTGGCAGGTGCACGACACGTACTTCATCGTCGCCCACCTGCACTACGTGCTGATCGGCGGCGTGCTGTTCCCGATCCTCGCGGCGCTGTACCACTGGGGGCCGCTCGTGAGCGGCCACGCGCTGGGCGAGCGCGCCGGCCGCTGGTCGTTCGCCCTCGTGTTCGGCGGCTTCCACCTCACCTTCTTCCCGATGCACGTCGCCGGGCTGATGGGCATGCCGCGGCGCGTCGCCACCTGGGCGCCGGGGCTCGGCTGGGAGTGGCCGAACCTGCTCTCGTCCATCGGGTCGGCGGTGCTGGCCGTCGGATTCGCGGTGGTGCTGGTCGAAGCCGTGCGCACGTTCCGCCGGCCGGCGAAGGTGCCCGGCAACCCGTGGCACGCCCCCACGCTCGAATGGCTGCCCACGGAAACCTTCGGCGCCCGCAGCACACCGCAGGTCACGTCCGCCGAACCGCTGTGGGAGCAGCCGAACCTGTCCACCGAGGTCGCGGCCGGACAGCACTGGCTGCCCGGCACGGTCACCGGCGGGCGCGAGACGCTGGTCACCACGCCGCACCGGGCGGCGCTGTCGCACCTGGTCGTGCTGCCGGGCCCGAGCTGGCTGCCGGTGGTGGCCGCCCTCGGCACAGCGGCGTTCTTCTTCCTGCTGACGGTGAAGTGGCTCGTGGTGGCGTTCGCGTTCGGGGCGCTGGCGATCGGCGCGACGGTGGCGTGGCTCTGGGAGACCGACCGCGCCCCTGACGAGGCCACCGCGACGGTGGGCGACGGCGTCTTGGTGCCGATCGGCGCGGCCGGGGTCCGGTCCCACTCGTGGTGTGCGATGGTGATCCTGCTCGTGGTGGACGGCACCGTGCTCGCCTCGATGGCGTTCGCCCACGTGCACGTCGCGATGGCCGCGCCGGTGTGCCCGCCGCCGGGCGCCGCGCTGCCGGACGGCATGGGGTGGTCCGCAGCCGGTTTCGCCGCGAGTGCCGTGGCGATGGCCCTCGGCGGCCGGGGCCGGGCCATGCGGCCGCTGGGGGGCGTGGCGATCGCCTGGACCCTCGTGGCCACGGGCCTGGCGGCCTGGGCCTTCACCGGCCTGTTCCAGCAGCACGCCGCGGCGGACCTCGACCCGCGCGCCACCGCCTGGGGCGCGACCGTGGCCGCGCTGCTGGGCTACCAGGGCTTCCACCTCGCGCTCATGGCGCTCCTCGCGGCGGTGCTGGTCACCCGCGTCGCCCGGGGCCTCGCGACACCCCGCCAGAGGGCCACGCGCGACAACGTCGCGCTGCTGTGGCATGGCGCGTGCGCCCAGGGCGTGGTGGTGGCGCTGCTGCCCCACGCCACGGCGTGGGCGATGTCGTGAAGATCAGGCGGCCACGAGCCGCAGGCAGGTGATCTCGGACGGCGCGCCGAAGCGCTTTGGCGGCCCCCAGTAGCCGGTGCCCCGGCTCGTGTAGACCCACAGGTCCTTCAGCTTGTGCAGCCCGGCCGTGAACGGCTGCTGCAACGGCACGAAGAAGTTCCACGGAAAGAACTGGCCGCCGTGGGTGTGGCCCGACAGCTGCAGGTCGTAGCCTGCGTCCACGGCCAGCGCCGCGGTGCGCGGCTGGTGGGCGAGCAGCACGCGCGCGCCCGCGTCCGGCGGGGCCCCGGCCATCGCCCGCACCGGGTCGCTGCGGTGGGTCGGATCGAAGTGGTGGGCCGACCAGTCCGCCACGCCCGCCACGACCAGCTCGCCGCCGCCGTGGCGAAGCACCACGTGTTCGTTCATCAGCACGTTGAGCTGCAACCGGCGCAGCTCGTCGATCCACGCGTGGGCCCCGGCGTAGTACTCGTGGTTGCCGGTCACGACATAGGTGCCGTGGCGCGACACCAGCCGCCCGAGCGGGGCGACGTGGTCGCGCAAATCCGGCACCGTGCCGTCCACGAGGTCGCCGGTCACGGCCACCATGTCGGGCGACAGGCCGTTGACCCGGTCGACGATGGCCTGCACGTAGCGCGCCTTGATGGTGGGCCCGACGTGGATGTCGGTGATCTGGGCGATGGTGAACCCGTCGAGCGCGGCCGGCAGGCCGGCGATGGGCACGTCCACCCGCACCACCGCGGCGGTGCGCCGGGCGTTCAGGAACCCGGCGGCGGTGACCAGCGCGCCCAGCACGAGCACGCCCACGGCCGATCCCGAGACCCAGGCCGGCGCCCAGCCGCCGAACGGCCAGGCCGCCAGCAGCAGCACGTCGCGCGCGAGCGTGAGCACGAAGACGGACGAGAACAGGCCCATCGCCAGCAGCCCGGCCCAGGCCGTGGCGTCGGCGAACCGGCGCGACCGCCAGCGCGTGGCCAGCAGGCCGAGCGGCATCAGCGCGGCCGACACGGCCAGCACCACGCCGAAGGCGGCGTGCCCGGCGGGCAGGTGGGGCCCCAGGCGCAGGCCGAGGTACAGGTGCAGCAGGGCCGACAGGCCGAACAGGAACAGGCGGGACATCCGTCCCATGTGCGGGTCCGTGCGGGGGTTTCAATGGCGGAGCCGCCGATACAATGCGGGCCCCTCGATTGCTTCAGGTTCTCCATGTCCGACCGCCTTGCCGTGTTGCCGCAATACCTGTTGCCGAAGCAGGCACTGACCGCGCTCGCGGGCCGCATCGCCTCGACCCCTGCCGGACCGGCCACCACGCGGTTGATCGAGTGGTTCATCGGCAAGTACAAGGTCGACATGTCCGAAGCGGCCAACCCGGACCCGGCCGCCTACAAGACGTTCAACGAGTTCTTCACCCGGCCGCTGAAGCCCGGCCTGCGCCCCCTCGCGAAGGCCGACCTGGTCTGCCCGGTGGACGGGGCGGTGAGCCAGCACGGGGTCATCGAACACGACCAGATCTTCCAGGCCAAGGGCCACCGCTACTCCACCACCGCGCTGGTGGGCGGTGACGCGGCGCTCGCGAAGCAGTTCGACCACGGCCACTTCGCCACCATCTACCTGAGCCCCCGCGACTACCACCGCATCCACATGCCGTGCGAGGGCCGCCTGCGCCGCATGATCTACGTGCCGGGCGCGCTGTTCTCGGTGAACCCCACCACCGCGCGCGGCGTGCCGGGCCTGTTCGCCCGCAACGAGCGCGTCGTGTGCGTGTTCGAGTCGGCCCTCGGCCCGTTCGTGCTCGTGCTGGTGGGCGCCACCATCGTCGGCAGCATGGCCACGGTGTGGCACGGCGTCGTCAACCCGCCGCGCGGCCGCGACGTGAGGGAATGGACCTACCAGGGCAACGACGTGGTCCTGAAGAAGGGCGAGGAGATGGGCCGGTTCCTGCTCGGCTCCACCGTGGTGCTGCTGTTCCCGAACCTGCCGCTCGCGTTCAACCCGGTGTGGGAACCCCAGCGGCCGGTGCGCCTGGGCGAACTGATGGCGAACAAGTCCACCTGAAAGGCCTGATCACGGCCCTGCCTTCCGGCCAGGGAGACTGACCAGCGGCATCAATCGGAGGACACTGCGGGATTCCCCGTCCAGGAGCCCACGCGATGTCCTCCCTCACTCCCCGAACCCGCCTCGAACGCGACAGCATGGGCGAGCTGGCCGTGCCGGCCGACGCCCTCTACGGTGCGCAGACCCAGCGGGCCGTCGACAACTTCCACATCAGCGGCCAGCGCATGCCGGTCGGCTTCATCCGGGCGGTGCTGCTCGTGAAGGCCGCGGCCGCGCGCGCCAACATCACGCTGGGTGCGATTGCCCCGGAGACGGGCCGCGCCATCGGCGACGCCATCGCGCAGCTGCTCGCCGCGTCCGACGACGAGCGCATGCAGCACTTTCCGGTCGAGGTGTTCCAGACCGGCTCGGGCACCAGCACCAACATGAACGCGAACGAGGTGATCGCCACGCTCGCGGGCCGCGCGCTCGGCGCGCCGGTCGGCGCGAACGACCACGTCAACGCGAGCCAGAGCAGCAACGACGTGATCCCGACGGCGCTGCACGTCAGCACCGCGCTCGCGATCCACGGAGAGCTGCTGCCGGCGCTGGACCACCTCGCGATGGTCATCCGCACGAAGGCCCGCACGGTGCACCAGCACGTGAAGACCGGCCGCACCCACCTGATGGACGCGATGCCCGTGCGCCTGAGCCAGGTGCTCGACGGCTGGGCGCAGCAGGTGGAGGACGCCGCGGCGCACCTGCGCACGGGCCTGCCCGCGCTGCAGCGCCTCGCGCAGGGCGGCACCGCGGTGGGCACCGGCGTCAACACCGACCCGGCCTTCGCGCAGCGCTTCGCCGAGGAGCTGAGCACCGCCACCGGCCTCGCCTTCTCGCCCGCGCCGAACTTCTTCGCGGTGATGGGCGCGCAGGACACGGTCGTCGCCACGTCGGGCCAGCTGAAGGCGGCGGCGGTGGCGCTGATGAAGATCGCGAACGACCTGCGCTGGATGAACTCGGGGCCGCTCGCCGGCCTCGCCGAGATCGAGCTGGAAGCGCTGCAGCCGGGCTCGTCGATCATGCCGGGCAAGGTGAACCCGGTGATCCCGGAAGCCACGGCCATGGTGGCCGCGCAGGTGATCGGCAACGATGCCACCATCACGGTGGCCGGCCAGTCGGGCAACTTCGAACTGAACGTGATGCTGCCGGTGATCGCGCGCAACGTGCTCGAGTCGGTGCAGCTGCTGGCCAACGCCAGCCGGCTGCTGGCGGACAAGGCCATCGCCACGTTCAAGGTCAATGAACCGAGCCTCAAGGAGGCGCTGGCACGCAACCCGATCCTGGTGACGGCGCTGAACCCGCTGATCGGCTACCTGAAGGCGGCGGAGATCGCGAAGATCGCCTACAAGGAAGGGCGGCCCATCCTGGACGTGGCCGACGAACACACGGACCTCGGCCGGGAGAAGCTGGCCGAGTTGCTGGATCCGGTCAAGCTGACCGGGCCCTGAGGTTCGACGTCATCCCGGCGAACGCCGGGATCCACCGCGGCCGCAGCGCGCAGGCGGGCGAGTGGGCCCCGGCGTTCGCCGGGGTGACCGCTGTCGTGTGTCAGTGCTTGTGGTTGCCGTGCCCACCGTGATCCTGCGCCGGCGCGGCCGCCGCATTCACCTGCACCGTCACCTTCACCTCCCCCGCCTTCGCGAACTTCAGCGTGGCCGGGAAGGTGTCGCCCGCCTTCAGCGGCCCCTTGAGGCCGATGAACATGATGTGCAGGCCGCCCGGCTTCAGCTCCACGCTGCCGCCCGCGGGCACGTCGATGCCGTCGACCTGGCGCATGCGCATCACGTCGCCCTCCATCGACATCGAGTGCAGCTCCACCGACTTCGACACGTCGGCCGAGACCGACAGCAGGCGGTCGGCCTCCTTGCCGGTGTTGGTGACCTTCAGGTAGCCTCCGCCGGCCGGCTGGCCAGGCACGGTGGCGCGCGCGTAGGGCGCGTCCACGCGCACGGTGGACTGGGCCGCCGCCACGGAGGCGAACAGCGCGAGGGAGAGGCCGGCGAGGGTGCGGGAAAGAGAGGTCATCGGGGATTCCTTCTGGGCATCGGTGCCCGGGTATTGTCAGCGAACGGGATAATGGGGGAATGAGCATCCAGACCGACGAATTCGAGCCCGTGCGACGGGTCGTCAGCGCCGCCCCGGCCTCGCCGAACGAGGAGGCCATCGAACGCGCGCTGCGTCCGAAGGGCCTGGCCGAGTACGTGGGGCAGGCGAAGGCGCGCGAGCAGCTCGAGATCTTCATCGGCGCGGCGAAGAAGCGGTCGGAGGCGATGGACCACGTGCTGCTGTTCGGCCCGCCGGGCCTCGGCAAGACCACGCTCAGCCACATCATCGCGAACGAGCTGGGCGTGAACCTGCGCCAGACCTCGGGCCCCGTGCTCGAGAAGCCGAAGGACCTGGCCGCGCTGCTCACGAACCTCGAACGCAACGACGTGCTGTTCATCGACGAGATCCACCGGCTCTCGCCGGTCGTCGAGGAAATCCTGTACCCCGCGCTCGAGGACTACCAGATCGACATCATGATCGGCGAAGGCCCGGCGGCCCGCTCGATCAAGCTCGACCTGCAGCCGTTCACGCTCGTGGGCGCCACCACCCGCGCGGGCATGCTCACGAACCCGCTGCGCGACCGCTTCGGCATCGTCGCGCGCCTCGAGTTCTACACGTCCGAGGAACTCGCGCGCATCGTCACGCGTTCGTCGGGCCTGCTCGACGTGCCCATCGACGCCGAAGGTGCGGTGGAGATCGCCCGCCGCTCGCGCGGCACGCCGCGCATCGCGAACCGCCTGCTGCGCCGCGTGCGCGACTATGCCGACGTGAAGGGCGACGGCCGCATCACGAAGCCGCTGGCCGACCGCGCGCTGCAGATGCTCGACGTGGACCCGCAGGGTTTCGACGTGATGGACCGCAAGCTGCTCGAGGCCGTGATCCACCGCTTCGACGGCGGGCCCGTGGGCCTCGACAACGTGGCCGCGGCCATCGGCGAGGAACGCGACACGATCGAAGACGTGATCGAGCCGTACCTGATCCAGCAGGGCTTCCTGCAGCGCACACCGCGCGGGCGCATCGCCACGATGGCGGCGTACCGCCACCTGGGCGTGACCCCGCCGAAGCGCGGCAGCGCGCCCGACCTGTTCGACGCGGTCTAGATCAGGTCCTGCACCGCGAGGCGGTGGTACTTGACCGCCATCGGCGCGCCGAAGCGTTTCGCCACCGCGGTCACCTGGTCGGTCTCCTCGTCCTCCGGCGCGTACACCAGCAGCCAGCGGTGGCCCTCGTCGGAGAGCTTCTGGTAGCGGCGCATCAGCGTGATCTCGTAGCCGAAGCCCGCGGCCTCGCTGCTGTGCTCGATCATCTCGCGCATGCGCACCTGGCCCTCCTCCGAGTCGAAGTGCAGGATGTCCTCGGCCTCGAAGCCGGCCTCGAGCAGGGCCTGCGCGGCCTGCCGCACCGGCTCGCCCTCGGGCAGCGCGATCATCACGTGCCCCACGGGCTTGAAGGTGCCCAGCGACTGGGGCATGTCGGCGAGGGTCAGTCGGCGTGTCCACATGGGAGGTCTCCGGCAGTTGAGGCCTGACCCAGTCTAGGCATCGAGCCGGTCTCGTCAAACTGTCGGACAAGTTTCCCTGCCCGGTCGCGGGGCGACGCATCTCAGCGGAACTTCCAGTCGAGGCCGGCATACACGGCACGGCCATCGCCCGGCATGAACTGCGCCGTGTCGGCCCCGCCCGCGTTGCGCACGACACCCGTGGCCGAGGCGTAGTGCTTGTCCGACAGGTTGCGCCCGTCGACGAACCACGACACGCCCTTGACCACGTCACCGGACGCGCGCAGGCCCCAGATCACGTAGCGCTTCGCGCCGAAGCTGTTCGTGAAGTCGATGGGGTAGCCGCTCGACCCTTCGGCGTGCAGCGCCACCAGCGTGCCCTGCGCGAAGCGCCAGCCGGCCTGGGCGCGGCCGAAGTACTTCGGGATGCCAGGCAACGCGTTGTTGCCGTACACCGCGTCGTCGCGGAAGCGGAAGTGGTTCCACAGCGCGTTGGCGGACCATTCGACCTGGCCTTCGGGCCGGCGCAGCGCCTCGCCCGACAGGCCCAGTTCGATGCCGCGGTGCAGCGTGCGGTCGGCGTTCACCGTGGTGCTGGCACCCGCCGAGTTGACGGCGATCTGCAGCAGTTCGTCCTTCACGCGGGCCTCGTAGAACGAGGTGTCCCACACGAGGCCGTTCCACCGGCCGCGCGTGCCGACCTCGAAGGTGTCCGCGCGCTGGGCGGCGTTGAGCGTGGGCGTGAGGCCGCCGGCCAGTTCGCTGAACGTGGGCGGCTCCATGCTGCGCGAGAGGTTCGCGTAGACCTGCACGGTTTTCGAGAGGTCCCAGCGCACGCCGAGCTTCGGGTTCGTGCCGCTGTAGTGCTGGTCGAAGCCCTCGTCGACGCCGGCCACGACGAACCGATCCTCCAGGCGGCGGGACGACTCGACGTGCTGCAGGCCGGCGATCAGCGCGACATCGGGGCGCAGGAGGTACTGGTCCTCGACGTACACCTCGACGTTGCTCGCGGTCTGCTTCGACGCGTTCGTGCGTGCGCCCGAACGGCCGCCGACGTTGACGTAGCGGTCCTCGTCGGTCACGCCGCGGCTCGGCGCGATGCCGGCGGTGAGGCGGTTGGGGCCGTCCTCGCGCACGTAGCGCAGCTCGAGGCCCACGTCCTGGTTGTGCTGGTCGATGACCTGGAAGATCGGGTGGTGCAGGGTCTTGTCGGACAGGAACACGAAGCCTTCGACACGCTGCGGGCCGTCCTGCCACACCGTCTTGTTCGACAGGCGCGTCCAGCGGATGTCGCGGTGCTGGTCGCCCGTGATGTTGCCCACGGCCGCCTGGCTCGGGTCGCTCTCGAGCTGCGCCCGCGTCAGCGAGCCGGGCAGTTCGGAGTCGCTGTCGACGTAGCCCAGGTAGAAGCGGGTCTCGAGGTGGTCGGCCAGCTGGTAGCCGAGGTTGGCGGAGAGGCGGCCCGTCGACTGCTGCGCGTGGTCGCGGAAGCCGTCCTGGCGGAAGCCGCTCGCGGACACGTAGTGGTCGAGCCGGCCGTTCACGTCGCCGGTCGCGACCTGCACGCGGCCGTAGCCGAAGCTGCCGGCCTCGCCGCGCACCCGCAGGAGGTCGGCGTTGTAGCCGTTCGGCGAGACGAAGTTGACCGCGCCGCCGAGCGTGGCCGCGCCGTACTGCAGTGCATTGGCGCCGCGCCACACCTCGATGTAGCGCGCCGACAGCGGCTCGATCGCCTGGAAGTCGAAGCTGCCGTCGGCGAGGTTCAGCGGCACGCCGTCCTGCATCAGCTTGAGGCCCCGGCCATGGAAGGTGCGCTGCAGGCCCGAGCCGCGGATCGAGATGCGCGACTCCTCGGCGCCGAAGCGCGGCTGCACGTAGACGCCGGTGGCGTTGCCGAGCGCGTCGGTGAGGTTCGAGACGCGGCCGCTGTCGTACGTGGCGGCATCCACCACCTCGGCCCCGCCGGGCACCGTGGCCAGGCGCTGGCGGGCGGTGGGCAGGTCGGGCTGGGTCAGCGTGGACTGGTCGGGGTTCTTCTGGCCGGTGACGACGACCGGGGCGAGTTCGACGCCCGTCTGGGCATGGGCGAACGAGGCGAGGACGCACAGCGGCGCCAGGGCCGCGAGCGGCCGGGGAATGCGGGACATGGTGTCTCCAGAAACGAATGCGAGCCCGCGCGGTGGTGCACCACGCGGGGAATGGCAGGTCGGATCAGGAGAGGACGGGCGGGCCGCGCGACAGCGGCGCGAGCCATTGCGCCGCGAGGCGCTGGGCGGTGAGCGGTTCGGCCGGGGCCGCGTGCGACAGCGGGTGCAACGCCATCGCGGCCACCGTGGGCAGCAGCGCCGGCGGCGTCATGGCGCCGCAGCAGTCGAGGCACGAACGGGGCTGGGCGTCGATGGCCTTGCCGTTCGCGTCGAACACCTGCGGACCGGTGCTGGTGCAGACCTCGGTGCCCGAGGCCATCGCGACCGCGTGCGCCGTGGACACCCACGGCTGCCACAGCAACGACAGCACGAGCAGCACCGCCAGCAGGAGGCGGTGGTGTCGGGGGGCGGTGCGGGGCGCGGTCACGGCCGCCATTCTAGGGCGGCCGGGTCGGAACGTCAGAACCGGTAGGTCGAGAACACCGAGTACGTGTTCTGGGTCGTGTCCTGCGTGATCGGGCTGTCGGCCGCGTCGCCGCGCAGCTTCGACAGCACGACGCGTGCACCCAGGCCCCAGCGCGGGGACAGGCCGTACTCCGCGCCGAAGGCGAGGCGCACGCTGTTGAGGCCGCCGTCGGCGTGGTACTCGGCGCGGCCCGAACGGGCGCTCTGGGTGGCGTCGATGCCGAAGAAGGTCTGCTGGTTGCGGCGGTCGCCGAACGTGAAGCCCGGCGCGACGCTCAGCGCGAAGCGCTCGGTCACGCGGTACTTGCCTTCGAGGTCCACGAGGCCGTACGTGCCGTGGCCGTTGCCGCCGATGTCGGTGGTGACGGCCGCGCGCGCGGTGAACCACTGCTCGGTGAAGCTGCCGAACGCGGCCAGCTGCGCGGTGGCGTCGATGTCACCCAGGCCGGCCAGGCGGGCGTCGTCCTTCTCTTCGCGGGGTTGGGCGAAGCCGCTGCCCACGGCGAGGCCGAAGCGCCACTGCGAAGTGCGCACCAGGTCGTAGCCGATGCCGAACGGCACGCCCGCGGCCGGCAGCGCGCCGAGGAACCAGCGGCCGTTGTTCGCGAGCAGCACGGGCACCGGCATGACCTTCTGCTGGTCGCTGCCGGGGTACTCGGGGGTGCTGACCACGCCGAGCCCGAGCGTGACGTTCCAGTTGTTGTCGGGGGCGGCGGGCTGGGCGAACGCGGGGGCGGACGCGGCGAGCGCCGCAACGAGGCAGGTGATCGAACGGATCATCGGGCGGGCTCCGGTGGGAAAACCCGCGATTGTGCCGGCGAGTTTTTAAGAATCGATGAGGGGGGCCATCGCAGCGGGTTCGCCGTCGGTCGCCGCGCGCTGGCACAACCAGCCCACGGCGCACAGCCCCGCGACGATGCCGGCCGCCACGGCCACCGACGTTCCCGTGGCGAGGAGGTGGGCGTTCCAGAGCCACCATGCGGTGGCGCCGAGCAGCACCACGAACAGGCCAGCGGCGGCCCCGGCGGCGCGGCGCGACATCGGCGGGTCGAAGCGCTCGACCTTCGCGATGTCGAACGGCACCTTCGGGAACCGGGCCGCGACGTCGTCAGGCCGCCAGCCCGGTGGCTCGAACCACACGCGCAGCTTGTCGGACCAGCGCTTCGTGTGCCAGCTGTCGTGGGCCAGCCCCGCGTACACCTGCAGGTTCGCCCACAGGGGGTTCCAGCTGCGCAGCGGGCCACGGCTGCCGTACACGCACGGGTCGCTGTCGACCTCCTCCTGGAACGTGCCGAAGAGGCGGTCCCACACGATCAGGATGCCGCCGTAGTTGCGGTCGAGGTAGCGGTCGTTCACCGCGTGGTGCACGCGGTGGTTGCTGGGCGCGCAGAACCAGCGGTCGAACGCGCCGAGCTTGCCGATCTGCTGCGTGTGCACCCAGTACTGGTAGAGCAGGTCGATCAGGGCGACCACCGCGAAGACCAGCGGCGGGAACCCGAGCACGGCCATCGGCAGGTAGAAGAGCCAGCCGGCCACCCAGCCGCTGCCGGTCTGGCGCAGCGCGGTGCTGAGGTTGTAGTCCTCGCTCTGGTGGTGCACCACGTGCGCGGCCCAGAACAGCGCCACGGTGTGGCCCAGGCGGTGGTGCCAGTAGTAGCAGAAGTCGTAGAGCATGAGGCCGACGACCCACACCCAGGGGCTGGACGCGGACAGCTGCACGAGCGACGCGTGCTCGAACACCACCGTGTAGAGCCCGAGCGTGATCACGGCGCTGAACACGCCGACGATCTGGCTCAGCACGCCGAGCCCGATGCTGTTGAGCGCGTCGTTGAGGCGGTAGGTGTCGCGCCCGCGCCGCCGGCCGACGAACCACTCGAGGGCGATCAGCAGCAGGAAGACGGGGGTTGCGAGGACGATGACTTGGGGGCCGGTCATGGCCCCATGCTCGCCCCATCCGGGCGCACGCGACAGAGCGGTTTCCCCGAGGGGAACCGCTCAGGCGGCGTGGCCCACGCGGCCGGCGCCGGACGCGTCGTTGGTCTCGTCGCGCGCGACCGCGCCGTCGAGGTGCTGCGTGTCGCTCCAGCCCACGAGCGAGAAGCCCTCGGGGGACCACAGCAGCCGGTTGATGCTCGCGTTGCCGAGCAGCCAGGACCGCGGCGCCTGCAGGTCCACGCGGGTGGCCGCGCGGTACAGGCAGTCCATCACGCCGCCATGGGCCACGAGCGCGATCGACTGGCCCGGGTGGGCCGCGGCGATGCGGGCCGCGGTGTCGACACAGCGCTGGTAGAACTCGGTGAGCACCTCGCCGCCGTCGGGTCCGAACGATGGATCGCGCTTGCGCCAGCGCACTGCGGCCTCTGGCCACTGCGCCTCGATCTCGGCGAACGTGAGGCCCTGGAACACGCCGAAGGCGCGCTCGCGCAGGCCGGTGTCCAGCACCAGCGGCAGGCCGGCGCCGCGGCCCACCGCCTCGGCGGTTTCGCGGGCGCGGGCCAGGTCGCTCGTGTAGACGGCGTCGAGCCCTTCGTCGGCGATGGCGCGGCCGAGCTGCTCGGCCTGCCAGCGTCCGGTGGCATTCAGGGGGATGTCCAGCTGGCCCTGGATGCGGGTGTCGACGTTCCAGGCGGTCTCGCCGTGGCGGATCGCCAGGATGCGGGTGGTCTGGTTCACAGGAGGCGGGCGTTGAGCGTGTAGGTGGCGGTGAGCGAGGCCTCGGCGAGCACGTGCGGCGCGATCGCGGCACGCACCTGGGCGCCGGTGAACGCGCCGTCGACGGCCACCTTCGGCACCGACAGCGCGTAGAGCGTGAACACGTAGTGGTGCACGAGCGCGTCGTTGAACGGAGGGAACGGGCCGTCGTAGCCGAAGTACTGGCCGGCCATGTCCGGGTTCGAGGCGAACCAGCCGGTGAAGTCGTTCAGGCCGTGGCGCGCGCCGTGCGCCGTGGCCGGACCGGGCCGGCCCTTCGGCACGAAACCCTTGGCGAACTCGCCCTGGGCGATCTCGCGCAGCGCGGCGGGCAGGTCCACGAGAGTCCAGTGGAAGAAGTCGACGCGCGGCAGGTCGGCGGGCACCTCGCGGCCGGGCTGGTTGACGTCGTCGCCGCGGCTCGGCACGTCGCCGTCGCAGCAGACCAGCACGAACGACTGGGTGCCGGCAGGCACGTCGGACCACGCCAGGTGCGGGTTCACGTCGTCGGAGAAGGTGGCCTGGCCCTGGCCGTCGGGCTTCCCGGCGGCGAAGCGCGCGGGCAGGGGTTGGTGGTCGGTGAAGTCGTTGCTGTCGAGTTTCATGGCGGGTTCCTGTCTCAGACGCCCCAGACGATGTCGTGGCCGGCGGGCTGGGCGCGTTTCATCAGTTCGACGAGGGGCCAGGCACGCTGGCGCAGGGACACCCCTTCGCGCGGCGGCAGGGTCTTGCCCTCGGCTTCGGCCTCGGCTTCCTGCTGCTTGCGCAGGGTGTCCTCGGCGGCGATGGCCTGCTCGATGGCGGCGATGGCCGCGGGCATGGCGGCGGGTTCGATGATGCCGGTGGGCGCCGGCGACTTGCCGATCACGCGCAGCACCTCGTCGCCGTTGGCGCCCATCATGATCACGTCGCTGCCGGCCTTCGATCTGAATTTGTAGAGCATCGGGGTCTTCCTGGAAGCGGAGAGACCATGATCGTACGCCGGACGGCAGAGCCCTTACCCGGTCACCAGACGGATGCTGGGTTTCGACGGCGGTGCCGGGCGCCCGAGGCGCGCCTCGAAGGCGGGCACGTCGAGGGCCGGCGAGTACAGGAACCCCTGGAACTCGTGGCAGCCCGCGTCGAGCAGGAACTGCCGCTGCGGCTCGGTCTCCACCCCCTCGGCGATCACGCGCAGCTGCATCGCCCGGGCCATCTGCACGATGGCGTTGACGATGGCCACGTCGCCGGTGTCCCCGGGCAGGCTGCGGATGAAGCTGCGGTCGATCTTCAGCCGGTCGATGGGGAACCGCTTCAGGTAGGCGAGCGACGAGTAGCCCGTGCCGAAGTCGTCGATGGACATCAGCACGCCCAGCTGGTCGAGCGCCTTGAGCCGGTGCAGCGCGTCCTCGGCGTCGTGGATCAGGATGGATTCGGTGAGTTCGAGTTCCAGCCGGTTCGGCGGCAGCCCCACGGCCGACAGCGTGGACGCCACGCGTTCGATGAAGTCGGCCTGCTGGAACTGCAGCGCCGACACGTTGATGGACACCGGGAAGTCCCACCCCGCCGCGCGCCACGCCGCCGCCTGGCGCACGGCCTGCGCGAGCACCCAATCGCCGATGGCGATGATGAAGCCGCTCTCCTCGGCGAGCGGGATGAACTCGGCCGGCGACACGTCGCCCAGCACGGGGTCGCGCCAGCGGATCAGCGCCTCGGCGCCGACGACGTCGCCGGTGGCGAGGTCGATCTGGGGCTGGTAGTGCAGGCGGAAATGACCGCTCACGAGCGCCTGGCGCATCGCGTGGTCGATGTGCATCTGCGAGCGCGGCGCGGTGTCGGCCTGCGCCTGGTGGAAGCGGAAGCTCGCGCGGCCCAGTTCCTTCACGCGGTGCATCGCGGCGTCGGCGCGGCGCATCAGCTCGTCGAGGTTGTCGCCGTCGTTGGGGCACAGCGCCACGCCGATGCTGCAGGTGACGGTGAACTCGACGGCGTCGAGCCGGAACGGGCGGGACATCGCCTCGATCACGCGGCGCGCCGTGGCCTCGGCGCCCTGCGCGTCGGCCTTGTGCACGAGCAGCACGAACTCGTCGCTGCCGAGGCGCGCGACCGTGTCGAGGCTGCGCAGGCAGCCCTTGATGCGGTCGGTCACCTCGAGCAGCACGCGGTCGCCGAAGCCGAGGCCGAAGGTGTCGTTGATGTGCTTGAAGCGGTCGAGGTTGACGACCATCAGCGCGAACGAATGGCCGTTGCGCTGGGCCATCGCCAGCGCGAACTCCACGCGGTCGGCCAGCAGCCGGCGGTTCGGCAGGCCGGTGAGCGGGTCGGTCTGGCTCAGCTCCTCGATGCGCTGGCTGGCGGCGAGCTTCTCGGTGATGTCCCGGAACGAGAACACCCGGCCGATGGGCTGGCCGCGGCTGCACTGCGGCAAGGTGACCCGTTCGATCACCTTGCCGGAATGCAGCGCGAAC
This sequence comes from Piscinibacter gummiphilus, assembly GCF_002116905.1. NCBI lineage: Bacteria > Pseudomonadati > Pseudomonadota > Betaproteobacteria > Burkholderiales > Sphaerotilaceae > Rhizobacter > Rhizobacter gummiphilus. Next base: position 5,782,952 of record NZ_CP015118.1, read on the forward strand.
ACGTCGCTCGTCTGGAGCAGCGTGGCGTCGCGGATGGCGGCGAGCCGCCGGTCGTAGTCGGTCACGTCGACGACGCTGCTGCGCATCCACGCCTGCACGGCGGCGTCGTCGCGCTGGGTCAGCAGGTCTTCCGACAGGTTCCACAACGCGGCGAAACGCCGGTTGAAGCCGCGGATGGAGCCGGCGAGGTCGGTGACGAGGATGCCGTCGGCCGTGGATTCGAGCGTGGCGCGCAGTTCCGAGAGCCGGTGCTCGAGTTCGTCCTGCGTGGCCTGGTGGGCGCTGCGGTCCTGGAACACCACCACGTAGACGGCCCGGCCATCGGACTCGACCCGGCTCACCCGGCGCATGACCGGCACCACCGTGCCGTTGAAGCGGCGCACCAGCGACTCGGAGACGATGGCGTCCTGCCAGCCGTGGTCGACCCCCTCCCAGAACGCGAGGTCTTCCGGCGTGGCGCTGAGTTCGGCGGCCGTGCGCGCGTGCAGGGCCGAGGGTTCGATGCCGAAGAGCGTGCCGGCGGCGGCGTTGGCGGCGGTGATGCGGAGCGTGTCGCCGTCGACGAGCCACACCGCATCGAGGAAACCCTCGATGAGCGCGGACCACGCCTCGCGAACGGCCGGACCGGTCATGCCACCGGATCCTCGGTGGTGACGTTCGGTTCGAAGAAGTAGGAAACGCGCGGGCGGGGCGACAGGTAGGCGATGGCGTCCGGCGGCAGCGCCTGCGGCTTCAGGCTGCGTCGGATGCCCAGGCGCGAGTCGGCCTCGAGGTTGAGCAGCAGCGCGTCGTCGCGCGGCGTCCTGGGATCGTGGACCAGCACCGTGGGCTTGAGCGGGCGGGTGGAATTGACCGACATCACCAGAGCATAGCGGTCGTCGGTGAGCTGCACCGTGGAGCCTGGCGGGTACACGCCCATCATGCGGATGAAGGCACCGAGGATGGCCGTGTCGTACCGGTTCTTGCCCTGGGCGAACAGCAGCGACAGCGCCTCGTGCGGCGTGAGGGCGCGCGACGGCACGTGCGGGTTGCACATGTTGTCGTAGCGGTTGACGAGGGAGACGATGCGTGCGGCCGTGGTCATGCGGTCGCTGTTGAGCTTGAGCGGGAAGCCGCTGCCGTCGGCGTGTTCGTGGTGCTGGGCGATGACCAGCGTGGCGCCGGGCTGCAGGCCCATCTTGCGGGCGATGGTGACGCCGTGGGCCACGTGCTCCTGGTAGAACTGGGTCTCGGCGACGGTGAAGTGTTCCTCGCGATGGCGCACGCGCTCGGGCAGTTCGAGCTTGCCGATGTCGTGCATCAGCGCGCCCACGCCCACGTCCATCATCTCGTCCTGCGACAGGCCGAAGGTGCGGCCCATCAGCAGCGAGATCACCGCGACATTGACCGCGTGGTGGGAGGCCTTGTCACCTGCGGCCTCGGTCAGCAGCCGGATGCACATCTCCTGGTCGCCCACCATCTTGTCGACGAAGGCGCGCGACAGCGCCTCGGCGGTGGTGCGCGCCTCGTCGGGGCGGGTGAGGGCCGCCTCGGTGGCCTGGCGGCACGCCTTGGTGGCTTCGGCGAACTGGCGCTCGCACAGGGTCAGGCGCGACCGCGCGGCGGCCAGCGCCTCGCGGTGGCGGCGGGCCTCGGCGGCCTGCGGGGTCTCGACGGGGACGCCGATGCCCGAGCCCATCGCCGGGGCGTTGGCGGCCTCGGCGGCCTCCGCGACCACGACGGTCTCGGCTGCGGCGTCGGGATCGCTCTTGTCCGGGCTCCAGCGCACCCGGGCCTTGCCCAGGCCCCGGATGGTGGCGATCTGGTCGGCCGAGGAGATCTTGAAGCTGCTCAGCGGAAACGGATGCGCCATCCAGCCGACGTCGAGATGCACGAACATCCCCACGCGCAGCTTCTGTACCTCGATCAGCGATGTTGGCAAGGCGTCTTTCATACCGTGAACCGCGTGGCCTCCTTGAGCGAAGGCTTGGCTGGTAAGGCGTTTTCGGCGGTCACTCCCCGAGACTTGAGGTTAAGCCGGGGACGGAACGGACGCACCTGACACAACTGACAGGGAGAGCGGTCTGGAATCGGAACTGCAGCACGGTTGGGTGCATCTTTTCGCATCATGGGATCGGGAGCCGGCCGGAATTTGCATTGCGCGCGAGGCTTTGTCCAGTAGGGCTTGTTCTCCTGACCGCACACCGGTGACAGAGTTGGCGTTTCACCCGACTTAAACTCGGAGCATCCGACAACACCCTCCGGCCCGAGCCTCGCCCAGAAGGCGCCGCCCCCGCCGATTCCGCCAGCCGCTGCCCGGGCCCGCCCCGGCCCCGCTGTCCTTGTTTCCATTCAGGAGAATTCCGTGTCCGACGCTTTCATCTGCGATGCCATTCGCACCCCCTTCGGCCGCTACGGCGGCGCCCTGTCGTCGGTGCGTGCCGACGACCTCGGCGCGATCCCGCTGAAGGCCCTGATCGCCCGCAACCCGAAGGTCGACTGGGCCGCCATCACCGACGTCATCTTCGGCTGCGCCAACCAGGCCGGCGAGGACAACCGGAACGTCGCCCGCATGTCCAGCCTGCTGGCCGGTTTGCCGATCGAGCTGCCCGGCGCCACCGTGAACCGCCTGTGCGGCTCCGGCATGGACGCCGTGGGCACCGCGGCCCGCGCCATCAAGTCGGGCGAAGCCCGTCTGATGATCGCCGGCGGGGTGGAAAGCATGAGCCGTGCCCCGTTCGTGATGCCGAAGGCCGAGTCGGCCTTCAGCCGCAGCAACGCCGTCTACGACACCACCATCGGCTGGCGCTTCGTCAACAAGCTGATGAAGGAGATGTACGGCGTCGACTCGATGCCCGAGACCGCCGAGAACGTCGCCACCGACTACAAGATCGACCGCGCCTCGCAGGACGCGATGGCCCTGGCGAGCCAGCTCAAGGCCGTGGCCGCGCAGAAGTCCGGCTTCTTCGACGCCGAGATCACCCCGGTGACCATCGCGCAGAAGAAGGGCGACCCCATCGTCGTCTCGAAGGACGAGCACCCGCGTGAGACCAGCCTCGAGGCGCTCGCCAAGCTCAAGGGCGTGGTGCGCCCGGACGGCACCGTGACGGCCGGCAACGCCTCGGGCGTCAACGACGGCGCCTGCGCGCTGCTGCTGGCCAGCGAGTCCGGTGCCGCGAAGAACGGCCTCACGCCGCGCGCCCGCGTGGTGGGCATGGCCACCGCCGGCGTCGCCCCGCGCATCATGGGCATGGGCCCGGCCCCCGCCACCCGCAAGGTGCTGGAGCTGACCGGCCTCAAGCTCGACCAGATCGACGTGATCGAGCTGAACGAGGCCTTCGCCGCCCAGGGCCTCGCCGTGCTGCGCGACCTGGGCCTGCAGGACACCGACCCGCGCGTGAACCCGAACGGCGGCGCCATCGCCCTCGGCCACCCGCTGGGTGCCAGCGGTGCCCGCCTGGTCACCACCGCGGTGAACCAGCTGCACCGCACCGGCGGCCGCTACGCGCTGTGCACGATGTGCATCGGCGTGGGCCAGGGCATCGCGCTGATCGTCGAGCGCGTCTGATCGTTCGCTGATCGCCAATGAAAAGAGCGCCCCGCGGGGCGCTCTTTCTTTGGGCTGGCTGACCGCCGGGGTCAGCGGTTCAGGGTGTCCTGCATGACCTTGAAGAAGTCCGCCGGGTAGACCATCTCGTAGCCGTAGAAGCCGTACGACTGGGTGTTGGCGCCGACCTTCATGGCGTTCAGTTCGTCGTAGCGGCGGGTGGCGATGGTGGCCCACTTCGGTTGCGAGGTGTACCAGCTGCTGTTGACCAGGCGGCCGGCGGCCTTCTCCTGCTTGTAGAGGCGGTCGAGGTAGGCCAGCGGGTAGATGATGTGCGTGTCGCCGCCGCTGTACGTGCGGGTGGTCTCCGAGTACACGAACCACTGCTTCGTGTCGTCGTAGCCGTACTTCACGATGTAGTCCATGCCCTGCAGCATCATGTCGACGATCTGCGTGCGGTCCAGGCCCGAGCCCTTGCCCGCGGCGGTGAACAGCTGGTCGGCTTCGTAGAACTTGATGATGTTGCCGAGAAACGCGCCGGCCATCCACGGGTTCGTGCCCGTGGCGTTGTAGCCGAGGTTGTTGTCCATCTTCGTCATCGTCCAGTACCCCGTGCCGGCGGCCGCGTTGTTCTGGTTGATCACGTTGTTCGAGATCACGTTCGTCGCCGCGTTGTAGCCGATGTGGTTGGCCGGCGTGCGGAACCACTGGTTCAGGTAGTCGACGAGGCCGCCGGCCACGTCCTTGTGGTACGTGGCGTCGCCGGTGGCGCGCACCCACTCGTTCATCACGTACAGCGGCCAGCCGTAGTCGCGCTCGGCTTCGCGGTACTTGTCGGCCATCGCGAACGGCCGCTTGAAGAACTGCGGCGACACGGCCTTCCACCACATGGCCACTTCCTCGAGCACGTCCTTCGAGCGCTTGTCGCCGGTGAGCAGCCAGCTGTCGCTCATGCCGCTCACGTGGGCGTGGCCCCAGTGCATGTTGCGCACCTGGTGGTCGATGTTCTCGTGGGAGATCGCATGGATCTCGCCGGCCGGCGTGGTGCCGTCCCAGTAGCCCGACCGCGGGCCGTGCGAGACGTCGATGTCGCGGAAGTGGTTCGTGGCGATCTCGGCGATGCCGTACCAGCGCTGGTCGCCCGTGCGCAGGAACTGGGTGAAGAAGTTGTTCGCGCCGACGTGCGTGTCGTTGTAGAAGCTCGGGATCTTCACGTTGTTCACGACGTTCCAGCCCGCGCGCAGGCGGTCGCCGTAGTCGCGCCAGCCGAACATCGTGGCGTTGCCGTCGGTCTTCTCGACGCTGCGCTCGTAGATGTCCTGCATCAGGTAGGCGTTGTAGCCGGTGGCGCCCGTGGTGGACGCGCCGACGTTCAGGTCGCCGAACACGCCGGAGGCCGCGTACCACGCCGGGGTGGACATCAGCTCGAGGCGGTGGCGCTGGAAGCTTTCGTTCAGCGCGACGAGGTCGGTCGTGCCGGCCTTGGCCTCGTCGATGGCCAGGCGCAGCTGGTAGGTCTTCGCGCCACCCGGGCGAGCGAAGTACAGCGTGTTCGCGCGGAGGTACTCGGTAGCGGTGGGGGCCGGCGCGGTGGTCTGCGCGGTGGCGCCCACGGAACGGGCCGGGAACAGCGACGCGGTGATCGTCTTCGTGGTGGTGTTGACGCTCAGCTCGTTCGGGAACTGCTGCCAGAAGTCCTTCACCATCACGCCGATGTGCGCATTGCCGCCGTCGACGGCCATCCAGCCCGGGGCCTTGGCGCCCGTGCCGGCGCCGGTGTAGCTGAAGGTGTGGCCGTTGTCGACGCCGTCGACGTAGTTGAACTTGCCGCCCTGCGCGATGTAGGTCTCGCCGGCGGCCGTGCCGCCGTAGGCCGCGCCGTTCTCGCCGCCGAAGCGGTACTCGGCCGACGTCGCGACGTAGTTCCAGCGCAGGCCCAGCGCCTTCGCGGCGAACGCGAACGTGGTGGGCACGACCTGGACGTTGTCTTCCTTGCGGTCGTCGATGATCGTCGCCTCGACGTCGATCTTGTCCGAGCCCTGGCTGGCGTAGTAGCGCACCAGGTACTTGATCGGGTTCGAGCCGCCGGAGGCCGTCAGCGTGCCGGTGGCCTTCACCACGGCGCGCAGCGGGCCGCTCTCCTCGACCGTCACGACGGCGTCGCCGGCAGCGGACGCCGTGTATTCGAGGTTGTCCTTCGCGTTGACGAGGAAGAACTCGCCGCCGTCGATGACCGGGTTGTAGACGGTGCCGCTCTTGCGCGAGACCTTGTTGAC